>JBFXBK010000472.1:0-6572 GCA_050183255.1 Polyangiaceae bacterium | reverse complement strand
AGGCCACGGGCGTCGCGATGAAGCAGCTCAAGTCGACGGGCGCCGAAGTGGACGGAAAGACCGTGTCCGCCGCGGTCCGCAAGCTGCGCGCATAGCGTCGGCGCCGCACAAAAGCGCAGCGGGCGTGGTGTGAACCACGCCCGCGTTCGCTTTGGCTAACGGACCGACTAGTTCGTGCCGCCGGTTCCGCCGGTGGTGCCGCCAGTGCCGCCGGTGGTGCCACCCGTTCCGCCGGTGCCGCCAGTGCCACCGGTGCCACCCGTTCCGCCGGTGCCACCCGTGCCGCCATCAGGACACATGAGTGCGTCCGTCGGCAGGGGAGCGCCGGAGTCGCCGCGGTAGTTGAAGGACAGCTCGATGTTCAACGTGCCGAGGTCGTACTTGTTCGGATCGCTGAGGTCGAGCTTGTACTCCGCGGGCAACAGCAAGCCAGCCCCGCCGGGATCTAGAACTGCCGTGAGGGCCAGCTCGTTCAGCAGCAAGCCCGCGTTGGGGTCGAGGGACAGACCGAAGTCATCCATGCGTCCAGCGATGTACGTGTCGTCACAGGTGCCGCCTGCGCACTCTGCCACGACCAACCCCGGGAGGACCTGCGGCTTGTTGAAGTCCGCACACATGCGCAGGATTCCGAAGCCATAGGGTTGCGCGCTCGAGCTCACGCCGCGCTGCTGGAACGCGCCCCAGCTGCCGAGACCCGTGCCGTCACCGAGGAACGAGTACCCGCTGGCCGTAGACATCGTGACGAGCAGCTTGCGGAAACCAACCATCGGCACGGTCACGTCTTTACCCTCGCCCGCGGTCAGCGAAACGCTCTTCAGCTTCATGGGGGCCGACGTCGAGAGTCCGCTGCTCAGGTCGGCGCCACCGAGGAACACACCCCAGACCAGGGGAGCTTCGCCGGCTTGCACCAGCTGCAGCGCCAGCGGGTTGTCCAAGAACCAAGCGCGGATGTAGACCGTTTCCGGGAGGTCATCGACGTCCTGCACCGTCAGCCCATCGAGGGTGACTTCGCCCGCGCCTCCGTCGGGAAGCATGATCTGCTTCAAGGGCGCGACCGGGTTCATCGGGTCCGCCTCCGGTGTGGCGGTGTCGTAGATCTGGATGATCGCGACGCCGCTGCCGTCGATGTCAGCGTCGGTCCCCGGCGTGAGAGGCTGAGGCGCCAACGTGATGCACGCCTTGGCCTTCGTGGAGTCTGCAGGTGCCGAGCAATTGCTGCCGCCGCCGGTTCCACCGGCGCCACCGCCGGTTCCGCCGCTGCCAGAGCTGGCACCAGTTCCACCGCTGGAGCTACCACCGGTGCCAGCGGTTCCGCCCTTGCCACCGCTTCCGCCACCGCCTTCGTCATCGGAGCACGCGGGCAGCGCGAAGGTTGCGCAGGCGCCGAGTGCCATCAGTGCCAAGAGTCGTGACCCGTCGATACGTCGCTTCATGTAGTTCCCTCCACAAGTAACCAAGCTCTACTCCGGATCAGGGAGCCGCGCTGACGTACTCCTTCGTGAGTTCGTGATCGCGGAAGGCCCGGACCTTACAAGCGTCCACGACGGACGACGAGTCGTCAAGCTGGTGCGACCAACTCGGCCTGGCTCCCACGCCCGCGCCCGGATTGGTTCGGTAAACGCATGTAGGTAGCCCGGCCTCGTGGTAGGAGCGAGTGGCGGGTGACGATGCGGCAGGATGTTGAAGCGCGATGAAGATCATTCACGCTGCGGATATTCACTTGGACAGTCCGATGCTCGGACTCGAACGCTACGAGGGCGCGCCGGTGGATGTGCTCCGCGGTGCGACGCGTCGAGCGTTCTCCAAGCTGATTGATCTGTGCCTCGAGGAGCAAGCGAGCTTGCTGCTGCTGGCTGGTGACCTCTTCGACGGCGACTGGAGGGACTACGGGACCGGACTGTTCTTCCTGACGGAATTGGGGCGGTTGGCCGGCGCTGGCCGCATGTCCCGCGCCGCTGCTCGATTCGCTCAGCAGAGCCAGCCATTCCACCCCATCCACGTGGCGATGTTGCGAGGCAACCACGACGCACAGAGCGTGCTGACGAAGCAGCTCATCCTGCCCGATCACGTCCAGGAGCTCCCCTCAACGTCTGCCGGGAGCCTGATTTTCCCTGAACTGGGCGTCGCGGTGCACGGACAAGGCTTCGCGGAACGAGCCGTGAATCGTGACCTCACCCCCGAATACCCTGCGCCGGTCCCTGGCCTCTTCAACATTGGGTTGCTTCACACCTGCCTCGATGACCGACCCGGACACGCGAATTATGCGCCCAGCACCACCCAGGCGCTGATTCATCACGGATACGACTACTGGGCGCTCGGGCATATCCACACGCGGGAAGTCGTCAGTCGGGAGCCCTGGATTGTCTACCCAGGAAACCTCCAGGGGCGCCACATGCGCGAGTGTGGGCCGAAGGGCGCGACGCTGATTCAGGTCGAGGCGGGCCGCGTCCAGAGCGTCGAGCACCGGGAACTCTGCGTGGTGCGCTGGGAGAAGCTCGAGTTTGACGCCAGCGAGCTCGAGCATCCAGAGGAGCTGTTGGTGATGGTGGGGGATCGCCTGAGCCAGCTTCAGGCGGAACTGGCACGACCTATTGCCGCGCGGATCACGATTGTTGGCCGATCAAGCCTCCACGCGGTGCTCAGCGCGGACCCCGAGCGCTGGCTCGCAGAGATGCGGCGCGTCGCCAGTGACGTTGGCGACGTTTGGCTCGAGCGGCTCGACATCGCCACGAGCGCGCGCATCGAGCTGGCGGAGCTACGAACCCTGGGTGGGCCGATGGGGCAGCTGGCGCGTTCGCTCGAGGCGCTCCGCCAAAACCCCGGCGAACTCAGCGAGCTGTGTCAGGAGCTAGCAGAGCTCGAACGGCGTATCCCTAGGGAATTGCGTGAGGGGCCGGACGCGCTGCTCTTGACGGACCCAACGGCGGCTGCGCATGAGCTCGGGGCGATAGAGCAGCTGCTGCTGCCGTTGCTCTTCGATGCGGAGCGTGGCTAGTGCGCTTCCGTCGGCTCGAGCTCGGGAAATTCGGCTCATTCACCGGAGAGAGCCTGGACTTTGCCGCGGCTGAGCCAGATTTTCACGTGGTGTTCGGCCCGAACGAAGCGGGCAAGAGCACGACGCTTCGCGCGATCAAGGGCTTTTTGTACGGGATCCCCCACGTGTCCCAGGACGTGTACCTGCACGGTGGTGGAGATCTTCGCATCAGCGCCGAGCTTGCGACTAAGGAAGGGACCCAGCGCTTCACGCGGCGCAAGGGTCGCAAGGCCACGCTGCTCGACGCCAGCGGAGAGAGTGTCCCGGAAGCGCAGCTGAAGGCGCTCCTGCAGGGGGTCGACGCTGAGGTGTATTCCGCGCTGTTCGGCCTCGATCACGTGTCGTTGCGCGAGGGCGGGGCCGCCTTGGCGCGAGGCGAGGGGCACCTCGGGGAGAGTCTGTACGCCGCCGGGATTGGTTCGGGGGGGGTGAGGGAAGTCTTGGTGAGGCTACGTCAAGAAGCCGAAGCTCTGTACTTGCCGCGCGGTAAGCGAACGATCAACCAGCTGGTCTCCGCCTTTCAAACCGCGAAAACCGAGCTGCGCCTGGCCACGACGGAACCGGAGAGCTGGCTGCGACAGCGCGAGGAGGTAAATCGTCAGCGCAGCGAGGTCGAACGCCTGAGCGCGCGGAGAAACCAGCTGCGCCTGGAGGAGAGTCGACTGAAGCAGCTCCAGCGCCTCGGACACATCGCCGCTCGCCTGACCGCAGCGCAGCGCGAGATGGAGTCGCTCGGGACAGCGCTAGAACTGCCGGCGAACTTCCAGCAGGAGCGCGAGCGCTGGACGTTGCAGGCCGCCTCGAGTGAGCGTGAAGCCCGACGTCGCCTCGCCGACCTCACATCCGCGCGGCAAGAGTTGGAGCTGTTGGGTGAGCCTGGTGCTCTGGCCACCGAGCTCGACGCGAGCGAACTCGAGTATCTAGACGACGCGCTCGGCAGCCACCGCAAGGCCGTGATCGATCTGCCGCGGCGCCGGGGCGAGCTTCAGGCGATCGAGGCGGAGATCCGTCAGAGCATGGCCGGACTCGGTTTGAGCTTCGAGGCGGACTGCGAGACACGCTTGCCAGGTCCAGGCGTTCGCGCCGAGCTAGCGGCGCTGATCGAGGACCGGACGCGACTGGAGGTGACATTGACTCAGCAGCGCGATGAGCTCGCCGATCTCGACGCGCGGCACTCGACTCTGGCCGAGCGCATTGGTGCTCTCCAGCCGCGTCCTGATCTAAGCAGCCTCGAGCACGCGCTCGAGACGGCTGCCGAGGAAGTCGCCGTTGAGGCCCGCATCAACGAGATCAGCGCGGAAATCACGAGCCTGAAGCTGGAGAACCAACAGGCGCGCCAGCTGCTCGGGCTCGAGGCCGAAGCTCCGCTGGTGTTGCCAGCCGGGGCGCACGTAGAGCGTTTCCTGGAGGAATCAAATGCTGCGACGCAGGCTCGGCTCGCACACGAAAACGAGCAGGTACGACTGCAGAACGCGCTAGAGGAAGCCGAGCGCGAACTCTCGGTGCTCGAAGCGACAGGGCGGCTCCTTCAACCAGAAGAGCTTCATCAAGCGCGGAGCGAGCGACAGCTGGCGTGGGAGCGCATTGACGACGAGCTTCGCGGAGCCCGCTTGCCGTCGCCACCCGAGGTGCGGGCGTTCGAAGGCGCTGTGCGCCGAGTTGACGGCCTAGTCGACGAGCTACTGGATGACGCGGAGCGCGTGAGTCTGGGCGTGCAGCTGCGGCGTAGCGTGAAGCTGAGCCGGGAGCGCCTGTCCGAGGCTGAGCGCCGCGCCAACGCGGCAACGCAGCGCCTCGGTGCGGCCATGGCGGCCTTCTTGGCGGACTACCCGCTGTTTGCCGGCGCCGTGCCCGATCAGGTCTCCCAACGCTTCACCGCCTTGGTGCGGCTGAAGGACGCGGAGCAGCGCGTGGGCGCGCTCGAGCTGGAAATCGGGCGCCTCGGCGCGCGACTCGAGAAGGCGAGACGCGAGCTCGAACTGCGGCTCGAGGGTGTTGGCGCACCGCTCGATTGCGGATCCTTGACGGAACTGGTCAAGCGCGCGCGCGCGGTGGTTGGACAGCTCAAGCTCGATGCTGCCGAACTCCGGTCGGACGCCAAGCGACTGGCGGACCTCGCTGAGCGTCGCGCGGTGCGCCAGCGCTTGCTGGCGCTTGCGGAGGCTGAACACGCCGAGTGGGCCTCGCACTGGGAGCGGACGCTGCTGAGTTTCAATCTCCCCCCAGAAACGCCCAGTCGGGTTGTCAATGCCCGCATCGAGGCACTTGCGCAGCTCGAACGCCGCCTGGACAAGCGCGCGTCGCTTCAGGGGCGCATCCAAGGCATGGACCGTGATGCGCTCCAACTTTCAGCCTGGCTTAGCGAGCGACTCGAGCGTTTTGCGCCTGACCTGCTCGACTGGGATGTGGCCCGAGCGGGCGCCGAACTCAAGCGGCGTTACCACGCGGAACGAATCAAGGCCGAGCGCGTCGCCCAGCTGAGCGATCGCATCGAGCGCGTCGGGAGGGAGCTCTCTCAGCTCGAACAAGACCGCCAGGAGGCCGATGGTGAGCTCGTTCGGCTCTGCTCAATCGCGGGCGTGGGCGACTCCGCAGAGTTGCCCGCGGCCGAGCGCCGGGCGGCGGAGCAACGTCGCTTGGGCGAGGCGCTCTCCGAGCGGCAACGCGAGCTCTTGGAAGAAGCAGGCGGTACATTCAGTGACGTTCCGGCCATTCTGATGGCAGTCCGAGCGACGCCTCCGGCGGAGATTGCGCTCGGGCTAAGCGAACTGGAGAGCGAGCTGGGCGAGCTCGATGAGAGCTACCGCGATTCCATCTCCGACCTCGAGCGAAAGCGGGCTGGCCTCGAGCGGCTCTCCACGGGATCTGCCGCGACTCGACGAGAGGAGCTGGAGGAGGTGCTCGCGTCGATGCGCCGTGAAGTCATGCGCTACCGTCGGGTAAAGCTGGCGGAGCTGATCCTGGCTCGTGAAGTCGAGCGTTACCGTAAGGAAAATCAGGGGCCGATCTTGGAGCGCGCGAACGAACTCTTCCCAAAGCTGACCTTGGGCCGGTACCGGGAGCTGAGCGTTGGCTTTGACGGGGATGACCGCGCGATACTCGAAGCCATCCCGAGTGGAGCGCGGGGTGAGCACGAGCGCGTGCGCGTGGACGACTTGAGCGATGGCGCTCGGGACCAGCTCTTTCTGGCGCTGCGCATCGCAAGCATCGAGCGCTACGTCGAGGCGGGCACCGTCTTACCCGTCGTGCTCGACGACATCTTGGTGCACTTCGACGAGGAGCGCGCACGGGCAGCGCTCGAGGCACTGAGCGAGCTCGGGCGGCGCACTCAGGTGCTCTTCTTTACGCACCATCGGCGTCATGTGGAGCTGTGTGAGGCTGCACTGGGCGGCCGCTTTTCCCTGCACGAGTTGAGGCGCCAAGCAGCCTGAATCGGCTCAGGTCTTTCCGGCGAGCAGCTCGTCGATGCGCTCGCCGTTGATGGTCTTGCCGGTGATGTCTGCGTCCTCGATGGTCACGTGCTTGAGGCTGACGTTGA
>JBFXBK010000471.1:0-6581 GCA_050183255.1 Polyangiaceae bacterium | reverse complement strand
GTGGACCGCTTCATCTTGATGCTGCACTGCACGTCGCACCGCATGCTGTTCAAGAAGCAGTACCGCGCGCTCAACTACGTGATCCCGTGGCTGCTTGGCCCTTTCTTCGGGGAAACGCCGGAGAGCTACTTCGTGCATCACATGGGCATGCACCACCCTGAGAACAACCTGGAGCAGGACACTTCGTCGACCATGCGCTTCAAGCGTGACCGCTTCACGCACTGGTTGCGCTACTACCTGCGCTTCATGTTCCTCGGGCTCTACGACCTCGCGGCGTATCACCTCGAGAAGGGCAACAAGAAGATGCTGCGCCGCCTCGTGGTCGGCGAGGTCAGCTTCTGGCTGGTGATTGGAGGCTTGGCCTACCTGAACTGGCAGGCGACCTTCGTCGTATTCGTACTGCCGGTGATCATCGTCCGCACGCTGATGATGATGGGAAACTGGACGCAGCACGCATTCATCGATCCGGCTTCGCCCGAGGTCGCCTACCGCAACAGCATCACCTGCATCAACACACGCTACAATCGTCGCTGCTTCAACGACGGCTATCACATCCACCACCATGTGAAGGCACGCTGTCACTTCGCGGATTACCCCGCGGAATTTGAAGACAACAAGGAAGTCTACGGGCGCGAAGACGCCGTGGTGTTCGACGGCGTGGACTACTTCCAGATCTGGTTGATGCTGATGGTCGGCGCCTGGAAGGGCCTCGCAAAGCGCGTGGTGCAGCTGCCCGGCGCTCCCGAGCGCGATGAAGCAGCGACCATCGCCTGGCTCAAGTCACGGGTCGAGCCGATCACGGCCTCGGAGCTCGCCCTGGACGGCGCCACCCCCGCGGAGTAGCGGCTCAGTAGGCGTCTTCTGGGACCTTGACGTCGCTCGGTAGCTCGAGGGCGATGTCAGGCACGGCGGCCTCGCCCCCTTCGAGGTACGCGTAGCGCGCCAGGTTGCCGACGACCCGAGCGACGTAGCCGCGCGTCTCCCCGTAGGGGATGCGCGCGACGAACACATCGAGGGGCAGCGAGTGCCCCGTCTTCAGCCAGCGCCCGACCGCAGACGGACCGGCGTTGTACGCCGCCAGCGCGAGGGGCACACTGCCGGAGAACTGATCGAGCACCTTCTTCAGGTAGTAGCTGCCGAAGCGCACGTTGTACGCCGGCAGGCGCAAGAGCTCCGGCTTGTACTCCACGCTGAGCTCGTCGGCGACGTTCTTGGCGGTAGGCGGGATGAGCTGCATCAGTCCGACCGCCTTGGCCGGCGAAACAACGTGAGGCCGGAAGCTGCTCTCTTGGCGCATCAGCGCGTAAACTAATCCGCGCGGCAACGAATTCTTGCGCGCCTCGCTCTCCACCGTCTCCACGAAGGGCTCGGGGTAGATGCACTCCCAGGCCCAGCGATTGCTGGTGCTGGGCGCAGTGTTCAGATCCGCCCAGCGCACCGCGCGCTGCCCCACACGGTAGCGCCGCGCGGCGCTGCCGAGCATGGCGTAGGTCCGACACAGCGCCTCGTCCGCGCGATCCGCAAAGGACTTCTTGTAGCTCGGCTCGAGGCGCTCGAGCTCAGACTCGGCCCGCAGCGCGAGCCCGGCGTCGTGGAGCGCCTGCACCTTCGGCGGCAAGCTCAAGTCGAGAGGGCCGACTGCCTTTGTAGCCTCCGGGGGCGCGATCGGGGGAGGCGGGCTCTGCCCCATCTGCTTCAGGCGCGCCGTCGCCATCAGCGCCGCGAACGACAGCGGCCGCTCTTCAATTACCTCACGGAAATTTCTTGCAGCCTCTGGAGCCTTCCCTTGGGCCGCTAGCGCGACTCCCAAGAGTTCCGTGAGGCGCGCACGATCTCGCGGGTCCTTCTCGTCCTTGGCGAGCTCCGACAGCACCTTCTGTGCCTCGCCCGGCTTGTCACCCGCCAGCCAGGTGATCGCCAGCTCGTAGCGCGCCTCGCTCGAGTGCTGGCCCTTGCGCGGGTACTTTGCGAGGTACGCCTTGTAGGCCTTCTCCGCGCCCTTCCAGTCCCCAAGGATGTAGCGCAGGCGCGCGGCCATGTAGCGCGCGTGGTCCGCGTAGCTGCTCGAGGAGTAGCGCACCATCAGGCGCTCGTACATCTCGATGGCGCGCTCGTCTTGATCCGCGCGGGACCATGACTTGGCTGCGTAGTAGTAGTCGCGAATCGCGTGCTGCGACCCGAGCTGATTCGCCTGTTCCAGGAGCGGCGCGGCCTCACTGTAGTGACGCGCCATGTAGCGCGCCCAGCCACGAGCGTGGACCAGCTCCTTCTCGGGGATCGCGGCGCCTGGGCTCTTCGCGATCAGCAAGAGCTCCGCGTCGGTGTGCTCGATGTCACCCTCGCGCGCGAACTCCATCGCGCGCTCATAGCGTTGCTGCTTGCTGAGCTGCTGGGGAGCCTCGCCGTTGGGGGGCGCCTGCGTGGGCACCTGGGTCGCGATCCACTGGCGGTCAGCTGCGGCGAGCTGGGGCTTTTCTTGAATGTCGTAGACGCGAGCGCGGATTTCCCGTGCTTCGGCTTCACGCACCAGGGATGAGCGCAGCTTCTGGGCTTTGTGGCGACCGCGGGCGCGGGCACGTCGCGAGGTCTCGCGCGTGATGATCTGAGCGACCACCGCCTTCGCCTTGTCGGGCTTCTTGCCACGCTCAAAAGCCAGTGCCGCGCGGATCAAGTCGCGGGAAGTATCCTTGGATCCAAAGTACGCGGCGGCAGCGTCGTAGGGGCCGACCTCCAGTTGACAGTGGGCCCGCGCCTCGGCGATCTCCGAGCTGAGCACGGGCAAATCGGCTTCAAGCCCCGATAGGCTATCGACGCACTTCGGAAACTCACCCAGCTGAGCTGCGGCGTGGGCGCGCGCGAAGCGAGCCGCTGGCGACTTCCTCACGTCCTCTGGCGCCGAATCGATGATCGACGCTGCGGTCTTCCAGTCACCAGCGCGCATCGCCGGCCTGAAGTCTTCCGCCGGGGCAGCCTGATCTTCAGGCGTCTTCGTGGGCGCGGGCGGCGCAACCTGAGCTGCGCTGGTGCCAGCCTCTGGGGGCGGCCCTTCGCCGGCTTTCTGCTGGGTGCATCCAGTCTCCAGCGTCGGTGCAGCCAGCGCGGAACCGGCGACAAACCAATGCGCGAAGTGGCTTGCCCACCGCCGCGCCCGGAGCCTCGTTTCTTGCAGCTTGCCCACTAACCGACCTCGACCTCGGCCTATGGGGTAGCACGAGCCCCCACCCACCCCGCAAATATGTTGAAAGTCTCCGAGCTAGACCCCGTGTGTTTCCGGCCGTTTACCGGTTTGGGGGTGAGGAGCGCCGACCGCTGACCGAGCTGCGACTCAGAAGCCCCTGCGACTCAGAAGCCCCACGTATGCTCGAAACGCAGCTGGCCGATGAAATAGTCCTGCCCCGACAACAACCGGTCGTAGCGCAGCTGAATGCCTACCGCGAAGTCGCGATTCACGGCGTGATCCAACCCGAGGACCAGCGAAGCACCCGCATCGCTGCCGCCACCTTCAGCGAGACCATCCGAAGTCAGATGCGGCCCCCCGAAGTAGCCGTAGTAGCCGACCATCAGCCCCAGGTACGGGATCCAGTCGATCACATCGAGCTTGTAAGAGAGCCCGCTCGACGCGGAAACGACATGCGTCGTCTCGAGATCCGCCACCGGCTCTTCAGGCGCACCGTCCAAGCTGTGCAAGCCCCAGGTGAGTTCCAGCCGCCAGTCGAAGTAGTCGGAGATCCCGTACGCAGTGTACAGGCCGACCGCCGGTGGCTTCAGGCTCTCTCCGTTGAAGGGTGCGCCGCTGTTCTCGATCTGGGGGAAAGTCGCGACCCCCAAGCCCGCCCCAAGGTGCCACTGCCGTTCGAAGGCCTGAGCCGGCGCTACCCACGCAACGCCCATCGCAAGCGTCAGGCCAGGCAGCAACAAGCGGAGCCCTTTGGAGAACGCCATCGCTCCGGGGCTTAACACTGTTTCTGAAGCGGGGCGACGTCGCATTGCTCGCTTAGCCAAGGCACTCCCGGTCAAACGCGAGGGAGGCCACTCGACTTACAGCATGCTCATCGGGTCCACGTCGACGCTCACCCGCACCCGGCGATCCCACCGCCCGCGCACGATGGCGAGCAGCGCCGGACGTAAGGCCTTACGGTCCTCCGCGCGCAGCATGATCTGAAAGCGATAGCGGTTGCGGAGACGCGACAGCGGGCTCGGCGCAGGTCCCCGCACCTCGAGCTCGAAGCGCTCACCCGCGATGCGACGCCCAAGCTCGGCCACTTGGCGCGCGACTTCGTGGGCGGCGCCTTCGAAGCTTGCATCGACGCGCACCAACGCCACGTGCGAGTAGGGCGGGTACCCGAGCTCTTCGCGGTCTTGCAGCTCACGCTCGACGAACTTGCCGACGTCGTGAGTGAGCGCAGCTTGGATCGCCGGATGGTCTGGCTGACGAGTCTGGATCAACACCGTGCCTGGCGCGTCGCCACGACCGGCGCGCCCAGCCACCTGCACCAAGAGCTGGAAGGTCCGCTCTGCCGCACGGAAATCCGGCATGCTGAGGGCAGCGTCGGCGTTCAGCACACCGACCAGCGTCACCGCCGGGAGATCGTGGCCCTTGGTCACCATCTGAGTGCCGACCAGGATGTCCACGTCGCCCCGGCGCACCGCGTCCAGGATGCGCTCGCTCTTGAGGCCAGCCGCGACGTCGCGGTCCAGGCGCGCCACCCGCGCCTCCGGGAAGCTCTCTTTGAGCAGCGCCTCGATGCGCTCGGTCCCCGCGCCTTCGTCGACCATCCCTGGCGCTCCGCAGCGCGGACACCGTGCTGGCGCCTGCGCCGTGTAGTCGCAGTAGTGGCAGACCAAGCGCTCACCGCGGGCGCGATGGTAAGTCAGCGCAACCGAACAGTTTGGACAGTCCGCGACTTGGCCGCAGCTCGCGCAGGTCAGCGACGGAGCGAAACCGCGCCGATTGAGGAACAGGATGGCCTGCTCTTTTGCCTCCAGGGTGCGCTCCAGCGCCCGGTGTAACGGCAAGCTGATCAGCTTGTCCCCTGAAGGACCAGGGCCCATACGCCGCAAGTCGACGATTTCCACTTGA
The DNA here is from genome assembly GCA_050183255.1 of Polyangiaceae bacterium. Classification (GTDB taxonomy): domain Bacteria; phylum Myxococcota_A; class Polyangia; order Polyangiales; family Polyangiaceae; genus JAHBVY01. Next base: position 1,501 of record JBFXBK010000471.1, on the reverse strand, counting down.
GGCAACGCCGCCGCGGCGTGCGCCCGATCCGGCAACACCAGGTGCGTCATGCGCCCGCCATTTACCGCATGGATACTAGCTAGCGATGGCGTAGCGGAGCCGAGCACACACACCGCGCCGGCGCGATGGGCGCGCAAGAGCGCCATGTCCCGCGCGTTGTAGCGCACGCCTTCTTCCTGCTTGAAGGAGCCGTCGTGCTCTTCGTCGACGACGATCAAGGACAGGTCCGGCACCGGCGCGAACAACGCCGAGCGCGCCCCAACAGCGACCTTCAATTCCCCTGCCCTGAGGCGCTTCCACATCGCCTGGCGCTCGAGATCCGTGAGCCCGCTGTGCAGAACGGCGATGGCATCGCCGACGCGCGAACGAAAGCGCCCCACGAGCTGGGGTGTCAGGGCGATCTCTGGCACCAGCACAATCGCGCCGCGCCCCAGCTCGAGGCAACGCTGGACCAAGCGCAAGTAGACTTCGGTCTTGCCGGAGCCGGTCACGCCGTGCAGCAGGAAACCTGCGAAGCCGTGCTCCTTCAGCGTGGGCAGCACCGCTTGGACGGCTGCGTCTTGAGCTTCGGTCAAGGTGGGCGCGACGTCTCGCTTGGCGTCGGCAAAGAACGGATCGAGCTCGCGTTGCTGCTTGTCGACCTCCACCAGACCCAGCTCTTGCAGGCGCTTCGTCGCGCCGCGCGCGCTCTTGTATTGCCGCGCGAGGTCACTCACGCTCACCCAATCCCCAAGCTCCCGCAATTCCTCGAGGATCTGCTGCGCCTGCTTGGAGCGCAGCTTGGGCGCAGCGTCCCATGCGACCGGCAACGCCCGCACGACCTGCACGAGCTTGCCCACCGCTTGCACTTGCACCCCATCGAGCAAGCCCGCCTGGTCCAATCGCTCGGTCGCCGTGCGCTCCAGCGCCGGCAGCGCGAGGCGCATCACCTCGCCCACCGGAGCCAGGTAGTAGCGCGCGAGCTCAACGAGAAACGAGAGCAGCTCGCGTGGGAGCACGGGCTCTGGGTCCACCACCGCCAGGAGCGGCTTGAGCTTCTCCTCGGGGACGTCGGTCGTTTCCTCGAGGCGCACGACGACGCCCAGGATCTTGCGCCGCCCAAAGCTCACGAGCACCCGGGAGCCCTCGCGGACGTCGCTCGCCATGGACTTCGGCACCTGGTAGCTGAAGGCTTGACCGAGCGGCACTGGCACCGCGACGCGAGCGAAGCTCATGAGCGCCTCGCCTGGCTCAGGGGGTCGGCCCAGGCCGGGTCATGAAGTACGCCGCGACGCCCACGATCACGAGCACCACCAGGGCGATCAGCATCCACGCCTTGCCGCTGCTCTCCGCAGCAGGCTCCGAAGGCCGCACGACGGCTTGCAACGACGGTGGCGGCGCCTCGAACACGGGCGATGACACCGGCTCGCTCTTCGGTTGGCGATCGGAGAACGCCGCGGGGATCTTCTCGTCGGCGTTCCCGACGCTGAGGCTGGAAGTCTGCGGCGCCGCGCTGGGCGCC
>JBFXBK010000470.1:0-6600 GCA_050183255.1 Polyangiaceae bacterium | reverse complement strand
GTGAGAGCCAGGCGTTCCTCGAGCCAGGGAGGTGCGGCTTCGCTGCGCCACCCAGCTTGGGGTAAGGCGCTGAGCGCGCTCATTCGTCCACGGCTTGCGAGCTCGTAGTCCGTGGCCTCCACCGCCTCCTCGATCCGCGAAAAGCGCGCGAGCTCTCGGCCGTCGAGGGTGACTTTCCAGCGCTTACCTCGCGCCTGACCGTGCTGGCGCTGATCCAGGATCAACAGTTCCGAGGGCCGCCCGTCGCGCTCGGCAGCCTTGGTCCAGAACGCGTGCAGTCCAAGCCCATGGGCGCCGAGGCTGAACCACGCGTTGGGCGTTAGCGCGCGGATGTCGTCGTCCAGCTTGCGAGAGAGCGGGTCGAAGCTAGCCGCTCGGCGCTGGATCTCCGCTAGCGTGATGTGCCCCGGGTCCAGCTCGAAGCCTGGGTGGTCGTCGTAGAGCCCGGCGAGGGTTGCGGCAGCTTCGTCCAGGCGCTGGCCTTCGAGATCTACTCCGCTAGGTAGCCCCGCGAGGCTTGGCAGGCCCACGAGAGACAGCTCCGAGAGATCCACGAAGTCGAGCACCAAGCAATCGGACTTGCCTGGCGCCAAGCGAGTGCCGCGCCCAACGCACTGCGCGTACAGCCCTTCAGAGCGCGTGGGTCGCGCCATCGCCACGCAGGAGACTCCAGGGTCGTCGAAGCCCTCTGTGAGGACGCCCACGTTGGTGATCGCCGAGAGTGAACCCGCACGGAATTGTTCGAGGGTCGCTCGGCGCTGTTCGAGCTTCATCTCACCGTGGACGATGCCCGTCGCGATGCCGATTGCGTTGAGCGCCCGCGCGAGGTGCCGCGCGTGCTTGACGTTGACGCAGAAGACGATGGTGCGTCGATCTCGCGCGAGCTCCTGGATGCTGCGCGCCACCAGGTCGTTGCGAGACTCGATATCGACCGCCTCCGCGAGCTCTTCGAGGTTGAGATCGTCGCCGGCCAGGCTCACCCGCACCAGGTCGGCGGCCGTGGCGATGCGATAGCCCCGCAGCGGAACCAGGTATTCCTCGCGGATCAGATCGCCGAGGCTCTTCTCGTAGACGATGCGCTCGAAGACTCGATCGAGGCCGGCTCCGTCGCCCCGCGAGGTCGTGGCCGTGAAGCCGAGCAGCGTGCCGTCCCATTTCGCATCGAACGCGCCCAGAGTCTGCAGGACACGCAAGTTGTCTTGCGCCGGGGCATGGTGACACTCGTCGTAGACGATGAGACCAAAGCGTCGCTCTGCGAGCACACGCGCCAGCCGCTGTTCATGAAGTGAACGAATCGACGCGACGACTACCTCCGCTGAGGTCGCGATGTCCGTACCCTGTTCGATACCGACGCTGCGCCGTCCTGCCAGGGCGCGCTCTAGCTTTTCCCGCGCTTGCTCTACTAGTTCCCGCCGGTGAGCCAGCACCAGCACCGGTCGCTTCGCCACGCGCGCGAGCTCGGAGAAGATCACCGTCTTTCCGGCGCCTGTTGGCAGACACACCACCTGGCGGCGCACGCCAGCGCGCCGCGCGCTGATCACGGCCGCGACGGCCTCGCGTTGGTAGGGTCTCAGCGTCTGCACCGCCGGAGCTTAGCTCCCCTGCACACGACGCAAGGACAAGCAACGTCCGATCTTGGCGAATGCGTCACAAGACGCTCGGTTGCGGGCTCCGGATCCAGACTCCATCCAATGAGGCGAGCGAGGGCGGGCGCCGCCCTCGCTCCAGGGTGCTCAGTCTGGCTTGCGTGCGCCGCGCATCAACGTCGAGTACACCGCCGCGCGCGGTGTCCCCGCTGCGATGAGCTGTTTGGCCTTGGCGAGCTCGGCGTCGATCAAGGCCGCGAAGCGCTCGATCGGCACGGCGCCTCTGAGCGCGCGACCGTTGATGAAGAAGTTGGGCGTCCCGCTCACCTTCAAGCTGTCCGCCAGCTGTATATCCTCGCGGATTGCTGCCTGGACCGGCTGCGACTTCATACGCGCTTCGATGCTCTTCCAGGGTTGTCCGAGCTTCTGTGCGAGCGCCTCGAGTTCCATTGGGGCGAAGCGTGGTTGTGCCTCGAAGAGGGCGTCATGGACCTGCCAGTAGCTGCCGGGTGAGCCTGGCTTCGTTGCCGCCCTCGCGAACTCGGCGGCGCCCTGGGCGTAGCGATGAAAACTCAGCGGGCGGTCCTTCCACACGAGGCGTACGTCGCCGGGGTAGTCTTTCATTAGCTTGTGGAGGGTGGCTTCGACGCGTTTGCAGTAACCACACTCGTAGTCGCTGAACTCCACGATGGTGACCGGGGCGTCCGACGGTCCACGGATGAAGTCACTGGGCGTGACCGGCACGTGGTACACGGTGGTGTCCTGTGGAGCTGGCGGGGCCGAGGGTCTCGGAGTGGGCGCTGGCTGAGCTACCAGGTTCACGCTGAGGCGCTGGGGATAGATGTCGCCCCGCCCGGTGCCTGCCGCCTCCAGACGTTTGGCCTCGGCGAGCTCCGCGTCGATCACCTCCTTGAGCTGCGCGAAGCTCGCCGCGCCGACCAGGCGCCGGCCGTTGACGAAGAAGGTGGGCGTACCGCTGACCCCGAGGCGCTTGGCGAGTGCTTCGTCTGCCCGGAGCTGACTGGAGAGCTTCGAGTCGCCAAGATCCGTACGGAATTCAGCGGCGCTAACCCCGAGATCCATGGCCCAAAGCTCGAACGCAGCGGGGTTCAGACCAGCCTGGTTCTGGTAGGCCAGGTCGCGGAACTTCCAGAAAGCCTCGGAGCCCTTGCGACTCATCACAGATTGCGAGGCGAGCGCCGCGTTTCGCGCCTGTTTGTGAAACGACAGCGGCATGTGCTTCCACACGAAGCGGAGCTTGTCGGCCCCGTACTCCGCGCGGATACGCGCCAGATCAGGCTCCACGCGCTTGCAGAACGTACACTCAAGGTCGCTGAACTCGACCAGTGTCACGTACGCATCGGACCTTCCCCACTGGGGGTCGTCCTTGTCGATGGGAATTGCCGCGCCTGAGTGGTCGGGGCTCGCGCTCTCGGAGGTCGCTTTCGTCAGTGGCTGCTGAGCCCTCTGAGCGGAATACATGAAGCCCATGCCCGCAAAAAAGCAGAGCAAGAAGCCTACGATGGATGTTTGTGTTGTCATAACGAAACAAATCTTTCGGGATGGAATGGGGCGCCTACGCTGCAGGCGCCTGCCTGACGGGATCTTTTGCCGCGCGGATGGATCACGCGCAGGCGGGTGGGTGGTGACGCGCAGCAACACTGAGCAGTCGCCGCACTGAGCAACCGCGACGCCCACGCGAGCTAGTGTCGCGCAGGGCGACGCGCAGCCGCACGGCTGGCCTGAAACCACGCAGATGAACGAGGCGGGGATCTAGCCGCGTCGCGGCGGCCGATACAGGCCCAGGCTCACGCCGACTCGGGCCGTTCCCGCGTGAAAAATCCGCGGCGCGCGTACGGAGTTTGCCGAGGGCAACGCCTCGTCGCCTAGCAGCACCGCGCGTTGTAGCTCGGGCTTGCTGGCCTGACGCGATCGCGGCCCGTCGAAGCCGGGTGCGCCTCTATCTTGACGGGCTTGGTCATCTCCCGGGCTAACCTGGAGCGCGGCGCGGCTCGAAGGCACGAGTGGGGGAGGCGCGTTCACGGACGTTGCGTCCGCGCCGCACATGGGCGCTTGCTCGATTTGGAATGGAGTGATCGCGTGCGCCCCGGTCCCAGCACTCACTTGCGATGAAAGCGGCGGCGTGGAGGCCGGGAGGCAGAGCGTGAGCTGCTTGGACTCAAGGCACTGCTCGCTTGCCTGGGCGTGGGCTTGCGTCGGAAACAGCCACAGCGTCGCGCAGAACGCTGCCAGCGTCAGGATCGCCCGCTGCCAGCGCTGAACCCTGGCTGCGCGGCTACGTGCCGTCCGAGCTCTGAGAAGCGTCGCCACCATTCCCCGCGGGGCGAACCCGCGCCAGCCGACGAGTATTCCGCGCGGCTGCGAAGGCCTCGCGCTTTTCGCGGGTCAGAGTCTTGAGTATGACCGGGTATGGCTCAAGTCACCCTGTATCACTACCCCGGCTGCAGCACGTGCAAGGCGGCTCGCCGCTGGCTCGAAGCAGCGGGACACGAGATCCAGCTGATCGATCTCGTGGCGAATCCACCTTCCAAGGCCAGCCTGAAGAGGCTTTGGAAGGACTCTGGCGAGCCGTTGAAGAAGCTCTTCAACACCTCCGGCCAGAGCTACCGCAATGGCGGATTCGGGGAAAAACTCAAGACGATGAGCGAGGCGGACGCACTCGGCGCGCTCGCTGCGGATGGCAAGTTGATCAAGCGCCCGATCCTCGTAGCTCCAAGCGGTGCGGTAGTGATTGGCTTCAAAGCCGAGAATTACTCCGCGCTCGAACTGTAAGCAGGTGCACGATTGGTCTTTGACGCGCTGGCGCACCTCTCGGAAACTCCCGAGTCATGAGTCAATCTGGAGGCGGGCAGCCGCCGGGGGGACCGCCGTTCGGCGGCACGCAGCTGATGCCGATGGTGGACCCAACGCTCGAGGCCCCAGGTGACGTGTCGCGGGCTGTGCCGGGGTACGGCATGCCTCCCCCCCAGGAACAGCCTCAAGTCCCGCCCTGGCAGCCTGAATTGCAGCCACCGCAGCAGTACGCGCAGCCACCGCAGCAGTACGCCCAGCCTCCGCAGCAGTACGCCCAGCCTCCGCAGCAGTACGCCCAGCCTCCGCAGCAAGCAGCGCCACCGCAGCAATACGCCCAGCCTCCGGTCATCGCTTCGCCTCAGGCGATGGCCGCTCGACCGTTACCTCCCGGATACGCTGGTGGGCCGCAGTTTCAGCATCAACCGCAGTACCCGAGCCAGCAGGCGCAGCAGCCAGCAACGCCCCGCCCAGGACACAATGAAGACGTGCCTGAGCAAGGCTTCTGGGTGGAGCGCCTCAAGGGCCTGAAGATGCTCGGCTCGGGCGCTGCGCTGCTGCTACTCAACGTGGCGACGCTGATATTTCTCGAGCAGTATTACATCATCACGACCGTGATCATGCTGCCGCTGTTCTTCGGCGGCGGCTGGCAGGTCGTGTTTGGCGATGAGTACGACGACCGCACTCACGAGCTCGTGCTGTGGAAGCGCATCGGCTTCTACGGGTGTATCGGCTTCGGCTTGGTGTGCGGTGTGGGCCTGCTCGTGCTGCTCAACCTGTAGCCCACACCCCGAAAGCGTCACTTCGGCACGTTCTTGCGGCAGTTGGACTCGCAGCCATCGCCGTTCGTGAAGTTACCGTCGTCGCACTCTTCCTCGGGTTGCTGCAGCTCACCGTCGCCGCAACGCGGCCCCAGCTTGCAGCCCTCCCCACACTCGTTGTAACCGCCGTCATTGACGCCGTCGTCGCACTGCTCGTCGCTGGCCACGATACTGTCGCCGCACTCACTCTTGCACACCGAGCGCGAGTTTTCGAAGTTCGAGAGGGTGAGCCGGTAGTTCGACTGACTCGTGTGTCTTTCCGCCTGGAAAACGACGATTTCGTAGACCTTGCCTAGTTCCAGATTCGCGGTGGTGGCGAAAGCTGCGAGATTCACCGAGCCAGATTGGGCGCCGTGTACGCCGCCGAGGTCCACGGCTAGCTTCCGGTTCACGAACACCCAGACGTCGTCGTCACCGGTGAAGTCCAGCTGCTCCGTGCCCTTGTACTCGAACCAGTAGCGGACCTCGCTGGTGAAGTGGAAGTTGTGGCCGCGGCCCTCGTTGCCGAAACCGAGCCCGTCGAGTGGGAAGAAGTTCGAGTTGTTGAACTGGAATTCACCCGTGGGGAGCTTCGCCAAGGTCATGGACTGCAGCACGGTGACGTTCGTGCCTGGCGTGTCTCGGTACCACTGGTCGAACGGTCCAGCGCCGTGAGTCGTGTTGGTGCCCGCTCCGCCTGCGTAGACGGGCTTGCCGTCGGTTCCGAGGTCCACCGCCACGATGCCAGTCTCACCGCCGTTGCCGTTCTCGAAGTCGATGTGCTGGTCCGAGAAGTCCCGCAACACCAGCGGTAGAATCAGCTCGGTCGGGCTCTCCGTGACCTGGTCGCACTTGAAGCCGACTTCGATCATGCAGTCGGGTGAGCAACCATCGCCGGCGACAGTGTTGCCGTCTTCACATTGCTCGGTTCCGTTCGGAAGCATGATACCGTCACCGCAGGCCGACGTGCACGCGCCTTGGGAGCAGTCAGGCTCGCGCTTGCAGAACGGCGTGCAACCGTCACCGGTGTCGTTGTTCTTGTCGTCGCACTGCTCGTCGCCCTCCGCGACGCCGTCACCGCAGACGCTGAGGTGGCACGGCTGGCCCGGCGGGTCACAGGCGTAGCCTGGCTCGCGCTTGCAGTTGGCATCGCAGCCATTGCCATCCGCTGGGGGGCTGTCGCCGTCTTCGCACTCCTCTTTGCCAGCGACGATCCCGTCGCCGCACTCCGCCGCTTCGCAGGGCTGCCCAGGCGTGGGGCAGTACCATCCAGCTTCGAGCTGGCAGTTTGAGTCGCAACCGTCGCCGTTTTCGTTGTTCTTATCGTCGCAGAGCTCGACATCCTCAGCCTGGTTGATCAGGCCGTCTCCGCAGCGTGGCCCGCCAGTCGTACCGCCGGTGCC
>JBFXBK010000469.1:0-6631 GCA_050183255.1 Polyangiaceae bacterium | reverse complement strand
CATCGGATCGCTCTTCGCCATTCTCTCCCTTTCCCCCATCATCGGAGAGCCGTTCCGGCTGACCGCCGCTGACTGGAACTGCGCGATGCACAAAGGCTCGATGGGCAGCGTGTTCAAGATCAGCGGCTACAACGGGCAGCCCAACGACGCATCGGTGCGGGTCGATGTGTACTCCACGACTGGCGTGACCTCGCCAGCTGCCTGGAACTGTCGCAACGGCGAGGGGGGCGCGTATCCGCTAGACTCGAAGTGGCCCGAGCAAGCGGCTCAACCCCTGACGAAGCAGTGGCAGTTCTCCCGGCGCGACATCGACCAAGCCGCCCCGCAAACGGAGAGCATCCCGAACAGCAAGTGGGCCGATCCCGGCGCCTACGTGCGCAGCGGTTGGCTGATCGCGGAGCTGCCACCCCAAACCGAGCTGTGGTTCAACGGCCTCAACGCCCACACTCCGGGCCTCCGCTTCATGCTGAACAACGGGCTGCTAGCCGCGCGCCTGGAGCAAGACGCCGCAAGTCAGCTCTGGCGGGTCAGCGAAGGCACCCTCGGCGGGAGCATTCGCCCCGGCGACATGATCACGAGCTTCCGGGAAATCGGCTTCTGCGAGAACCTGTGCGGCTCCTACACCACCACCGTTGGCTACCTGAATCAGACCGTGGACATGCTCTCGCCCAGCAACGACCCCGTGCCTGACGCGACGTGTGATGCGCTGTCCTTCGGTATGGCGTTCACCGCCAGAACCATCACGCCAGGCCCCATCGTGGATGTCCCAGCGCCACCCGATGTCAGCGGTGGCCAGTGTCCTTCCCCACGGAATCCGGATATCCCGCCACCCGGTTGCATCTGCCCTCCAGTGGGGCAAACTGGAGAGTGCCAATTCTGAGGCTCCGCAAAGGCCTTGCGCTGCTTAGTTTGGCTGCGGCCTGCAGCTGTGGTCGCTCTACGGACCTTGGGGAAAGCGCCGACGCAGGCACGGGCGCGACAGGTCCCGGCGGAAACGGCAGTGGGGCCACTGGAGGCTCGGCTGGGGGTGAGGAAGCCCTCGGTACGCGCTTCTGGGAAGACGTCGAAGGCGAACCAGCGTGTCCAACCGTCGGGGTCCCAGACAAATCTGGGCGCCCCACGGACGTGCCGCCGACGGACGAAGCCACGCTCTACCTCGTGATGAACTACCTCAACGTGGGCAACATCGACCTCGACTCGAAGCTCGACGGAGACGCGTGGAAGGGCATCGGTTTCAATCTCGACAAGAGCTGCAACCGCGCCAGCTGGCCAGAGGGCGTGCTGGATGACGCGCAAGTCGACGCGTGCCCCGGGCTCAAGGAGCAGACCTGCACGAACTCGATTCAAAACGTGTTCGACGGCGAGTTCTGTCGAGACAACGCCATGGGTCAGGTGTTCTCGATGCTCAGTCTCTCGCCGGACGTCGGAGAGCCCTTTCGAATGACAGGTGAAGACTGGAACTGCGCCCTGCGCCAAGGCTCGATGAGCATGGTGGTCAAGGTCAGCGGCTATAATGGTGAACCCGATGACTCCGCGGTCCGCCTCGACCTGTATTCGTCGGTTGGCCTAGATGTACCCGCCGACTGGAACTGTCGCGACGGCGAGACCAACGCATCGGCCCTGAAGCCCAAGTGGCGCGATCGCTTGGAGCCGTCCGTCACGCGGACCTACCACGTGGCCAAGCGGGACATTCGTATCGGCGCGGCTGACGTCCCTGGTGGACTCCCGGAATCGAACTGGTCGGACACCACAGCCTACGTGCGCAGCGGTTGGCTGATCGCGGAGCTGCCCGACTCCACCGAGTTCTGGCTCAACGGGCTGAACGCTCAAACGCCGGGCCTACGCATGCTCCTCACGAAGCCAGTCATTGCCGCACGGATTCATCAAGCAAAGAGTGGCGGCTGGGAGTTCTCCGAAGCAACCCTGGGCGCTACCGTCACTAGGAACGCCGTAGAGACCAGCTTGCGAGAGCTGGGGCTGTGCGAAAACCTCTGCGACAGCTTCACCAGCACCTTGAGCTATCTAGAGCAGAGCTACGACATGTCCTCGACCCCAAACGCATCCGGGGCTGCCTGCGATACATTGAGCTTCGGCATGCAGTTCAGCGCCAAGCAGTACTACGCATTTGACCTAGTCGACGTGCCGGATCCGCCGGACGTGAGCGCACCCGGGCTATGCGGTTCCCCGCGGAACCCAGATGTACCGCCACCGGGATGCGAGTGCCAACCTCAGGGCGGCTGCACGCCACCCTGAGTTGAGTAGCCTGCGGTGCCGGAGTTTACTTGCAGCTCGAGACCGCGGCGTTCAGGGCGCCGCTGCCGGCGCCCATGGAATTCGCGGCGCCGACGATGCCCTTCGCGGCCGCGCAGTTGCCGTTGAAGGCGGCTGCGCGGGCGGCGTTGGGCGCTGAGGCGCGGACCTTGGACTGGCAGGTCGCCTTCTTTCCGGCGTCCGTGCACTGGCGGTAGTAGTTGGCCGCGGCCGCGGGGCTGCTCGACGCCACCGCGATGCACTGGTCACAAGCCGCGGCATTGCCGGCTGGCTTGGTGGACGTTGGCTGTGCGGTGGAGGTCGGCTTGCTGGTCGCAGTCGGTTGGCTGGTGGGTTCCGCCGTGGCGCTCGAGTCGGGCTCGGTCTCGCCACTGCCGCCGCTGCCACCGGTTGGCGGAGGATTCTCCGGCTTCACTTCGGTGGCCGACCCACCAGCAGTCAGGCCGCCACCGTCAGCCTCGGGGATCGTGATCCCACTGGGGCCATCGTCGCCGCCGCCGCGGGCGATCAAGACTCCAGCGATCGCCAGGCCGAGCACACCAAGCACGGCAACCAAGCCGATCACCAGGCCCTTGTTGCCACCGCCCTGCTGCGCCTGATTCATCGGCGGCGGAGGAGGCAACACGGCGGGGGCGATGGGTCCGCCCATCGGCGGGCCACCCATCGGCGGGCCACCCATCGGCGGGCCACCCATCGGGCCTCCCATGGGTGGACTCGGAGGCCCTGCGTTCATCGCACCAAAATCCGGCGCCGCCGCCATCGCCGCAGTGTGCGCGCTGCCGGCGTCTTCCCCCGCGGAAAGCGGTGGTTGTTCGACCGTGAGCCCACCGCCGCCCGAGAGCTCGGAGAAGAACTCGACGGCTGTGCCCTGACGCTCCTCACGATCCTTGCTCAGCGCCCGCATGATCGCCGCTTTCATGTTCGGCGGCGCGGAGACGTGCTGGGCCGAAGCCTCGAACGGCGTCGGCTGAGCCGTCATGTGCTTCGTCGCCCACTCCCAGGGCGTGTCTGCATCGAAGGGCAGCTTGCCCGTGAGCATCTCGTAGGCCATCACGCCCAGCGAGTAGATATCGCTGCGCTGGTCGAGCTCTTTGCCGGTGAACTGCTCCGGACTCATGTAAGGCGGCGTCCCGAGCACCATGCCTTGCTGAGTGAGCTTGGCTTCCTTCTGCGCGTCCGCGGATTCGCTCCGCGCGGCAATGCCGAAGTCGAGCACCTTCACGAAGTCCTTCTCACCCGCGCGCGTGGTGAGGATGACGTTCTCAGGCTTCAGGTCGCGGTGGATGACGCCCTGCTTGTGCGCCTCATCGAGGGCGCCGCAGATCTGCTTCATCACCTTGAGCACGCGGTCGGGGGGCATCGGCCCCTCCTCGACGATCTTGTCCAGCGGTGAGCCAGACACGAACTCCATCGCGATGTACAGGGTGCCGTCGGGCATCGACCCGAAGTCGTAAAACTTGATGGTGTTCGGGTGCTCGAGCTGCGCCACGGTTCCGCATTCGCGGTGGAAGCGCGCCAAGACCGACGGGTCCTTGCTCAAGTGAGCGTGCAAGGTCTTGACGGCGACCTTACGCACCGTCGAGCCCATCTGCTGCTCACCCAGGTACACGATGCCCATGCCGCCTTCACCCAGCACTCGGGTGATGCGGTAACGGCCTCCGACGACTTGCCCGACGAGGGGGTCTTCACCCTCATCGTGCTGGGCGGGAAGGATGGCTCCGCAACCCGCGCAAAACCGCGCACCGTCTATGTTTTCGTGGTCGCACGCCTCGCACTTCATGGCGCGGGTAGCGTGGCACGGTTGATGGTCAAAAGGCCACTGTTCCGAAGGAGAGGGTTCAGCGACACTAAAAACTTAGGCGTCTCGACTTGCACGGGGCTTGAGACGCTGAGACGTACGGATCCCCTACGGGGTCTTCTTCGCCTTACTTCCTGCGTCTGCACCGGCTTCGGCTGTTACTGAAGCGTCGCTACCAGCGTCCCCTTCTACAGCCTCCGCGGGCTTCTCGGCCGGCGCCGCTGGGGGCTTGAGCGACGCAGCGACGGGCGGCAAAGGCGAGTCCGGAGGCCAGGGCAGCGAGCGCTGCGTTCCCAGGGCGCGGTCGATCAGCACCGCACGCGTCGCGCGCGGGCTCGCAGGCACACGCACCGAAAGAAACACGTCAGCCCCAGCAGCCAGGGTCGGCGGCTCATGCAGCGGCTTCCGCTTGCCGCTCGGCAGCTCCTCGGCAGCCAGCATCGGAAAGTCGAAGCGCACGCGGTCGATGAGCTCCCGCCCAATCCAGAGCTCGATGGCGAAGCGCCCCATGCGCCGGTCGGTCACGACGGGTTTGGGGAAGATCAGCTTGCGGACGCGCTCGACGCTGACCTCGCCGTTGACGTAGTGCAGGGTGTACTCCCACTGGTCTTTCAGGCTGAGCGGCTCGGGATCCGGCGCGGTCTCGCTCGGCACCTCGGGCTCCGCGGCAGCCTCGGTTCCAGCATCCAGCAGCAGTTCGACCGGCTTCGGATCCCCCGTGCCTTCGGCGATGTGATGATCGACGGTGAGCCCCGGGGCTTCCACCTGATCATCCACGCTCCGGGTCCCTGGACGCGCCGCGCACGCACTCACCACCGCCAGCGCGGTGAGTGATGCGATCCCAGCTCGAAAGCGATTCACGCGGAGTCCGTGTCACGCCCTGCCCAGCGCGTCCAGGTAGCAGCGTCAGTCACACAGGAAACAGCCGCTGGGCCACTTGCCCCGATCGCAGGTGCGTCGGCCAAACGTCCCATCGCCGCAGGGGCACGCCTGCGTCTGCCCGTCGACACACGCCGTCTTGGGCTTGGCCTTAGCCTTCGCCTTTACGTTCAAAGACGCGCGCTGCAGGACGCCGAACTTGTGATCCGGGTACGTATCGTGAAGCCGCACTTCGAGCGAACCGGTAGACTTTGGGGTCAATTCGATGCTGGTCGCACCGGCGGGTACGTACTTCCACTCGCCCCAGTCGTTGTCTGGCTTCCCGGAGGCAACGATGGTCACCCAGTTCTTGCCTGATGTCGGCTGCACAGCTCGGCTGAACGTCAACTTGATCGACTCGCCCTGGTTGATGCTCGAGTGGCTCAACGTGAACCCGAGCGGAGCCTGAACGACCTGAGGCGCGACTCCTCGCGGAGCGTTCCCCTGGGCAGCCGCTGGCACATTACCCTGCGGATTTTGAACCTGCGGCAGCGCCGGGATCGGCTGCTCGGGCGGAGGCTGCTGCTCTTTGTTCTTACACGCCAACAACGCCAGCAAGAGCAGCGCCGCTAGGCCGACACCCTGAGAGCGACCAGCCTTCGAACATTCCAGCGTGCGACCCGCGCCTAGACAGTGTTTCAACAAGAACATTTGCTCCACCCGACCTTCTCGTCGCAGAGCTGCATCCCGGCTTTGCCATTGCTGCACTGGCAAACCCCGGTAGCCCCATTCGGGGCGCACTTCTTCACCACCGCCTTGGGACAGCTGCACTTGCTCCAGCCGACCTTGGCATTGCAGGACTGCATGCCGGTCTTCCCACCTCCGCAATCGCACGGCGCGGCAGCGCCGTCGGGCGCACACTTGTTGACAGCCGCAGGCGCTCTGTCCGCTGCCCTCACGGGGGCGGCAGTCGTCGCCGCGGCAGCGGCGGTCGCCGTGGCTGCCGGAAAATTTCCCTGAGGATTTTCTGACACAGGAGACGGAGGCGCGGCCGGTTGCGCAACCGTAGACGCCTCGTCCTTGTTCTTGCACGCAAGAAGCGCAAGCAGAACCAGCGCGAGGCCACCCGACAGGCCGCGCCTCTCCAGTGGTGTGCCCTTCTCGAATCGGACAGGTTTCCCCAGCAATCCGTGCTCGCTAGTCATCGTCACAGGTTATCCGAGTCGTCGACCACCTTCAGCTAGGTTAAGCTCGTGACGATGCGTGCTCTTGGCGCTTACCAAAGTGACCGACGCCGATTGACCGATTGGCGCACCCCCAAGCTGGGTCCAATGGCCCTGTTGCTCACGCTGAGTTGCTCTTCGGTGATCGCTTGCGGAAGCAAGGAGCATCCTTCTCCGATCGGCGCCACGGGAGGCAGCAGCGCTGCCGCGGCAGGTGGCGGGGGTAGCGGGGGCAGCGCCACAGGCGGCAACACGACTGGCGGCGCGGCAGGATCCGCTGGAGCCGCGGCCAGCGGAGGCAGTGCGAGCACAGCGGGGACTGGTGGCGTCACGCCGCTCGTCACATTCGACCCGAACCGCGTCTACGTGCAGGGCCTGAGCTCCGCTGGTGATTGCAGCACCTGGGTGGTCGCCCTGCCGGAGTCGCCCGGCGAGACCCAAGGCACGTTTCCCTGCGAAAACAGTCAGCTCGCCCTAAGGG
>JBFXBK010000468.1:0-6637 GCA_050183255.1 Polyangiaceae bacterium | reverse complement strand
CCATTGGCTCTCCGCCAGCGGGCGCGTCGTCAGTGACACGCCCCTTCGCTTCATCGGTACGGTGCTCGACGTCACTGAGCGCAAGCAGAGTGAAGCGGCGGCGGCGCTCGCGGGAGACGTCGGGGTTGCGTTATCGGAGTCGCTGACGCTGGAGTCTGCACTCACGGCGAGCTGTCGCGCGATCTTCAACCGCCTGGGTGCGCACGCCGTCGCGGTGTGGACCTTCGAGTCAGAGACCGAGTTGGTGTTGCAAGCGAGCTCCATTGCGCCTGACTCGAGCTGGGACGTGCCGCGTCAAGTCAGCCTCGATGAGGAAGCGCTCAGGAGCGCGACGGAGCGCAGGCGACCCTTACTCAACGCCAGCATTTGGTTCGCGGGCACGTCAATCCCCACCGCGTCCGTCTTTCCGCTCGCCGTCGAAGATCGAGCCGTCGGCGTGCTCCTGGTGTGGTCGGAGCAGGCGTTGCCCACTACCTCCCTCGAGACGCTGGTGCCGCTGGCGACTCAGCTCAGCGTTGGCGTGGAGCGCTTCTGGCTCGAAGAGGGCTCAGAGCACCAATTCCGTTTACTAGCGGAAACGATTCCAAACCTGGTGTGGATGGCCGAACCAAACGGCGTCCACGACTACTTCAACCGGCGTTGGTACCAGTACACTGGCTACTCCGAAGATGCGCCTGTGGCGATGCAGTGGGCCGAGAGCCTGCACCCGGACCATCGCGAAAGCGCCGAGCGCCAGTGGAGAGTTTGCTACGCCAGCGGCCAACCGTTTCAAATGGAGTACCTCAGGCGCCGCAAGGACGGGGTGTATCATTGGTTCCTGGCGCGTGCGGTTGCGGTCCGCGATTCGCGCGGACGCATCGTCAAGTGGTTTGGTACCTGCACGGACATCGACGACCAGAAGCGCGCAGAGGAAGAGCGTAAGCAGCTGCTTGACCAAGCTCGCGCGAGCGAAGAGCAGTTCCGGGCGGTGGTGGAGAACGTGCCAGCGCTGGCTTGGTCCGCGTTGCCCGACGGATACATCGACTTCTACAATCGGCGGTTCTACGAGTACACAGGCAAGGACTTCGACGAGGTCGCCGGGTGGGGTTGGAAGGACTTACATCATCCGAGTCTCTTGGACGAGGCCGTCGCCCGTTGGAGCCGCTGTCTCGAGACGGGTGAGCCGTTCGAGATGGAGTTCATGCTCAAGGGAGCTGACGGGCAGTTTCGTTGGTTTCTCACTCGCGTCGCGCCGCTGCGCTCGAACGACGGGCGTATCCTGCGTTGGTTCGGCACGAACACGAACATCGACGCCCAGAAGCGACTCCAGGAGGAGCGTAACGGTCTGATTCGAAAGCTGGAGCACAAGAACCGTGAGCTCGACCAGTTTGCCTACGTCGTCAGCCATGACTTGAAGGCACCGCTGCGTGGGATTTCGATGCTCTCCGAGTGGATCGAGGAGGAGCACGGGGACGGAAACTACGCCAAGCTCGGGGAGCACCTAGACCTCATGAAGAAGCGGGTCTCCCGGATGGAAGGTCTGATCAACGGCGTGCTCGACTTCAGCCGCGCGGGTCGCCAAACCCACGAACATCAAGTTGTCAGCGTATCGCGGCTGATCAACGAAGTGTGCGAGATGGTTCCGTCGGGCAAGGGCGTCGAAGTGGACGCTCCCGCCGATATCGAGATCTCCGCCCAGCGGGTACCGCTCGAACAGGTCCTCCTGAACTTGATCAGCAACGCGGCCAAGTTCGCTGATGAGTCCGCCCCGCTGGTCAAGGTGAGCGCCAGGCGCGAAGCGGATGAGATCCACTTCGTGGTCAGTGACAACGGTCCGGGCATTGACCCGCGTCATCATGAGCGGATCTGGGTGATCTTCCAGACCCTCAGCGGTGATACCGAGGACGGGACCGGCATCGGCCTGGCGATCGTCAAGAAGCTAGTCGAGGGTGCAGGCGGCCGCGTCTGGATCGACTCGCAGCTGGGTCAAGGCGCGAAGTTCCAGTTCACCTGGCCCGTAGGCTAGTGGGCGCTCTGCCGCGGGGATCCACCGGGCGCACAACGCTGCACGACTTGCACAAGCCGTTGCACAAGCGGCTTGGGCTACGCCAGCTCTAGCGACCGAGCCCGGACTGCAGCGGCGCGGGTCGTTAGGGGATCTTCGAGCCAGATAGCGGCGCGCCTTCCAAGCTGAGCAGCAACGGGTACTGGGAGCGCAGCAAGCGGTCGTGGTGGCGTTGTTGGCACTCAACCTGCAAACGGGCTGGCGATGGCCTTGGTTGTGCATTCTTGGAAGCGCGTTCGCAGCGCGGCGATTGGCTTGAGTCTCACGTTGCTGGCGGGAGCGACAATTGGCGCGTGCAGCGCGGGTTCCGAGCCTGCGCCGAGCAGCGCTTCAACACAGCAAGCGGTGCGCGGTACGTCCCCGTTGGTGCCGATCTTCCAGCGCGTCGCGCAGCAGACCGGCGTGCCCGTGGAGTACCTCGTGGGCGTCGCATACGTGCAGACGCGTTTTTCCACACGCCATTCCGAGCCATCTGCCTGGGGTGGCCGGGGGGTGATGCAGCTCGTGGAGCGGCAGAGCCTCTCCAGCGCCGCGCGACTGTCTGGGTTGTCCGAGTCCGAGCTGAGCGACGACGCGGAGGCCAACATCTACGGCGCGGCCGTCGTGCTGAGCGAGCTACGTGAGCGACATGGCTCGTGGGAAGCTGCGCTGCAGGCATTCGGACCTGGAGAGGTCAATCCAGAGGCCGGAGTGGAGTTTGCCCAGCGGGTCGTTCGCGTCGCGGTCGATGGCGTGCGCGGCACGGATAGCGATGGACTCAGCATCGTGTTCGACGGCGCCTACTCCGGTGGTGAATCCGTAGGGCAACAAAGCGCAGAGCTCAAGCCTGACTACAGCGGGGCCAACTGGGTCGGTCCAGCTTGTAGTGGTAACTACAGCGCGTCCAATCGAGGCGCGTCGGACATCACCGACATCGTGATTCACACCTGCCAAGGAGGCTTCTCCGGCTGCTGGGGTTGGCTCAAGAACTGCGCATCGGGAGTCAGTGCCCACTACGTCGTGTCTTCTGGGGGAGAGGTCGTACAGCTCGTCGAGGAGAACGACGTCGCGTATCACGATGCGTGCTTCAACACTCACTCCGTGGGGATCGAACACGAGGGGTTCATCGATGACCCCAATAAGTGGTTTACCGACGCCATGTACTGCTCGAGCGCGAAGCTCGTGAAGTCGATCTGCGACCGCAACAACATCCCCTGTGATCGCGCGCACATTCGCGGTCACGGAGAGACCCCTGACTGCTCGGATCACACCGATCCCGGCGCCGGATGGGACTGGAAGAAGTTCATGGAGTACGTGCAATGCGGCTGCGGCGGTTGTTGCAACGCAGCCACGGAGACATGCAACGGCAAGGACGACAACTGCAACGGGCAGATTGACGAAGGCGACGTCTGCGAAGTCGGCTTGCTGCAGAACGAACCCGGGGCCTACGCGCCGCCGTCTACCACCGACGTGAACGGTGACGGCAAGGCGGATGTGTGTGGTCGCGGCTACTCTGGGGTGTGGTGTCACTTCGCCGAAGACAGCGGGTGGAGTGCAAAGACCGACACGAAGCCAGGGTGGGGCAACGCTCAGGGTTGGGACGACGTGAGCAACTTCTCCACGTTCCGCATGGGCGATATCAACGGCGATGGCTTCGCCGATCTGTGCGCGCGCTCGAACGACGGGGCGGAGTGCTCCCTCGGATCGGCTGATGGTCTCGACGCACCGGGGAGTGGTCGCTGGTATGTTGGCATGGCCGACGCTGGCTCCTGGGACCGACCGAAGTTCTACACCACCCTGCGCCTCGCCGATGTGAACGGCGACGGCATGGAAGATCTTTGCGCTCGCTCCTCAACGAGCTTCGAGTGTCACTTGAGCGACGGCAAGGGCTTCGGGACGCAGTTCCCGGGACCGGCGCTCTCCGATGACAGCGGCTGGGACCATGCGCGCAACTACGGCACCATCCGCATGGGAGATCTGAACGGTGACGGCAAGAGCGACGTGTGCGCACGGGCCAACGCTGGAGTCGTGTGCTGGCTGGCGGCCGACACGGGTTTCTCTACGGATAAGATCGATGGCCCCGCCTGGAGCAACGACCAGGGCTGGGACAAGCTCTCCGCCTGGTCGACGCTGCGTCTGGCCGATGTGAACGGTGACGGCAAGGCCGACCTGTGTGGCAAGAGCGCGACCTCGCTCCACTGCGCGTTCTCCAACGGGAACGGCTTCGACCCCGAGATCGAAGTGGCTGCCTACACCGACGACAGCGGCTGGACCGACCCATCGAACTTCTCCACCTTGCGCGTGGGCGACATCGACGGCGATGGTCGACAAGATCTGTGTATCCGCGCGAACGCTGGAGTCCGCTGTCACGCCTTCCACAACGGCGCGTTCGAGAAGATCGACGGCCCTGCGTGGAGTGACGACGCCGAGTGGAAGGGCGAGGCATACTACTCCAACTTCGCCCTCGCCGACGTCAACGGAGATGGCATGGCAGATTGGTGTGGGCGCGGCGTGCTCGGCTGGCGCTGCGGGCTCTCCACGGGCGCAGGGTTCGACGGCGAGTGGACGCTGGATGAGTTCACCGACCAAGGCGGCTGGGACGCGCTCGAGTATCGGGCGACCTTGCTGAGCGCCGGTCCCGCTTCGGAAGCCGGAGACTGTAGCGCTGAGATTTGTAACGGGATCGACGACGACTGCGATGGTCAAATCGACGAAGACTGCGCGTCTGGGGGCTCCGGCGGCTCGAGCAGCAATGGCGGCGGCGCTGGTGGCCCCGCCGCGGGAGGCTCTGCTGGCAGCGACATGCTTGACGGGAGTGGCGTTGCTACCCGCGACTCCGGTTGCGGGTGCCGGACGCCCAGTGGCGGTAGCTCACCGGGTAGCGTCTGGATCCTTGCGGCAATGAGCGCGCTGGCGCTGCGGCGCAGGCGGCGCCAAGCGCGCGCTTGATTTCGCCGTCTAGAGACTGCAGCCGATGCGTTCGCCGTCGATAGCCACTTCGTCGATCCATACGTCGAAGTGGTCAGGCGTCGAGCCTCCCTGGTACATCCACCAGCCAACCCAAACCTCGTTGAAGTCCGGCAGCAAGTACTGCGCGCCCGAGTTTCCGCCGTGGGGCACGTCGGGGTAAGTCGCGAGCGACGGATGCTCCACGCCGTCCCAGAAGAAGTGTGTCTCGTCCTTGGAGCCATCGTACTGCCACTCGATGCAGACCCACTCCTTCTCGGGAACCTCCTTCGCACTGTCCTGAGTAGGGTCCTTGTCGATGTTGGTCCAGTCACCGGTCGGCCCTCCGTCGCTGCCAACGCCGAATTTGCGATACTGGCCACCGACTCGCACGCGAGACGTGTCCCCCGTGCCTGTACCTTCGATCAGCGTGAAATGGGCGTAGTCAGGCGTGACGGGGAGCGCGTCGATGTAGAAGAACATGCGACCCCAAAAGTTGTTGTTCGCTGCGGGGAACGTCTTGGTCTCGCTGATGTAAGCGAAGCCATTGCCCTCTGCGTGGAAGTGCGCCGACTGACTCCCGCGCGCCGCCAAGGTGTTGTCGAGCGTAACGGTGCCGCGCGTGGTCCAAGTGTTCGTGTCGAGCGCGCCGGCTTCGAAGTCTTCGCACAGGTCGACGTCCAGATCGGCGCAGCGTGGCGCGCCGAAGAACTCGTTGCGGTCCGTCGAGTAATAGCCACGGCCGGCGCCGCTGCCCCCAGTGCCCCCGTTGCCAGATTGCCCCGCGGAACCGCCCGAGCCCGCGGCAGACCCACCGCTACCACCGCTCTGCGTGCCGCCACTCGCTCCGCTACTACTCGTACCGCCAGACCCTGCGCTGCCGCCGGCCTGCTGTCCTCCAGCGCCGCCCGCCGCGCCGCTCCCACCGCCTCCGCCGGAGTCTTCGTCGCCACAGGCGGTGAGCCCAGACATCGCGGCGAGGGAGGTGACGCAGAGAAACACGAGCTGGTTAGAAATCGTTCGGGAGCGCATGGGGGGAGTCTACACGATCTCCCATGGAAACACGGCGGCCGCCGTGAAGAGCGCGCTGGCCTCACGCGCTGACTTGCAGCGCCTTGTCCCTCACCCCCCGCTCCTTCACACCAAGCCCCTTGGCAATGATCTGCATGTCGGAGTGATCGATTTCGAACAAACCCCGCCGGGCGAGTAACCCCCAGTTGCCTTGAGTGAATGCAAGTTCGCGACTCACTCGCGCCACTGGCAGTTCGTGAGCAATCGTCAGAAAGTCCAGGTGCCTGCGAAACGGGACGCGACCGTCTGGCATCTGAAACGCAAAGATGTGGTCGTCCACGACACGACCGATGGCGGTGAAGGCGTGCACTGCCTCACCACCTCCGAACATCTCGGTGCGGGGTGAGTAGTAGGTGATCCAATCACCCGGCTTGAGGCGCGCGAGGGGCGCCCGCTTGCCGCGGCACACCTGGGCGAAACCACCCTCGAGTGCGAGCATCACGTGGTTCTTCGAGACGACGCCAACCCAAGCCTTGGCCGCGCGCGTCAGGTCAACCAGAGGTGAGTCGGTGTGTGCATCGCTTGGGGGGAACAGCTGAGCCTGGTTCGAAGTCGCGGTTTTCATACTGCTATTCTAGGGACCCCCTGCTGACAACC
>JBFXBK010000467.1:0-6641 GCA_050183255.1 Polyangiaceae bacterium | reverse complement strand
GCCACGCGGCGTAAGCGCGTTCGAGAGCTCGTCGTCGTTCATCCCCAGGAGCCGCTCGCGCGCCAGTTCCTCATCCCCCGGCTCGAGCTCGAGGCGGGCGAGTAACTCCCCATCAATGGACAGGAAGCGCGCGAGGTATTTCGCAGACTCGACGCGGCGACGAATCGCGAGAAAGTCGATCAGCTGGATGAGGAGCCGAGTGCGCCCACCACTAGCTTCACGCACCGCTTGGGTGATCTTCGAAAGCCCTTCGATGTAGCGATCATGCCCGATGCGCAGCAGCGGGCCGCTCGGCACATCGCGGATGCCGGTCGCCTCCACGACGATCGCCCCGGGGCGTCCCGCCGCGAAGCGCCGATACCAGTCGACGACTGCTGGTGTGACTTCCCCCTCCTCGGTTGCACGCCACGGCACCATCGCAGGCACCCAGGTGCGCTGCTCGAGCTGGCACGGCCCCAGCTCAACGGGACTGAACCAGCGTGATTGCCGCGCGGATGCGCCGTCCGGCCAGGTCACGACGGGGAGCTGAACCTTGCGCGCGTTCGGTGGCTTCCACATCGCAGCTTCTAGTGCGCTCGGCTCTGGAAGGCCTTCAGCCAGCCACGGGCGATCACCAAGTGCTGCACTTCGCTCGTGCCTTCGTAGATGCGCAGCGGGCGGATCGCGCGATACAGCTGATCGACCACGCTCTCCGCTAGCACGCCGCGGCCACCAAAAATCTGCACGGCGTCATCGATGATGCGTTGAGCGCTCTCCGTCGCGTGGAGCTTCGCCATCGCGCAGGGTAGTGACACGCGGCCCCCCTGGGTGTCTTTCTCGTGCGCCGCGCGGTAGATGAGCAGACGTGAGGCGCTGAGCTCGGTCACCATGCGAGCGAGCTTCGCTTGAATCAGCTGCAGGTCAGCGATGGGCGCTCCGAATTGCTTGCGGCTGAGTGACCACGCGGTGGCCTCTTCGAGGGCGCGCGTTGCCATGCCCGCCGCGGCCGCGGCGACGGTCGTGCGCAAGCTGTCGAGGGTCGCCATGCCGAGCTTGAAGCCGCCGCCGAGCTCACCGACCAAGGCGTCTTCAGGGACTTCGACGTCGTCGAAGAACAGCTCGCCCAGCGGATGCGGGTTGCTCAGTACCTGCGCTTTCTCGAAGAGCAGGCCGGGCGCGTTCTTGGGCACCACGAAGCAGCTGATGCCGCGATGTCCGGACGCTGCGTCCGTACTCGCAAAGACGGAGTAGAAGTCGGCGATGCCAGCGTTGCTGATCAGCGTCTTGTGGCCGTGCAGCTTCCAACCAGTGCGCGTCTTCTTGGCGCGGGTGTGCAGGCTCGCCACATCGGAGCCAGCGTCCGGTTCCGTCATCGCGAAGCCGGCCATCAGCTGACCGCTCACAGCGCCAGCTACGTAGGTCTCCTGTTGCCTTTGATTCCCTGCGGATGCTATCGGCGTGCTGCCTAGGCACTGAAGTGCGTAGATGTCATCCGCTAGCGGGCTCTGGAAGGCCAGTGCTTCGCGCACCAAGCAACACGCGCGGAGATCCAGTGGGTGAGCGTGCTTGACCAAGCCCGCTTTCCCCAGGGCCTCAACGATAGAACGCGCCTGGCGCCGCGCGTCGGTGTCGTCCTTGGGATGCCCCATGGGAGCCAGCACCTGGCTCGCGAAGGTTTGTGCAGCCTCGGCGACGCCTCGGTGGTGCGGCTCTAGGAAGGGAGCCACGCTATCTAGGTCGATCATCGGCGTCCTTGGTGTTGCGCTTATTGCCTAGCGGAAACGGGCTTCGCGCTTCTGGGTGAAGGCCTCGTAGGCCTCGCGGAAGTCTGGGTGCTGCATGCAAACAGCCTGGGCCTCGGCTTCGGTTTGGAGCGCCGTCTTGAGGTCCATGTCGGCTTCGCGATTGAGCAAGTGCTTGGTCATCCTCAGGCCGAAGGCGGGGCCCTTCGCCAGCTTGGCGGCAAAGGCCTGCGCCTCGCTGAGCACCACGTTCACGCCAACGACGCGGTTGTAGAGCCCGATACGCAGCGCGTCCTCGGGGGAGACGAAGTCGCCCGTCATCAGGAGCTCCGTCGCGCGCCCGAAGCCGATCAGCTTGGGCAACAGCCAAGCGATCCCCATGTCAGCGCCGGAGAGCCCGACCTTGACGAACAGAAACGCGATCTTCGCCTTGTCCGACGCGATGCGGATGTCGCTCGCCGCGGCGATCACCGCGCCTGCTCCGGCGACGGTGCCGTTCAGCGCGGCGACGATCGGCTTCTGACACTCACGCATCGCCGCAATCAGCTCACAGGTCAGCTCCGTGAACTCCAGCAGACCCTGAAAGTCACGCTCGAACAGCGCGCCGATGATGTCTTCCACGTCGCCGCCGGAGCAGAACGCGCGGCCCGCGCCCGTGATGACGATGGCCCGCACGGCAGTTTCGTGATGCAGGCTGCGGAACGTCTCACCGAGCTCCTTGTAAATCTCGAAGGTGAGCGCGTTCAGGCGGTCAGGGCGATCCAGCGTGATGGTCGCTACTCTCGACTCCGCGTCGAAGTCTAGCTTGAAGCTCTTGGGGGAGACGCTCAGGGTCATCGCTCGCTTACCATTTCTCGGTCAGCTCACTCAGGGAGCGGCTCACCGTCGTCATGCTGCTCCAGACTGTGGCGCAGTCGGTCCAAGGCTGTAGAGAGTTTGTGGCGCTCTGTATCCGCCAGACTGCTGAAGATCTCGTTCAGCCAGTCCTCATGGCGTTGCACTTCTCGCTTGGCGAGGCGCTTGCCCTTCGCTGTGAGCTTGAGCACCCGTACGCGCTTGTCATCTGGCAGTGCGGTGCGCGTCACGAGCTCGCGCGCCTCGAGGCGGTCTACGATCCCGGTTAGGTTCCCCGCGGTAACCAGGAGCACTCGAGAGAGCTCCGTGGATGTCATGCCCTGAGGATGGCGAAGCAGCTGGGCGAGCACATCGAACTGGGGCAGCGTGGTCTCGCTCTGAGCGACGCGCCGGCGCACCTCACGCATCACCAGGCCGTGGCACTTCACCAGACGGATCCACACGCCTGCGGCTTGTTTCGCTTCGTTTGTCATGGCACCACCGCTGTCGCTTCGATTTCAACCATCGCGCCTGGCTCGAGCAAACCCTTGACCTCGAGCAGCGCCATCGCGGGATAGTGACGGCCCATCAGCTCACGGTAGCTCGCCCCGATGCCTTTTAGATCCGCGAGGTAAAGCTGCTTGTCGGTGACGTAGATCGTCAGTCGCGCGATGTGCTCTGGCTGCCCGCCGGCGGCGCGCACCACCGTGACCACGTTCGAGAGCGCTTGAGCAAACTGCAGGGCGAAATCGTCGGAGACGATTTTCTGGTTTTCGTCCCAGCCAATTTGACCAGCGACGAACAGCAGCCGCCCGCCGGCGGGTGCTAGCACTCCGTTCGCGTAACCTTTGGGTTCACCCCAGCTCTCGGGGTTGATCGCTTCGAGCTTGCTCATCCGATGAAGCCTCCAGCGTCCATCACGATCGCTTGACCCGTGGTGCCCCCAGCGCGTTCCTCACACAGGTTCGCCACCATGAAGGCCACTTCCTCGGGTTCGATGAGTCGATGTTGACCCACGGTGGAGAGGATTGCTTTGAGCGACTCCTCTCCCGAGCGCCCGGTCTTCTCGCTCACCCGCGCGATGGACTCGTCCGTCATTTCCGTGTTTACGTATCCGGGGCACACGCAGTTGACCGTGACCCCTTTGGCTTTTACTTCCGCTGCAACCGAGCGGCTGAAGCCAAGCACCGCGTGTTTGCTCGCGGTGTAAGCTGCAATGTACGGCGTCCCCACACGTGAGGTGACGCTCGCAACGTTCACGACCCGGCCCCAGCGTCGCTCGAGCATCTCCGCGATGAAGGCGCGCGTGCAGAGGAACGGACCCGTGGCGTTGACCGCCATGATCTGTTGCCAGTCTTCCAGTGGCACACGCTTGATATCGTGGCTCTTCGCGATGCCCGCGTTGTTCACCAGGATATCCACGCCGCCGAGCCGCGCCTTCGCGAAGCTCGCGAGCGCCGCCACACTGGCTTCGTCGCTGACGTCGCAGCTGGTCGCGAACGCCGTCGCTCCTTCGGCGCGTAGCGCCTGAGCTACCTGCTCGACCTGCGCCAGGTTGCGTGCAGCTACGACCACACTCGCGCCGCGCTCGGCGAGTTCCCTGGCGACGGCAGCTCCGATGCCGCGTCCCCCGCCGGTCACTACGGCGCGCCGACCCTTCAATGCGCTAGCAGCTGCGCCCCCGCGTTCGGTCATACAGATGCTTTAGACTTAAACTATCTGGGCTGCAAGCAAGTCTCGTTGCGGGACCAACCAGCACGATCCCTCGCGCCGTGCCTCTTGGCAACCCGTTTAGGCCTAAACCACTCCAGAAGCTGGGTACTGACGCCGTAACGTCACGTTTTCAGCGCAATCGTTGCGATTTTTGCGTTGGTCAGGTCGCCAGAGCGGTTGCGTCTTGGCGCGTGGAACCGGAAACGCGACTGCGCCCAGGGGCGAGGCGTTCGGCGACGGGGGCGCTGAGACTCACAGGCCGGGGAAGCCATGGAGGCGGATCCATCATCGGACGGCCGCCCCCATCGCGACGCTACAGGTCAACCGAGTAGACGAAGGTCGCCTTTGGCGCCCGCAGCCAGCGTTCGCGGATCAACTCGAGCAGCGCCTTCACCTGGCCATCTTTGTCGACGTACGCCGCCTTCAGTTTGTTGGCGCCAGCGACGTCACCCTTGGCCTTGATCCGGGCGACCTCCTTGAGCAGCGCCTCTGCGGCCTTGGGGAACTTGTCCAGGTCGAGCTGGATGCAGCCGGTGTCCGTGCCGTTAGCGGCCTTCTGATCAGGCAGCCAGCTACCGCCGCCCTTCTCGAGGAGCCAGCCGAGCTGGATCGCAGCGAGCTGACTGTAGGGCTTCGGCTTCGTGCTGTCGCCTTCGTACATGCCGCGCGAGATGTGCCCGAAGGCCCACGCCAGGTCGCGCACATGCGCCTGGCGCGCGAGCTCTGGGCTGATGAGCTTCTTCTCCGCCAACCAGTCAGTGAAGTAGAGGGCCGCACTCTGCGCCTTGAGCTCCTCGAGGGTGCTCGCCATCCCGCCGCTGAAGATCTGGCGGTCGGTCTTCCCGCGCACCTTGTACTCGTGGGCCGGGCCGAGGTTGTGCGCCGCCTCATGGAGCACGGTACTCATCACCATCGGCTCCTGTTCGTCGGTGTACTCCTTCATCGTTTCCGCGCAGAACATGCTTGCAGCGGACTCTCGGGCCTGCGCCATGCTGTCCGGGTCTTGATACAGGTTGGTCATGGCGACGGTGCGCCCGCGACCTTCATTCGCCACGGGACCCCAGTTGGGTAGGCTCTGTCCGATAGTCGCTCCGGACGAGTTGCGGCTGTCGCCGGCGTTCAGCACGATGTCGATGAAGTCGGGGAGGTGAAAGTCGACGTCGCGCGCCTTGTAGGGTGCGCCCGCGAGCTTCGCGAGCGCCGCTTCCATGTCCGATTTCACCGGGCCGAGCTTCTCTTGCCAGCGCAGGGAGCCCTGGTTGATCTTCGCGAAGCTCACATGGAACCCGGCCTTGAAGCTGCACGGCTCGAAGTAGACCTCGTCGGGGGCAATACGCAGATACCACTTCGAGTTCTTCACGTTCATCTTGGCCCACGCCTCATCAGCGGGTTCCCAGTTGTTGTCCGTGAAGGCCTTCGCCGCCGCAGCAAGATAGTCTTGGAACGGCTTTTCGTCGTCGCCTAGCAGGCCTGCAGCTGCGCTCAGCTTCTTGCTGATCTCCTGCATCTCTTGCGCATAGGCCTGCGTGTACGGCACGGCCTTGAGATCGTCGCCGCTGCCTTGGACGACGGCGAACTGATAGATCAGTTGCTCGCCGTCTTTGCGCGCCTTGAGTTTGTCGCAGAACTTGTCGTCTTTCTGCAGGGAAGCGGGATAGAGGCCGCTCACCTTGGGGGGGAGACTCGGCACGGCGTTGCATGCCGGGTCGTTCTCCGTCTTGGGCGCGACGCACCACGGCCCTTGGTTGCGGAAGAAGACCATGTGGCTCGCGCTGTCCGCAGGTGGGATCAACTTGTCGAGGCCGTAGGACCCGAGCTGACGCGCGTGGATCTGCTCGATCAGCTTGGCGGCATCCAGGATGTTGCTCACCAACGCTTGCTCCGCCGTGCTCGCCTTGCGCAAATCGGTTTCGATCAGCGTCGGCTTGCCCTGGGAGAGCTCTTCGATGATCAGCTCGCGGCGGTGACGCTCTTTCTCGTCCAGCTCCGAGAACGCAGGGCCGCGCTGCTCGAGCCGCACGAGCTTGCTGTACTCGTCGTTGAAGCGCTCGGTGAACGCGAGCTTGTCCTCAGCGTCCTGCTCGAGCCAGGTGTCGCGAGCGCCTTCGCCGTAGCCCCACAGGATCGCTACTTCGCTGGGATCTACCGCCTTGTTGCCGTTCTCGTCCGCCCGCCAGAACAAAGGCAGGTAGCTCTGCGCGGCCAACGCGTTGAAACGCTGCCGGCTCAATACGTCGAGCTTTGGCGGCGGTGGTGGAGCCTCGGTTGCCGTGGCGGTCGGTGTGGTGGGCGGCGGCGCTGGCTCGGGTGCAGCGGGCGAGCAGCCAGTGCTCAAGCCGAGCCCGGCGCACGTGAGCAGAGGTAAGAAAAGAG
>JBFXBK010000466.1:0-6726 GCA_050183255.1 Polyangiaceae bacterium | reverse complement strand
CACTCCAACCGACGGCGCCGCCGGCGGGCCAGACCTTGGCGGCGGTGCCGGGGGGATGTTCTATTTCGACTGCTCCCTCGGAGGTGGCGGAGCGCCGGGCGCGAACGGGGCCAACGGCGATCCGGGCGCGGGAGCGACTCGGCAGGGGACGGTTACGGATGCAGGTTGGGTGCCGGCCTCCGGCGAGCTAGGTACGGCGGGTCACGTCGGACAAGGCGGTGGCGGCGGTCGTGGCTCGCTCGAGAGTGGAGGGGGCGGCGGCGGTGCAGGAGGCTGTGGCGGCGGTCCGGGCTCCTACGGGACAGGTGGTGGAGGCAGCATCGCGCTGCTGCTCTTCAACGCGTCTGTAAGCCTGGTGGACAGCGAGCTGGTGTCCGCGCAAGGGGGGGACGGTGGCTCCGGCACCATAGGCCAGCTCGGAATGTCCGGCGGCGCGAAGGGACTGCGCTCTCAGAGCACGGCCTGCGATGGTGGAGACGGGGGCAGGGGAGGGCGTGGTGGACTTGGCGGGGGCGGGGCGGGAGGGATCTCCGCCGCCATCGTCTACTCCGGGCCAGCCCCGACGGTGACCTCGAGTGTGCTGACTCCCGGTAGCGGTGGCGCCGCCGGC
The DNA here is from genome assembly GCA_050183255.1 of Polyangiaceae bacterium. GTDB lineage: Bacteria > Myxococcota_A > Polyangia > Polyangiales > Polyangiaceae > JAHBVY01. The sequence continues at coordinate 6,116 of JBFXBK010000466.1, read as the reverse complement.
CCGGCGTGGACTGGCGGCAACCCTGGAGTCGCCGGATTGAGCGTGGCCATACACGATGCAAACTGATATATTGCCGCGCGGAAAGAGGTGGAGGCGCTGGCGAGTTACCCACCGACCAAGCGAAACGTCGCAGGTTCCACACGCTCACTCTTGCACTGGGGGCAGCGACTGGGCGCGGTCATGCGCTGACGATCGCGAAACAAGAAGCCACACGCGAGGCAATGTGCAGGCTCTCGCAGGAGCCGGAGTCCGCGACTCTTGAGGCTCTTTGCCAGGTGCTCCAGGTGCTCGCCGAGCTGCTTCTCGGAGACTCCCACCCGCTGGGAGAGCTCGCGCAACGTGAGGGCTTCCTCCAAGAGCGCGCGCTCCAGCGCCTGACGCGCCGTCGCGCGTCGATGGGCCGGTGCGTCGTTCACGGTGCTGCCGCGGCTAGCGGCAAGTGACGCTCTCCGCGCGTGGAGCGCACCAGGCGCATGCGGAAGTCGACGCCAATCGCTTCGTCTTCTGCCATGGGTTCCCAGACGTTCTCGCCTTGCAGCGGTTCGCTCGAGATCAGCAGGTGATTCACGAAGCCGGTCTCCGTCGGTGCCTCGCACTCCGCAGATAGCGACGGGCAGGTGTCGCGGTCGGAGCACTGGCCCTTGTAGGTCGAGAAATACAGCTCCTTGCCACCCTGGGTGGCCGCCATCACTTCACCATCGGTGAGGATCAGCGTGAGCAGGCTTTTGTGCTCCTCCGTGTCGCAGATGGCGCGCGCGCGGGCCGTCGTCGCGTAAAGGGCCGCGATCACATCCTCTACCGAGTGGCGCCGGCTCAACGGGCCGAAGCGCTGCAGCTGCGTGAGAAACATGAAGAACACGATCTCGCTGTCCGTTTCCCCGAGGATAAAGCGGCGCAGCGCGGGCACCACCTCTCGCAACAGCTCGCTGCGCTTGGCGTCCACGTTCGGGATGTCGCCGTTGTGCGCGAACACCCAGCGCCCAAACTGGAAGGGATGGCAGTTCAGCACGTTGTTGGGGCCGCGGGTGGCCTTGCGGACGTGGGCGAGCACCGTCTCCGAAGACACCACGCCACTCAGGCGATGAAACAGCTGGTCACCGAGCGCCGTCGTCGGGCTACGGGTCACATGGGGCGAACCATCGATGTAGAACGCGACACCCCAACCGTCCGGGTGCTGATTGCTCTGCTCACCCAGGGCGTTGTCCGCATCCAGGAGCGAACGGTGAACGGAACTCTGTATGACGCTACGGAAGCCAAAAAGCCGGCACATGTGGCCTGGGAGCATGCCATAAACCGCCCCAGCATGCCCGATTCAACCCCAGAACGGACCCCGTTCGAACTGCTCGGCGGCGCCCAGATCGTCAGCCGGATTGCCGAGGCGTTCTACGATCACATGGAGCAGGACGAACCCGCGCTGGCTCGCCTGCACCCGCTCACCCCCGACGGACGCATCCAACCCGAGGTGCGGGAGCGCTTCCGATTGTTCTTCATCGGCTGGCTTGGGGGCCCCCAGGACTACATGCAGCTCCACGGTCATCCTCGTCTGCGCATGCGACACGCAGGGGTGGCTATCGATTCGAGCCAGCGCGACGCCTGGCTGCGTGCGATGCGCTCAGCCTTCGCTGACGTTGAAGCCGAGCACGGGGCATTCGAACCTGCTGCCCGCGATTTCGTGCTCTCGCGCCTGGAAGAGGTGGCTAGCTTCCTCAGGAATCGGCCGGATCCCCAGTAGGGTTTTCAGGGGGAGGCGCTCCAGGTCTACCGCGAGGAAACCGAAACCGCCGCAGCGATTGGCGCACCGTCCGCACGCCTGCCTGGTAGCATCCGGGTTTGATGAGCGCACCGCTGGATCGACTCACGGAGTTCCTACGCAGCCACCCCAGCATGCCCGTAGGGGGCGCCGCAGCAGACGACCCAACACTCAGCGAGGCGAGGGCAGTCGCGGCGGGAGATCCACGTCTGGCGGCGTTTCTTGCGGCGCTGATCGACGGCGACACCAGCTTCTGCCTGTTCGACGTCGAGTTCTTCCCCGCCGTCCTGGGGCGGGGACGCCGCGGGGAGGGCTGGAACACATCGGGCGAGGTCGTCGCCGTGGACGAGGTCTGCCTGGCGAAGAATGGAGCCGGTGACCTGTACATTTGGAGCGCGGCGTCGGGGCAGGTGTGCCTGAAGATCCACGACGAGGAATGGGAGACTCAAACCACGTATGCGGATCTCGACGAGTTCGTGGTTGGGGTGATGGATGACTGCCTCGAGCGGCTCACGGCCGACGACCTCGAAGATCCAACGGAGGAATACCTGAGCATGCTGGGTTTTGCATTGGAAGTGGGCGACGCCGAGTCGATCAGCGACGAGGACGTGCTGGAGCGCTTCGAGGAGCTTGGGATCGCCTGAAAAGGCCGGTTTGGCAGCTCAGTCGTACACCCCTTGCCGTGGCGACTTCGTGGTCGGAGTAACCTGGACGCCAACCTCGCGTAGGAAGCTGGGTCGCGCGCTCAGAACCGCGGCAAGGAGACTTCATGGACGACCAGGACCGACTGAGTGATCGCCTTCGGGGCAGCGAGCTGGAGAAGCTGCTCGCCCGCCGCCGCTTCATCAAGACTGCAGCCGTCGGCACGGTGATCACCGCATTCGGCGGTGGCTTGTGGACCATCGTCGACGACTTGATCGCGACTGCCAACGCCAAGCCCCGCGACGACGGGCGCCCGCGCGTGCCCCCAGGGCAGCGCGTGATCAGCGCTCTCAAGCCCATGGGTGGCGCCGAAGGCAGCCCGCTGCGCAGCAAGTTCAAGCTCAAGATCCACGGCGAGGTGGAGCACCCCTTCGAGGTCGACTTCCGTGGCCTCCTCAAGCTGCCCCAGGTCACCCAGAAGGCGGATGTCCACTGCGTCACTGGCTGGACCGTGCTCGACGCGAACTGGAAAGGCGTGCGCATCAAGGACCTCGCGGATAAGGCCAAGCTGAAGAAGACTGCGCGCTACGCCATCATCGAGGCCGCCCACGGATACACGGCGAACGTGCCGATCCGCGAGGCGCTGAAGGACAGCTGCATGGTGACCTACGAGCTCGACGGCGACGCGCTAGCCGAGGCCCACGGCGCGCCGGCGCGCGGTTTGATCCCCGACCTGTACTTCTGGAAGAGCAGCAAGTGGATCACGGGGATCCGCTTCGTCAAGCAGGATGATCCAGGTTACTGGGAAACCCGTGGCTACCATAACCGCGGCAACCCATGGCTCGAAGAACGCTACAGCTGATACCCTGCGGAAACAAGACTTAGGACCGAACCGTGAGCGAGACCGACAATCAGGAGGGGGACACTCCCAAAACCAAGCCCCCCGCACCCCCTAAAACCAAGAAGCGCATCAAATGGCGCCCCTGGATCCGCGCCCTGCATCGAGACATTGGCTACTTCGCCATCGGCCTGACGGTGATCTACGCGCTGAGCGGCATCGCGGTGAACCACATCGCCGACTGGGATCCGAACTTCACCCAGATCGAGCAGCGCTTCGAAATCGGCCCTATCGAGGAACAGGACGAGGAGGCCATCGGCAAGATCGTCGCCGAGAAGCTCAAGCTCGAGGAAAAGCCCCAGGACGTCTACCGGGTCACCGACGCTGAACTCGAGGTGTCTCTGCCGAGTGGACGCACCCTGCAGGTGAACCAGAAGACCGGCGCCGTGCTCGAGCAGGGACAAAAGCCGCGCTTCTTCCTGCGGCTGGCGAACTGGCTGCACCTCAACCGGGGCAAGAAGGCCTGGAGCTACATCGCCGATGGCTACGCAGTATTCCTGCTCTATCTGGCAATCAGCGGGTTGTTCATGATCCCGGGCCGCAAAGGCCTGATTGGCCGCGGCGCGGTGATTGCCATTCTCGGCGCGCTCGTGCCCGTGCTGTACGTCACGCTCTCCGGCGGTCCCTAGCGGCGCGACCAAAGGGCTGCGTCGCCTCGGCGGTTTGTTACAGTCGAGGACGTATGAAGCAGCTTTGGGTGTTGGGCGTGGGAGCCGGTGTTGGCCTGCTAGGCGCGTGCGGTGGGACGACGACTGAGCCCGCCACGCCGGAGCTTCCCGTGGCGAGTGAGAGCGGCAGCTCAGCGGCACCGGTGGAGACCGGCGCACCTCTCCCCCCCGATCAAAAAAAACACGCGGTGCTGATCGATGACCTGCCCGGTGCGCTGGCAAAGGCCAAATCCGAGGGGAAATTGGTGTTCGTCGATGCCTGGGCGACTTGGTGCCACACCTGCCTCTCGATGAAGAACTACGTATTCTCTGATGCGTCGTTCGACCCCTACCGCGAGCGCATGGTGTTCGTGGAGCTGGACACCGATCGCGATGAAAACGCAGGTTTTCAAGACAGGTACGCCGTGGAGGTGCTGCCCAGCTTCTTCGTGCTGGACCCCGCGGGCAACGTGCTCGGGATGTGGCCCGGCTCTGCCAGCGTCGGCGAGATGCGGGAGTTCCTGGACAGCTCGCTCGAGGCGAACGAAGCGCTGACCAGCGATTCGTTGCCCAAGGACAGCCCGCTCAAGGCGTTGATCGAAGCTCGCGCGCTGCATGCGGCGTCCAAGCACCGTGAGGCCGCAAAGCAGTATGGCCTCGCGGTGGAGCGTGCCCCGAAAGACTGGCCACGACGCAGCGAGGCGCTCAAGGGCTGGATCCGCAGCTTGGCGCGGGCTGGCATGGCTAGCGAGTGCGTGCACGCGGGGCTCGAGCACTTGGATGAGGTCAAGGGGGCCTCTATCCCTGCGGACTACGCGAACCAGGTGCTGGCGTGCGCAGAAGGCTTGAAGAGCCACCCCACGCTGCAGGAGACCGTGAAGCGTGTCGAGACTCGCCTGACCAATCTCCTCGCGGAACCGCCCGATGTGATGAGCCCCGATGACATCGCGGACGCCCACAACATCTTGGCTTACGCGCGCGAGCTGCGTGGCGACAAGCAGGGCGCGAAGGCCTCGATTGAAGCCGGGCTGAAGGTGCTCGAGGCCGCGGCCGAGAAGGCCGACGAGCCCGAAATCAAGGCTACCTACGACTACGGACGCGCGAAGGCCTATCTCGAGCTCGGGCGCCCGAAGGAAGCCCTGGCGATGCTCGAGGAACGCGAGAAGCAGATCCCAAGCTCGGCGGAGCCGCCGGCGCGCTTGTCTCAGGTGTACGCGGCGCTTGGCCGTACCAAGGACGCCCTCGCCGCTACGACGCGCGCGGTGAACATGGCGCACGGCCCGCGCAAGCTGATGTACCTCGAGCGCAAGTCGTCTCTCGAGTTGAAACTCGGCGACACGAAAGCGGCCGTCGCGACACTCCAACAGGAAGTGAAGGGGTGGCAGGCGCTGACGGGCAAGCGCGCGCGACCGAAGAGCCTGGAAGACGCACAAAAGCGCCTCGCGAAGGCCAAAGCGAGGCTTGGTCACTGAGACTTGGATTGGTACCGCTCGGAGTGTTAAGCCGTGCTGTCATGAGCAATGGCAGCAGCGAAGCCGTGACCCAGGGCGTGCGCGTCACCGTTCGTCCGCGCTACTCACCTGAGCACTCGGATCCGCGTCGCGGCGAGTGGTTCTTCCTCTACCAGGTCACGATCAAGAACGAGGGCGACGAGCCCGTGAAGCTCGTGAGCCGCCACTGGGTCATCACCAACGCCAACGGTGAGGTTCAGGAAGTGAAGGGGCCTGGGGTCGTCGGGGAACAACCCAGCCTGGCCCACGGGGAGCACTTCGAGTACACGTCGGGCTGCCCGCTGACGACGCCGTTTGGCTCGATGCATGGCAGCTACCAGATGCTGCGTCCCAGCGGAGAGCAGTTCGACGCCGAGATCGCCGCGTTCTCGCTCAGTCAGCCAGGGATGGTTCAGTAGCTCAGCCGGCTTCGACTGGTTCCCTGGGGAAGCGAGAAGCGAGTTTGAGTCGCCTAGCGGTCCCGCCCCGCGACGCGGGCGTGGGGAGCGCTCGGGGGAACGGGCGGAGCACCATCGTGGCTGACCTTGCGCCCGGGCATGATGCCTTCGGGCACCGGGCGCACACCCGAGTGGTAGTCGTCGAAGTGGTCCCGGATCGCCCGGGTCACCAGTCGCTCCAGATTCAGGCGCGCCGTGGAGTGACGCAGGACGCTGGGAGCCTTGTGGGTG
>JBFXBK010000465.1:0-6747 GCA_050183255.1 Polyangiaceae bacterium | reverse complement strand
CGGGTGGCACCGGTGGAACGACTGGTGGCGCTGGTGGTGCTGGCGGCGCCGCCGGTGGTACGGGCGGCATGGCAGGCGCTGGAGGCATGCCCGGCGGTGCGGGCGGCATGGCAGGCGCTGGAGGTAAGCCCGGCGGTGCGGGCGGCATGCCTGGCGGAGCGGGCGGCATGCCCGGCGGCGCGGGCGGCACGTCAGGCACGGGCGGAGCGACCGCCGGTGCTGGTGGTGCGCCGGGTGGTTCCGCGGGGATATCCGGAGGGACCGGTACGTGACTCGGCGCGGGTGGCGAATCGCGTTCGCGGCGCTGCTGGTCGGCGTCGTGTGCGTCGCTTGCAGCTTGAACCCGCAGCCGGAGCCACCCGCGGAGGGCTCGTCCAACGCAGGCGCTGGCGCCGTAGGCAACGGCGGTTCTGGGGCGGGCGGAGACGTCAACGGCGTTGGCGGTGCCAGCGGCGGGAGCGGTGCCTTTGGTGGCGGCGGTCAGGAGAGCGGCGGAGCTGGCGGTAACGTCGGAGTTGCAGACGCTGGGACCGACGCGCCAGTCACCGATGCCGACGGCGGAGGCCTGGACGGCGGAGGAGATGCTGACGCTGAGTCTGACGCTGCCACCGATGCCGGAGACATGGATTCGGGTGACGCAGCCGTCAGCGACGCCATGCCCGACAGCGCAAACTAAGGCAGCGGGAACCTCTCGAGTCGATCGCGCTGATCACTCTCCGGCAGGATCCGGACGCCGCCGTTCAACCACGTCGAGTACGTTGACCAGAAAATCCGCAAGGATACCGTCCGTCACCCGCAGACGCCGGCTCAGCTCACGCGCGATGTTCAGCACGACCAAGGCGTACGCCTTGAGGTCGTGACGATACAGCGCGTCGAGATCCGTGGCGCGGATGCGCAACAGCCGAGAGGGCGCCAGCGCGCGAACGCTGGCGGAGCGGGGCTGCACGTCGAGGACCCCCATCTCCCCAAACCAGTCACCGGGGCCAAGCACCGCCACGCGCGCGTCGACACCGGAGCGTGAGCGCTTCACGACTTCAGCTTCGCCTTCGAGCAACACGAAGAGCTCGCGGGCGGTGTCGCCTTCTTTGAACACCAAGTCGCCGGGATCCGGCTCCACGATTGGGAGCGACTCTGCGAGGTGATCCAGGACTTCGCTGGAGAGCGCCCCGAAGAGCCCAATCCGCTTCAGTTCATCAGCCGTTACGGGCTTGTGTGACACGAGACCTCCGCTGGCGCCTTACGCCATCGCAGACCACAGTAGCCGTTCAAGGAGCCTTGGGCCAGTCGCGGACGGGACTCAGTTGTCCGCCGAGTCGTGATACATCGGGGCTCGGCTCTCACAGAAGTGCTCGATCGCCTCGAGATCCTCCGCGCTCAGGTCCTGGAATGCCACGCCCATCCCCGGTGGCGTGTCGTCGCCGCCTTCACGAGTCCAGCGCACGACGCCTCTGGCTTCCACCACATGCCCGTCGGGGAGCGCGAAGTACAAGCCGACCTCTGTGCCAGCGGGTTTTGGCTGGTAGGTCGCGATGAACACGCCTCCGCTCGACAGATCCTGGCTGAGGCCCGTGTAGAAGTGGGAGTCCGACAGCAGACCGATGTCCGCTTCCACGAAGACGCGCTCACCGCGTGATCGCTGTTCGTGTCCGCGGAAACTCGGCGTGAGAATACGCGGGCGACCCGCTGGAGGCGCGGGCGGCACCGTGTCCTCTGGAAGGGTCAGCTCCGCTGCGTCCGGCGCGCGAGTGTGGAAGATGACGTTCCGCCGCGCGCGCTGTTGCGCGCGCGCTACCGGGTAGAGCAGCGCGAGCGTGCGCGCGATCGTTTCCGTCCCGGAAAGAACCGTAGGGTCGCTCAGGGAGTCCCGCTGGAGCGCGCCGAGCGCCATGCCCAGTTGCTCTATTGCCGCGCGGATCCCTTCGAATGAGCTCTCCGACTCACCCGTCTCGACTTCGTAGAGTAGCCCGGAGGCCTCCGCGGCTGCCTCGATAGCTTGGCGCACGCCTGGGGTCTGCCCTGCCCTGAGCTGCAAACTCTCCAGAGCGCTGCTGAGCAGACGCCGGGCCTCACGAGCTGGGCCCGAGGCCGGAAAGCTTGGAGGTGCTTCTTCAGTCACGAGATGGAGTGGTCACGTCAGGCAAGTGACACCGGGGAAGGAGGGCTATCCGCTGCTGAGGGGTTTCACGTACGCCGGCGATCTAGGTGAGGGTCTTGTTGAAGACCACTCGCGGCCGTGCGGGACCAGCATAGTCGTCAACGTGGGATACCGTCCAACCAGCCGCCTTGTGGAACGCGATCGAGCCTTCGTTCCCGGTCGTCGTAATGCCCTTGAGTCGGGTACAGCCCGCCTTGCGACAGTCTTCTTCGAAGGTTTGGTAAAGCACCTTCCCCACGCCGCGTCGACGATAGTCCGGGTGGATGCCAACCAAGTGGACATAGCCCGTCTTCGGGGGCCCTGGGGCGATGAAGCCAAAAAGGAAGCCCACCAGGATGCCGTCGTGCTCTACGACCCGCGCTAGCTGACCCAACTCGTAAAAGAAGATCGGATGAGCCAGCGCGCTGGTTGGCCCTCCCCACCAGCGGTCGATGACCTGGACGATGTGATCGTAGTCTTGCTTGCCGAGCGGGCGCGTAATCATAGTTCTGACGTCGAGCTGAAGTTTCGCCCACCTTACCCACGTACGCCTTGCGTTCCAATCGAAAGCGGCGGCTCCAGTGCGGTGAACGGGGAGTCCGGCGCGTTCAGTCAGCGATCCGGATCCCGCTGAAGCCGGTGTGGGGGCGGGGCGGTGTCGGAAGTGAATAGCGCTCCGTTCCTGCGCGGTTCCTGCGCGTCCCTGCCCTCTCCACGAGCTGCTTGGTTCTCCGCCCTCGGTTTGATGACGACTGGTCTGACCTCCCCTTGCGGTGTATGCCGTCCGCCATGTCTGCACGCCCCACGCTGATAGCGCCTTCGATCCTCAGCGCCGACATGGCGCGCTTTGGCGACGAAATTCGGGACGTCGCCGAGGCGGGTGCGGACTGGATACACGTGGACGTCATGGATGGCCGCTTCGTGCCCAACATCACGCTCGGCCCACCCGTGGTTGCAGCGTTGCGTAAGGTCACCACGCTGCCCCTCGATGTCCACCTGATGATTGTCGAGCCGGAGCGCTACGTCGAGGAATTCGCCAAGGCGGGCGCTGACGTCATCAGCGTCCATGTCGAAGCCTCACTCCACCTGCAGCGTACCCTCGCGGAAATACGGCGCTTCGGAAAGCGCGCCGGGGTGGTGCTCAACCCGCACACGTCGGAGACCGCGCTGGAGTACGTCCTGGAGGATGTAGACTTGGTGCTCGTGATGAGCGTCAACCCAGGCTTCGGGGGCCAAGCGTTCCTGCCCCAGGTGCTGCCCAAGATCGAGCGACTGCGCAAACAGATCGACGCCCGGGGCTTGAACGTCGATATCGAGGTGGACGGTGGAGTGACCCCAGAGACCGCGGGGCGTGTCGTCGGTGCGGGAGCGAATGTCCTAGTCGCGGGGAGCGCGGTGTTTGGTCGGCCCAATCGCAGGGACGCAATTGCCGCTATTCGGTCTGCGGCGCAGCCAGATTCGCGCAGCGCATGAGGTGGCTCGCGAGCGCTGCGGTCGTCGCTTTGGTTGCGTGCTCCCCGCGCGCAGCGGAGCGCACCCCCGACGTCGCGCCGAGTCCTCCGGCTCCCGCGGTCTCGTCAGCCACGATGCGGTCGGCGCCAGAATCCCCTCAAGCGGCGCCAGCGGATCCGTTCGCTTCTACGTTGCTGGAAGTGGCGGCTGCGCGGGGGCTTGCAGTGCGAGGTCGCGTGATCGGCAAGCGAGTCACACGGGGCGAGATGCTCGACGAGGTGGATCGTGAGATCGAGAAGGAAGTCCCCAAGCGCGCCCTCGAGGGCACCCAAGAGATCCTGATCGCGCTCAACATGGCGCCCGTGGACTTCGACTACGGGGCGGCGATTCGCGGCGTGATGACGGCGAAGCTCGCCGGCTTCTACCAACCTCGCACCAAGACGATGTTTCTCGCTCAGGACCTACCCGTGATGGAGCAAATCATCACGCTGAATCATGAGCTGGTCCACGCGCTGCAAGACCAACACTTCGACCTCGGGGCTAGGCTCGACTACCGCGATGATGCCGGCGACGAGCAGGCCGCGCTGCACGCACTCGCCGAGGGAGACGCGACGAGCCTGATGGTCGACCTGATGGTTCGACCTCAGGGTAAGACTGCGTTGGATATCCCTGGGGATATTCTCGAGGGCGCTGAAGAGTTGCCGCCAGAGGCGGGCAAGGTGCCGGGAATTATTGTACGGTCGATCGTGGCGCCCTATCGGGACGGGCTAACGTTTGTGCATCACCAAAGGAACCGAGGGGGCTGGCGCGCTGTCGATGCCGCGTGGAAACGGCCGCCGCGGAGCACCGAGCAAATTATCCACCCGGAAAAATACGCCAGCGACGAGGCTCCTTTGCATGTGGAAATACCGGTGGTGCCCGCGGCCGGTTGGGATGTCACCTATCACGACGTCATGGGTGAGCAGTCGGTGCGCGTCGTGCTGGAGGAGTGGTTGGACCGCGCGAGGAGCAGCGTCGCCGCGAGTGGATGGGGTGGAGACCGTATCGCGGTATACGGCAAGGGCGCTGAGCGCGCCGTTGCCTGGCTGATGCGGTGGGACGACCCAGCTGGGGCACAGCGCCTCGAGGATGCGTTGCGTAAGGGCTATCGGGCGAAGGCTGGTTGCGCGCCCGGTCAACGCGGCGCGTTAGTCATTCGGCGTCAAGACGCGTGGGTTGCGGCTGTGGTGGGTCCGTACACCCCGGCCAGTAAGCAGGCACCAAACTGCGGGAAAACCGCGGCTTGGGCGCGGAAGATCCTGCGCGCCGCCGCGCTGGGTCGAGATTGACCCGGTAGAAGCTGACCCGGGTAACAGACGCCCCAGAGGGGCGCTTCGTCATATCCATCACTTGGACGCCACTTGCGTTGGCACGGATGGTGCCTATGTCTTTGCACCTGTAACGAGTCGCGTCCTTGTGGCGTTAGTAGGAACCAAGCCATGGCACCCCTCCCCCCCATCCCCAAAAGCGTCAGAAACGCCGCAACCGGCGTCTCCTGGCTCGCTTTGGTGGCGGCCACGAGCCTCGGGGTGGCTGAGGTGGAGCAAGTCAGGGCCCGCGTAAGTTCTGCCGAAGTGGCGGATGAAGCCGGAGCGCAGCGCCTGATTGTCCAAACCTACGACGTTCGGGACCTGCGCCCCGGAACGGCGACTCCGGTCGCTGGCGCGCGTCCCATCGCCAGCATTCAACGGTCCGTAACTGCTGAGGAATTGCGGCGCGGCGTGGAGGTCAACCTGGTCAGCTTGGGCGAGGTTGGCGAAGGGCAGATCCTGGTCGCCTGGGTGGAGCGGGGAGAGGCTGACCTGGAGTTTGACGGCATGCTCGCCAAGCCGTCCCCGTCTGCCCGCTTCGGCACCGTTGAAGGCGATCCCGTCCGACTCGTTCTGGCGTGAGCGTGTGCGTCAGCAACCGCGCGCTGTGATCGTTTGGCCACGCTCAGGCTGACAGCACAGTCAGGCTGCGAGGTTCTTCGGCCCGGCGGCCTGCGGTCGCATGGCCCAGGTGGGTCGGCCTTTCTGAAACGGAAGGCCGTTTCAGAAGTGAACGAGGTCAACACCGTCAGGCCGCCTCGGCCGCCGGCAGCTCCTCCTTCAGGGCGCGGACACGCAGGTTGAAGTCTCGAGCGGTGTCGACGTCGAGTTCTCGACCACCAAAACGAACCTCGAGATAGACCTGCGTCAGGGACATCACCTCGTCTGCCAATGGATGCGCGAGTGCTTGCAGGTTCTTGGCGTGCCGGAGCGGCGGTACCGAGGGCGGCCTGGGAATGCCCCGCTTGGCCAGCGCGCCTTCGAGCATCTCGTAGAGATTCATGGCGCGCTTGGTGGCCAGCTGGCGATGGGACGTCTCCGTGCGGTTCGTCTTGCGCTGGCGCCGCGAACGGCGGAACCAGTAGATGCTCAAGCCGAGGAGCAGGGCGCCGGCTCCCAGCGCGCCGAGGCGCCGCGGTGAGCCCATCGGGCCACTTAGAAAGGAAGACCGGCTACGCACGCTGGAGTAGGTGCGACTGACGGAGTTCAGGAGGCCGACTTGCTGTTGCAGGTCATAGCCGACGACATGGCGGTTCCAGCGCTGGGCGGATGCCTCGACGAAGTCGCGCACGAAGGCCAGGGCGCCGTTGAGCTCGCTGCGCGGCGCGGAGTTCCCCGGCGGCGTCGGGTCGAAGCGGGTCCAGCCTTTCTTCGGTAGATACACCTCGACCCAGCTGTGCGCGTCACCCTGCCGTACGGCATAGAAATGCCCGAAGCGGTTGTAAGTACCGCCAATGAAGCCAGTGACATTGCGGGTAGGCACCGACAGGGTGCGCAAGAGCACCGCCATTGCGGTGGAGTAGAACTCACAGTGCCCTCGCTTCGACTCGAAGAGAAAGTGGTCGAGAGGGTTGTCCTGAGATCCCGAGGGCGACGCCAGATCGTAGCTGTACTCCGTGCGCAGCTTGGTCTCGATGATCTTCGCCTGCTTGGTCGGGTCGGTCTCAGACCCCACCCAGTCGCGCGCCAGTTGACCCCCGCGCGCTGGCAGATTCGGCGGGAGCGTGAGGTAGCGCTGACGCTCCGTTGCTTGCAGTTCGCTCACGGGCGCCGGCACGGTGGTCGGTGTCCAGACGTCGTAGCGCACACCCC
>JBFXBK010000464.1:0-6797 GCA_050183255.1 Polyangiaceae bacterium | reverse complement strand
CGCGGTTCGTGCGCGTTCAGCGGCTCCGAGGAGATCCACGCACGGCTCAAGGAACTCTTGAAAAAGCGCGGCCTCGCGAAGGCGGAGGTACGGCCCTGTAGCTCGTGCTGCCTCGACGTGTGCTGGGCGGGTCCAGTCATCGCTGTCGAGCCCGACAACTACTTCTATGGGCGAGTGAAGCTGGAGGACGTCGAGGAGATCGTGGATGCTCTCGAGCGCGGCGAACGAGTGGAGCGTCTGGTCCTTGGGGAGGACGACTTCATCGACCCCGCACTACTCAAACGAAAGTAGGCAGCGTTCACCCGCACTTTTGGTGTGCGCTTGGCTTGTTCGCGCCGCCTCGGGCGCGCCGGAGACTCAGATGCAACGACTCGAACCGAAGACCACCGCAGTGGTGATCGTAGACATCCAAGAGCGGCTAGCGGCAGCCATGCCCGAAGGGCAGCTGTCGCAGGTTGTCCGTTCCGCGCGGATACTAGCCGAGGGCGCACGCTTGCTGGGTGCGCCAGTGTTTCTGACGGAGCAGTACCCAAAGGGGCTTGGTCCGACGCTCGCGAGCGTAAACGAGGCCCTAGACGGCAGCGACGTCTCGCGTTTCGAGAAGCTTTGTTTCAGCGCCTGGGACGCCGACGGCTTCGGCGAGGGACTCGAGCGGAGCAAGGTGCGCGCGGCAGTGGTGATCGGGATGGAGAGCCACGTTTGCGTCTATCAAACGGTGCGAGACCTAGCTCAGCGAGGCCTGGAAGTTCATGTCCCCATCGATGGCGTGAGCTCTCGCCGTGACGACCACCAGGCGACGGGGATCGCACTGTGTGAGCGTTCCGGAGCGATCTCGACCACTACCGAGACAGTGGTGTTCGACTGGTTGGGGCAGGCAGGCGGCGACGCCTTCAAGCAGCTCTCCAAACTGATTCGTTAGGCGCCGCTCGCGGCGGCCCTCCGAACCTCCCGAGCGCAAGCGCAACACTCCGGGTCGGATCTGAGTGTCAATTTGTCAAAGAATTATTGATAATATTCAATAGGTTAGAGCCTGCGTCGAATCTGGTTTGACTGTCTGTCGGCGTGTGACAAGGTGTCTCCCATGTCTGACAGCGTGGCAACTCTGACCCCCGTTCCGACTTCCGAAGCGCCTGCGCCAGGGCCTCTCGCCGAAGACCTGACGGTCCTCGTGGTGGACGACGAGCCGTCGAATCTCGCCAGTCTGCGCAAGATCTTCGAGCGCGATCAGATGCGAGTGTTCACGGCGGAGAACGCCAAGGCCGCGCTCGAAGTAGCGCGCCACCACCGGGTGCAGGTCGTCCTCACTGACCTGATGATGCCAGGGACGAGCGGCGTCGATTTGCTCAAGGCGCTGAAGGAACTCTCTCCGGACACCGAAGTGGTGCTGATGACGGCTTACGGCACCGTCGAGACAGCGGTCCAGGCGATGCGTGAGGGCGCGTACGACTTCGTGGAGAAGCCGCTCAAGCGCATGCAAATCGTCAAGACCGTGCGCAAGGCGGCCGAGCGCTTCAGCCTAGTCGCTGAGAACCGCTCACTGCGCAAGGAGATCGAGTTACTTACCACGCGGGAAATTGTCGGGCAGAGCGGCGCGCTGCGGCGCGTGCTCGAGATCGCCACCCAGGCCGCGCCCTCGATGGCTACGGTGCTCGTGTTGGGGGAGAGCGGAACCGGCAAGGAGCTGATCGCGCGCTACATCCACACCAAGAGCCAGCGATCCAGCGGTCCGTTCGTCGCCGTGAACTGCGCTGCGATCCCGGAGTCGATCCTGGAGGCCGAGCTGTTTGGTCACGAGCGAGGCGCGTTTACGGGCGCCGTGGGGAAGCGGGAAGGGCGCTTTGCGCGCGCACGCGGGGGCACGCTTTTCTTGGACGAGATCGGAGAGTTGACGCCTCAGGTCCAAGTCAAGATCCTGCGTGTGCTCCAGGAGGGGGAGTATGAACCTGTCGGTGGAGAGATGGTGCGTGCGGATGTGCGCATCGTCGCGGCCACCAACCGGGACCTTACCGCGGAGGTCGAAGCCGGTCGGTTCCGTGAGGATTTATACTACCGGCTCAACGTCATCGCCGTCACTGCGCCCCCGCTGCGCGCTCGCCGTGAGGACATCCCGCTCTTGGTGGACCACTTCCTAGGCGTCTACTGCAAGAAGAACGGGCGCTCGCGGCTCGCGCTCTCTCGGGAGGCGCTTGCCAAGCTCCTCGACTATGAGTGGCCGGGCAACGTGCGTGAGCTCGAGAACGTGATCGAGCGGGCAGCTGTGTTGGCCAGAGGCGACACGTTGGGACTCGCCGACCTACCCGACGCGGTAGCTCAAGCGGCTCCTCGTGCGCCGGACAGCCTGGAGTTCCCCATCGGTACGCCTCTGGAGGAGGTCGAGCAGCGGCTCATCCGGGCGACGCTGAAACACACGTCCGGGGACAAGCGCCTGGCGGCCCAACTGCTCGGGATCTCGACCCGAACCATCTACCGCAAGCTGGGCGAGGGCTGAGCGCGTTTTGCCACTTTGGCACACTGAGCAGGTGTTTCAGGAGTGCGGTGACAAGCTGGCGAGCCCAGGACCCGACGGGAAGCGCAAACCCGCCAAAAATCCGCAGTTTTGTCCATTGACCCTTGGCACGGCTCTCGCTTTAACCCCGTTTGCCAAACCAGGTAGCGGGTGCTCACCCGCAGCTCGACTTGAGCCGACCTTCGTTCCGCGCCACATCTCCGGCGCCGCACTCTGCGCCCCACTCTCGTCATGCCCATCGACACCCTCTTGAAGAAGTACTTTACCGGCGTGGTCCTCGCCCTGCTGGCCACTGCCGCGTACTTCCAGGCGTCGGGGTCGTCGGACCTGCTCGGGAATTGGTTGTTCGGGTCTGACCCTGAAGCGCTGGCGCTCCTCCCCCCCAAGAACCCGGACCTGGCTGGGCTCAACAAGAGCGGGGCCAAGGTGGCCAGCGCCGACCCAATTCTGCACAGAAATCCCTTCGACTCGGTCACCGGTCCCCTGGATCGCCAACCAGAGCCCGAGGAGTCGGACGAACCCAGCGGCCCGGTGAACACCGACCCGCTGACCGCCCCCGCCTGCGACGGCGTCACGGTGACGATCATCACCGAGTCGACGGATCCGCTGTGGTCGTTCGCAGCGCTGCGTGGGCCGTCGGACCCCCAAGCGGTCGTGCGTCGGGTCGGTGATCAGGTCGCTGACAAGACCGTCGCTTACATCGGACGCAATCCGGTGGAGAAGAGCCCGTCCGTATGGATGGAGTCCGGGAACTCTCTCTGCCAGGTGCTGCTGTTCAGCTCCGAAGAAAAGCCGCCTGCGGCCGCCCCGACCCGCGCGAAGCCAACCCGCGCCAAGGACGCGAAGGGTGGGGCGAACGCCGTTCCCTCCGACATCGCGGACAAGATCAAGAAAGTCTCCGACAACGAGTTCGAGGTCGATCGCTCTGTCGTCGACAAGGTGTTGGAGAACCAGGCCGCGCTCATGCGCTCCGCCCGCATCGTTCCCGAGCAAAAAGACGGGAAGGTCGTGGGTATCCGCATGTTCGGTATCCGCAAGGATACGCTGCTTGGCACGCTCGGCTTCCAGAACGGCGACCGTCTGGAGAACATCAACGGTTTCGACATGACCTCGCCCGAGAAGGCGCTCGAGGCCTACGCCCGCTTGCGCACGGCAGGCAACCTCAAGGTGCAAATCACACGTCGTGGTAAGCCCGTCACCGTCGACTTCCGCATCAAGTAGCCGTTTGCCGCTCACCACTACTCCGGGCTCGAGCCCGGCCCTGACCGCTCACCAAGAACAGCTGTGACATACCGAACCATGCGAAGCGCTGCGAAATTCGCCTCTACCTTGACCGGACTCGGCCTGGCCCTGTGCCTCCTGAGCCCTGAGGCTTCTGCGCAGATCCGCGCTCAGAAGAAGCCCGCCGCGCGCGCGACGCCGCCAACCGCCGCGCCGAAGACAGCGGACGATCCGCCCGGCGCGGCGCCAGCTCCGCCGAAGTCGATGGACTCGATCGCCAAGGCCGTCGACACCGAGTATCGGCCCAAGGGTATGGGGCACATGGTGAAGTTCAACTTGCAGGACGCGGACCTCGCGGAGCTGGTGAACCACATCAGTGGGATGACGGGTAAGCGCTTCATCTACGGCTCCAAGGTTCGGCAGATCAAGGCCACCGTGGTGTCGCCGACGCCGGTCACGTTGGCTGAGGCGTACGAAGCCTTCTTGAGCATTCTCGAAGCCAACGGCATGACCGTCGTGCCCCACGGCCGCTTCCTGAAGATCGTCGACACCGGAAACATCTCCAGCCAGGCCACTCCCATTTACTCGCGAGGCGCGCCGGTTGCCGGCACGGACGGCTACCTCACACGGCTCTACCGCTTGCAGCACGTCTCCCCTGATGACGTGGCGCAGCTGCTCCAGAAGTTCAAGAGCAAGGAAGGGGACATCTCGACCTTTTCCCCAGGGCAATTGCTGATCATCACCGACACTGGCTCCAACGTGCGGCGCATGATCCGCATCATCGAAGAAGTGGACGTCGGTGGCTCCGGCACCAAGATGTGGATCGAGCCGGTTCACTACGGCGCCGCGACTGATCTGGCGAAGCAGATCAACGACATCTTCGAGCTCTCCGGGCAGGGAGGCGCTGGCGGTAGTGGAGCCGCTGGCGGCCTCTCCAAGGTCGTCGCGGACGAGCAGACGAACGCCCTCGTGATCGTGGGCACCGAGGACTCGTATCTGCGCTTGTTGGAGTTCATGAAGCGCCTCGACACCGCGCCGGCGGCGGAGGGCAAGATCCACGTCCTTCCGCTGCAGCATGCTGTCGCAGACGAGCTCGCGCAGACACTCACTCAGATGCTTAGCGGGACCGCGGCCGCCCAGGGTGCCGCCCGAGGTCGGGCACCCGCTGCTCCCGCGGGCGGCGCAGGCACTGGTGAAGGCTCCTTCGAAGGCGAGGTGCGGGTCACCGCTGACTCGCCGACCAACTCGTTGATCATCACCTCGAGTGGTCGTGACTACGCGCAGCTGCGCTTGGTGATTCAGCAGCTCGACATGCCCCGTCGCCAAGTGTTCATCGAGGCGGCGATCATGGACCTGTCGATTTCCCGTCAGACGCAGATCGGCATCAACTACCACGGTGGCACAACCTTCCAGACCAACGCTGCGGACGACAGCCTGCTGTTCGGTGGTCTGAATCCGATCAACTCGATCGTGCTCTCGCCGGACCAGCTGCAAGGCTTCGCGGTGGGTGTGCGCGGCCCCGAGCTCGACGGCACCTCGAACATCCTGGGCACCGGCGTCAGCATCCCCGCGTTCGGTGTAGTGCTGAACGCGCTGGCTACGAGCGGTGACACCAACGTGCTCGCCACGCCTCACATCATCGCGACGGACAACACGCCGGCGGAGATCAATATCGGCGAGAACATCCCCCTGCAGACGAACGTCGGTGGCGGGTTGAACCTCGGCAGCCTGGGAGCGCTGGCCGGTGGCACGGGCGCGGCCGGCGCGCTCGGCGCACTGGGTGGCCTCGGAGGTCTGGGTGGCTTCTCGAGTCCACGTCAGGACGTCGGCACCAAGATCAAGATCACGCCGCACATCAACGACTCCGATCAGGTTCGTCTCGAAATCGAAGCGGAAGACAGTTCTCCTGGCGCGGCGTCCGGCTCCCTCGGCGCCGTCAGCATCACCCAGCGCACGGCCAACACCACGCTGGTGGTGCGTGACCAAGAGACGGTGGTGATCGGTGGTCTGATGAAGGACTCGGAGCAGACCACGAAGACGAAGGTGCCGGTGCTCGGCGACCTTCCAGTGCTCGGCTTCTTGTTTCGCCGTACGGAAACGCAGAAGCGCAAGAGCAACCTGCTGTTGGTGCTGACGCCGCACATCATCCATGACTCGCGGGATCTGCGCACCATCTTCCAGCGCAAGATGCAGGAGCGTCAGGAGTTCCTCGATCGCTACTTCGTCTTTGGCGACTCGGAGTGGACTCCGCCGCGAGACTGGACGCGCACCAACGGCCTGGTCGAGGACATCCGTCAGTCCTATCGCGAGGCTGAGGAGCGCCGTCAGCTCGAGGCTCAGCTGGAAGAGCCGAAGGACAAGCCGAAGCACGAGCCGTCGGAGCCCATCGACATGCCCCAGGTGATCAAGAGCGGCGGCGCTGGTGGCACGAAGGCTGCGCCCGCGCCCACGCCGCGCCGTCGCCGTACGCCGCGGCGCACACCGCGTAGAAGTCCCCGCAGCGGCTCCCTCGAGGCACCCATCCAGATCAACCCCATGACTCGCAGCGTGGCGCAGGCGCCCGAGAGCGGCGGCCGCGTCACCGCGGAGCGCACGGAGTAAGCATGTTGCAGCGCGCACTAGGCCAGGTCTTCGTGCGTCGCGGCGTGGTGACGCCCGAGGCGCTCGAGTTGCTGCTCGAGCAGCAAGCGGAGAAGCGCCTGCCCCTCACGGAGCTGCTCGTACAGGGCGAGCTCGCGTCTGAGGAAGCGGTGGGCCAAGCGCTCGCGGCAGAGTGCGGGCTGCGCTTCCTGCCGAAGCTCGACATCGACGCCATCGATCCTCAACTCTCGATTCGCGTCCCGATCGGCTACTCACGCTCACACCGGCTGCTCGTCATTGGGGAGGACGAATCCACGGTTCGCGTGGTGTGCGCCGACCCGCTGGACACCGACGGCCTGGACGACATTCGCGCCTCCTTTGGTAAGCGCGTCGTGGCGGATGTCGCTCCGGGGTCGATCATCGTCGAGGCGATCAACCGCGTCTTCGAACGCGGACAGACGAACGAGGAACTCAAGAGTGAGGACTCGAG
>JBFXBK010000463.1:0-6798 GCA_050183255.1 Polyangiaceae bacterium | reverse complement strand
TCTAGGGGCGCTTCCATCCGGCGGCGGGAGCGATTGAGATCTTGGGCGCCAGCGGCGGCAGCCTCGATCACGAGGACGATCGGATCCGCGCTGGCTTGAACCTGTACCACCTGGCAGACAACGGCGCGCTCGAGCGCGCCGAAGCCTGGGTGATCCATCCGGAGTCCCTCGAACTCGAGGAGAAAGCGCTAGCCGGCACGCCATGAACTACCGTCGGGTGTTGGTGCTGGTCGAACTCAGCGCGCACCACGCGCCGACCTTCGACGCGCTCCGCAGCCTGGGTAGCCAGATCGAGAGCCTGCTCCTGGTGTTCAAGGGTGAGGTCGAGGACCTCGAGACAGTTTCCGTGTGGCATCAGCGAGCGAACGAGTTGGCCGCGGAAGTGACGCTGCACCGCACGCGGGAGCTGGAGGGCGCTTCGTTGCTCGAGCTGGCAGAGGCCAGTCGCGTCGACCTACTGGTTGCTGGTGCGCTGTCCTTCGAGAGCGCGCGCTTGCTCTCCGATGCTGGAAAGCAGCTCGATATCGCGGTGCTCTGGCCGAGCGAAGCGGGTGCGGCAGACCGTGTGCGCCACGCCTTCTGTATCGCGATCGGCGAACGCACCCGCTTCGCCTTGATGCGTTTCCTTAAGGAACACGCTGATGGAATGCTGCGCGTGTCCGTCGCGGGGCCACCTGCGACCACCTCCGCAGACTTGACCGATGTCCTGCAGGCGAGCGGCGTCGAGGCGCGGGTGGAGCTGATCTCGCGACGGCAGTCCATGCGCGCGGCTCTCGAGGCAGCCCGAGGGGGTGAGGCGGTGGACTTGATCGTTCTCGCGCGGCTGCCTGCGCTGATGCTCGTCGGCTATTCGTGGCCAGCGCCGGTGCTGCTGGTGCCCGCCGCGCGTGTGGAAGCGCCAGCACACCGCCAGCTGGACGTTCTTGATGTTGTCGAGATGCAAGGCATGCTCGATGTGCGCGTCGAGGAGGTGCTTGCGTTCGACGTCTTGAGCATGCTGGTGGAACGCAAGGTTGTGTTCGCGGGGGGCTCTGAAGCGAAGGTGGTCTGCACCACGAGCGCTGACGGTGAGGTGCGGTTGCCCGCGGACTTCGCGCGAGCGAACCGCGTCACCGTGTGGGTCGATGATCAAGGGCCGCCCGATGTGCTCGCGGCTGCCGACCAGCGCTTCGACGTGATCCGTCCGGATACGACGCGCTGGACGTTGTTTGACGCGGAGCTCGTGAGCGAGCGTCTCGGTCAAGTGCCGACGCCAGGCACCAGGCCGCTCGCGGTGCGGCTGCGACCGACTCGGCGGGCCAGTCACATTCGCGAGCGGCTGCGCGCAGCCGGCATCGAAGCACCGGTGGTCGATGCCCGCGCGGTGCTGGATGAAGGGCCGGCGTACGATGTGGGTGAAGCCAACGACGCCGTGCGTCTGAGGCGCGTTGCCGCGAGGATGAAGGCTGCGGGCTACCGAGTCTCCGTCTTTGGTGCCCCGGAGGCCGTCGTTCCCAGCGCGATCCACGCTGAGTTGCTGGAGCGCAACCTTGTCGAGCTCGAGTTCGACAACGCGCTGGCACGGCGCTGGCTCTTGGAGGGTATCGACTCCGCGCGAAGCTCGGCGAGCCTGCAGACGTATATCGTCGCGGACGATGCCGTGGGCCAGGCAGTGGAACAGGCACTGGTGCGCGCCGCTGAACGCGGAGTCCACGTACGCGTGCTCGTCGATTCGCTGCACGGGCTACATGGCTCTTTCGGTGCGGAGAACACCTTGCTGACGCGACTAGCGAACCACCGCGGCATCGAGCTTCGGGTCTCTCGGCCCGTGCCCAATGTGCCGTCCATGGCCGACCTGAAGTGTCGTGACCACCGCAAGCTCACGATTCTGGATGGTCGCGTGGCCTTGATCGGCGGGCGCAACCTGGCCCACGAGTATTACACGGCGTTTGAAGAGCTCGAGCTCGGTCCGGAGACTCAGTGGCGGCTTCTGCCTTGGCTCGATGCCGGGGCGCGCATCGAGGGGCCGGCAGTCCAAGCCATCGAGGACTCCTTCGTTTCCGCGTGGGTTGGTTCTGGGGGCAGTGGTTATGTGACTCGGGAGCCAGAAGCCGCGGGGGACGTGAACCTGCGCGTGGTCGTGCACCGGGGCCTGGAGGACGCGCACACGCTGGACGCCTACGTCGAGCTGATCCGTTCAGCGCGCTCCCATATCTACCTCGTGAATGGCTTCCCCTTGCTGCTGGAACTGCAACACGTGCTGCTGCGGGCGCTTGAGCGCGGCGTGCGCGTGTGCGTCCTCGGAGGGCACCCCAAGCCGATGTATGACGGCACTCCGTTTCCAGGGCCTTGGGAGGCGGCCCGCAATACGGCGACCGAGGTCGCCCATTCTCGCCTCGATCCACTGGTTCGGGCCGGGGGAGAGGTGCACTACTACGCCAAGCGAGAGGTGCCGGGGTGGGACGCGAGCCTCGGCGTGGTGCTGCCTCATGTGCACGCAAAGGTCCTGAGTGTCGACGGAACGCGCTGCGTGGTGGGCAGCGCAAACTTCGACGTGACGGCATCTTACTGGGAGAGCGAGCTGATGCTGATCGTCGAAGATCCGGCGCTGGCGACGCACTATGAACGGCGCATCCAAGCGCTGTGCGACGAGGGCGTGCGCGTCGACGCGAGCGACTCCACGTGGTCTGCGCGCGCTGAGCGCCGGCGCTGGATGCGGCGCTGGCCGGCGATGTTGCTGCCCTGAGAACGACCTTCAGCGACGCAGCGCAGCATACCTCGAGGAAACGCAGACGAGCTGCCGCCAGCCCGCTCGCCTTGACGTCGCTGTTGGAAGCGAGTCTAACCGGCGAATGGGGCTGAATCTCGCGCCGGTGGCAGTGGACTGGGAGCGCCGCGACGGCGCGACGTACTTGCGTTCGGGGCACGCCCTCGAGGCACCGCCGGAGACCCTGGGCGCTCTGCTTCGGAGCGCAGCGGAGCGCGCCCCCGAGCGCGTGTTCTTGGCAGAGCGCGCGGGGGACGGACTGCGCGAGGTTCGCTACGCGGAAGCGCTCCGCGCCGCCGAGGGCATTGCGTCGCTCCTGGCCGAAGGCGCTGGCGGACCTGTGTTGGCGCTCAGCGGGAACAGCGTCGACCACGCGCTCTTGATGCTGGGAGGCTTCCTTTGCGGTACACCGATCGCGCCGGTCTCGGTCGCGTACTCCACGCTGAGTCAAGACTTCGGCAAGTTGCGCTACATCGTGAGCAAGCTGCGGCCGGCGTGCGTCTTCGTTGACCAGCGCGGCCCGTTCGAGCGTGCCCTTGCTAGCGATTTACTGAGCGGCCTGCCCGTGATCACGAGCGACGAGCTACGCGTTGCGATGAAGCGCGAAGCGAGCGCCGTGCTCGCCGCGAGGGAAGCCGAAGTACAGGCGGCCAGTGTGGCCAAGGTGCTCTTTACGTCGGGTTCCACGGGGATACCGAAAGGGGTGCCCAACACCCACGGCATGCTGAGCACGAACCAGCAAATGATCACGCAGCTGTGGCCTTTCTTGACGGAAGAGCCGCCGGTGCTCGTGGACTGGCTGCCGTGGAGTCACACCTTCGGCGGCAACCACAACTTCAATCTGGTCCTCAGGCACGCTGGCACGCTGCTGATCGACGAGGGCAAGCCGCGGCCTGACTTGCTCGCTGCGACGCTACGCAACTTGAAGAGCCTGCCCCCGTCGCTGTACTTCAATGTGCCAGCGGGTTACGCCGCGCTCGTGCCCCAGCTCGAGCGAGACACCGAGCTCTGCCGGGCGTTCTTCTCCAGGCTGCGGGTGCTGTTCTACGCAGCCGCCGCCCTGCCCGAGGATCTGTGGCAACGCCTCTCCACGCTGGCGCGCGCAGCCGGCAATCACGACCTCTTCATGACCACGGCCTGGGGCTCGACGGAGACATCGCCACTGGCCACTTCAGCGCATTTCGCGCTCGAACGGGCAGGGAACATCGGCGTGCCCGCCCCCGGCGTGGAGCTCAAGCTGGTTCCACAGGGAGACAAGCTCGAGGTGCGGGTCAAGGGGCCGAGCGTGATGACCGGGTACCTCGAGGAGCCCGAACTCAGTCGGGCAGCGTTCGATGAGGAGGGCTTCTACCGCATCGGCGACGCGGTGCGCCTGGTCGATCCAGAGCAGCCGGAGCGGGGCCTCTTGTTTGATGGTCGCGTCGCCGAAGACTTCAAGCTCGCGACTGGTACCTGGGTCAGCGTCGGCGCGTTGCGCACCGGGTTGCTCGCGGCGACCTCACCAGTGCTGCAGGACATCGTGGTCGCGGGGCACGACGGTGACTTCATCGGCGTGCTCGCCTGGCTCAACCCTGGCGGGTGCGCCGCGCTGACCGACGCGGAGCTGCCGCTGGCGGAGCTGGCGAGCCATCCAGCAGTCCGAGAGCACGTCGAGCGCGGCATCGAGCGCTGGAACGCTCAGCACTCGGCCAATTCAACGCGGGTGGCGCGGTTGCTGCTGCTCGCGGATCCTCCGAACATCGATGCGGGCGAGATCACCGACAAGGGCTACATCAACCAGCGAGCGACCTTGGACGCGCGTGGGGCGGCGGTGGAGCAGCTGCTGCGTTCCGAGCCTCCCCCGGGGGTGATGTCGTTTGCTGCGGAACCGCTCGGGAACTGAAGTCGCTGCGGCGGCGTTTGTCTACCCGTGAGGAATTGCGGGTTCATGCGCCGGGCCAGCTTTGCTTGGTTGTGCAGCGTGGTGGGCTGTCAGGGGCCGGTCGGGGGGCAAGCGAGTCCATCGGCGGCGCCAACCACGAGCAGCGCCCCGCTGAGTTCGTCGCCGAGTGCTGGCTACGCGTGCATTGCTACGCCGAAACGCGTGAGCTGGGAAGGGCTCGACATCGCGCACACGTGTGACGCGGAGGGTATGCGCGTCGTCCGTTTCGCTCGCGGGGCGCGGCACCTGTTCGATGTCAACGCGGAGTATGTGGACCGTCTGGAGCTGGTCGAGCTCGACGGGCAAGCACCTCGGGAGCTGTGGCTTGCTACGTCGGCTGGTGCCCATGGCAACCGCCAGGACATGTTCTACGCCCTGATCGGAGGCACGCCCCGGGAAGTCTTGTCCGTGGCGACAGACGAGGGCAGCCTCGAGGTGAAGGACCTGGATGGCGACGGGCGACCAGAAGTCACTGGCTTCATCAGCGCGTTCTTCGACGGCAGAGCCTGGGACTTCGAGCGTCCCCTGGTGCTCGCGCTGCGGGGCAAGCGCTGGCAAGACGTGACGTCGAAGTACCCGGAGCGATTCCGGGAGGCAATGAACGACTGGAAGCGGGGGGTGTCCAACTCGACCGACTGTGACGCCACCCAGGCGTTGAACATCTATGGGCTCAGTCTATTGAGCGGCGCGGAGACTGCCGGCGCAACCTACGTGCGTGACCAATGTCCGTACGTCGAAGCCTGGTTCAGCCAAAACCAAGCCAAGATCCGTCGTCATGTTCAGAGCGCTGTGTTCTCTCAACCGGACAGATGAGCCGTCGACAGGGGGCGCACCACTCGAAACTCCACCAGGCCGAGCCCAGCGACGAAGGCGCCCTCGAACACCAGGTGTGCGATGCCCCACGTAGTCACAGTCCCCCAGTTGCCGAGGAGCAAGCCGACGCAGACGAGGCCCCAGGCGACGTTCGCGAACACGAGCACATCGATTGCCCAACGCGGCAACTGGCGCTCTCTCGACGCTCGCAGCGCGAGGCTCCCTGAGTAGCTCGCGTAGCCGATGTTCGCGGCTGCCATGAACCACAGCGCGGTACTCGGAAGGCGATGCAGGCCCTCCAACCACCCGTGGAGCGCGATCATCAGCGCGCCTGCGGTCGCACCGGCTCCACAGTCGAACCACAGTAAGTTTCTTGCGCGCCCCATTGGCCAAACCTCGCGCGGAGCGCGGTCTGGCGCAATCGTTCGGGGGTGCGGTGTGTTGACTCGTCAGTGAGGTGAGCGACAGCCCGCGTTTTCACTCCGGCAGTTGCCGCCGCTGCTCGGTCGTGCCCCTCTCCCCCAATCAAGGAAACGGGAGGGTGCCATGAAGCCGGTGATGAATCTTGATGAGGTGGAGCTCGAAGCCGTGGAGCCCGCGGGGGACTTCGAGCAAGCGTATGGCCTCGTGAGCGAGCGCATTGGCGCCAAGAAGCTCGGATACAACCTGACCAGCGTGCCGCCCGGAAAGCGCGCGTGTCCGTTTCACAATCATCACGTCAACGAGGAGATGTTCCTGATCCTCGAGGGCGAGGGGACGCTGCGCTTTGGTGATCAAGAGTACCCGCTGAGGGTCCACGACATCATCGCGTGTCCGCCCGGAAAGCGCGACGTGGCGCACCAGATCATCAACAGTGGGAGCGTGCCCTTGCGCTACCTGTCGCTGAGCACGATGGACCGCGCGGAAATATGTGAGTATCCCGACTCGGACAAGGTGGGTGTCTCCGTAGGGGAGTGGGGCAACATGGACCTGCGTAAGATTTTCACTGCAGGGCAAACCGTCGACTACAACGACGGCGAGGTCTGAGCGATCAGGCGTACTCGCCCAGCGCTTGCAAGACCTGGGCGCGGTGCTCGTCGCTCATTGTCAGCCGCCCGTTCTCCGTGCGGATCAAGCCTGCAGCCACGCGCTGCTTCAGCCACTCCGCGATGAAGCCTGGAGCATAGCCGTGAGTCGTGACTTCGCCATCGCCGAGCGCGAGCAAGCTGGGATACAGCTCGAGATACGCCTCGGCTGAGGTGACGGCGTGAGCGCTGGCGTAGAGGTCGAACAGCAAGTCGTAGACCAAGCGCGACTTCGGGTCGCCGTGGAGCGCGAA
>JBFXBK010000462.1:0-6841 GCA_050183255.1 Polyangiaceae bacterium | reverse complement strand
CCGTGCGGTCGATTTGAACTTTGACGGCAAGATCGACGCGTGGGTTTACCGCGACGGTACTGGCCAAGTGCGTCGCCGGGAGAGCGACTACGATCGCGATGGTCGTGTGGATGAGATCTCGACCTATCAGGGAGGCTCGCTCAAGGAACAACACCGAGCCACCACCCTCGGCGGGAAGCTAGACACGTGGCACTTCTACGAAGCTGGCAAGCTCGTACGCACCGAGCGTGACTCGGACGGCGACGCCATCATCGATCAATGGTGGGAGTACCCATCGCCAGACAAGCCCGAGTGCCCGTTGATCCACTCCGACGTTGATGGGGATGGGCGCCCTGATCCTGGTGCAACCGTGGATGTCTGCGCGCAGCCCGGCAGCGGCTATGTTCCCCCGGAGCGCTCCGGTCCCGCAAAGACGGGGCCCAAGTTCGAGCAGTCCGATCCCGGAGACGTGCCCGTCGAAATGGAAAAGAAGGACGGCGAAGGCGATGCGCCGCCCCCGAGCGAGGAGAAGTCGAAGTGAGCAGTCTTCGTAGGCTCTTCAGCGGCCCCCGCCGTGAGTGGTTGGTGGCGCTCGGCGCGGTCGTAGTCGCGGGTGGCGCCGTGGCGGCGTGCGGTGGTGGACCAGAAGCCGGGCCGCAGATGCCGACCAAATCAGGCACCGCCGCGAACGCGAACGCGAACGCTGAAGATCAGTCTCGTTGTGACTTCAGAGGCCGCACCGATCGCGAGGTCATCGAGTCCACCGGGCCCGGCGCGTTGGTTCCCAACGTACGCCGCGTGTTTGCCGTCGTTGGGGAAGGCGAGGACCGACGTCGTGTGCTGTTGTGCCGTGAGATCGACACGAATCTAGACGGCATGAAGGACGTGGTCCGCACCTACGACGAGAAGGGTGATTCCCTGCGGGAACAGGCGGACTCGGACTATGACGGTCGCATCGACACCTGGATCACCTTCGCCCGCGGTCGCATGGCCAAGGTCGAAATGGATCGCAACGGTGATGGTCAGCCTGACGAGTTCAAGTTCTACGTGCGGGGCGACTTGAGTCGGGTCCAGCGCGACACGAACTTCGATGGCAAGCCCGACGTTTGGGAGATCTACAACCAGGGCGTGCTGGAGCGCATGGGGGTCGATCTAGACCACGACGGCCACGTGGATCGCTGGGATCGCGACGAAGTCGCCCGCCTCGCCGCTGAAAAGGCTGAGCGCGAGGAAGAGGAAAAGGCTGAGGCGGAGAAGAAGGCGAAAGAGGCTGAGGCCGCCGACGCTGGTGTTACCGACGCGCGTGTTAGCGCACGGAAACGCTGAGGCGCTGCTTTCCCCGCCACCGCTGCTCCGGACCACTGCCGCCCCTGACGTCTGCCGCCTGACAACTGCCGCCCCGACTGCGTTGTGCGTCGGGGCGTCGCCAATTCGCGGGCCGTGCGCCTCGATAGCGGCTCAGGCCTCGCTCGTGCCTTCGCGGCCGTAGCTGTCCTCGAGCCGCACGACGTCGTCCAACTCCGGCGTCGAGACTTCGAACACGCGAGTGTCCTCCACGGCGGCCATGCGGTGGATCGTGCCGGGCGTGACGTGAAAAACGTCACCAGGGTTCATGCGACGGACGTCCAGGCTGGGTGGTTCTCCAACTTCGAGATCCATCGCCCCGGTCTCAACCATCAGCGTCTCGTCCTTGACCTTGTGGTACTGGCGGCTGAGCTTGTGACCCGCCTTGATGAACAGGATTTTGGCCACGTAGCGATCGGTGTGTGCCCAAATCAGCTCGTGCCCCCAGGGTTTTTCTACACGGCGCATAGGCGCCCCATATAGCACGCCGCATTTACGAGGTGGGCAGCCGGAGTCTTGGCGTGGCCGGCTTCTGGCCTCGGGGATGCTTTCCTCGTGGCGTCGAGGCCCCGGACTCGCTAGTCACTCGGGGTTATGGCTGAAGAACGCCTCCAGAAGCTGATCGCCCAGGCCGGTCTCGCTTCTCGCCGTCGCGCGGAGGAGCTGATCCTTGCGGGGCGGGTGCGAGTTGATGGTCAGGTCGTCCAGGAGTTGGGCTTCAAAGCCGACCCTCGCGCGCAGAAGGTCGAGGTGGATGGCCAACGCCTGGTTGCTGAGAAGCCGGTCTACATCGTGATCCACAAGCCTCGGGATGTCGTCAGCACCATGCGGGATCCCGAGGGACGTCAGACGATCGCTGAGTTCGTGAGACGTATCGGAGCGCGGGTAGTGCCCGTTGGCCGCCTCGACTACCACACGAGCGGTGTGCTCTTGATGACGAACGACGGGGAGTTCGCGAACGCACTCCTGCACCCTAAAAAATCCACAAAGAAAATCTACGTAGCCAAGGTGCACGGCGAGGTCAATGATTTCGACCTCGAACGCTGGCGGCGTCCGATCGAAATCGACGGCAAGCGGACCCGCCCCGCCGAGGTCAAGCGGCTGCGCTGGGACAACGGCAAGACTTGGCTCGAGATCACGCTGCAGGAGGGCAAGAACCGGCAGATCCACCGCCTTGGAGAGGCGACTGGGTTCCCCGTGATGCGGCTCGCAAGGATGTCCTTCGCGGGTATCACCGCTCAGGATCTTCGTCCAGGCGAGTGGCGCTTGCTCAACGTGAGCGAGCTCAAAGACCTGAAACGCCAGTACGGCGTGCCCCGTCGAGTTGGCGTTCAAGAGTTGCCTCAGGGTAAGCCGGTTAGAAAGCCGCAGATTGGTCCGAAACGCGGCACGGAGACGACCAAATCGCGTTCCCGCGCGGCAACACGCGATGGCGCTGAGCCACGCGCACGTCGATCCCCCCGCAGCGAACCGTCATCTCGCCCCACGCGACGTGGGGCAGACGATGCGTGGGGCGACGAGGCTCGCCCGCGTCGAAACGGCGGAGCGCGCGGGCCCGGGGCCCGCAGCGGTCAGTCGAACAACGAGCGCAACGCGGGGCCGGCTCGCAGTGCGGGCAGCAGTCGCAGCAGTGCAGGTAGCAGTCGCAGTGCAGGTAGCAGTCGCAGTGCAGGTAGCAGTCGCAGTGCAGGCGGCAGTCGCAGTGCAGGTAGCAGTCGCAGTGCAGGCGGCAGTCGCAGTGCAGGTAGCAGTCGCAGTGCAGCCAAACCGGCTAAGCGCGGGTCGAAGCGCTGAGCCGCTTCACGGCTTCGCCTCGGGGTCTTGAACCGACTCTGGCAGGCTCCAGTCCCAGTCGAAGAAACCTCCGGCCAGCACACGGGCGTCTCCCAGCACCTGCTGGCCCGCCGCCGGGACCACGTTCGTGTCGTACACGATGAAGTCAGGCAGCAGCGCCGGCAGCGCGTTCGTTAGCAGATAGCCCTGGGCAGATACCGCATCCAGCACGAGCAGGTAGCGCTCGGGATTTTGGGGGTGAGGTTCGATGTACAGGCACCCGACGTCGCTGCCCGCGAACTCTGCGTCGCCGAGCATCAGTTTGTCTGTTTCCGTGCGGCTTTTCAGCCCGCTGGCAAAGCGAGCGCTGACCAGGTTGTCGCGCGCTCCCCCGATCAGGAACAAGTTGCTCGACGTCAGGGCGCTCGCAGGGAGATCCCGGTCTGCGACCACAGGGTAGCTGATGTCTGCGCTGCCGCGCCCGTTGGCCCAGGCTCTCGCGACCTCCAAGGTGGCGCGCGACGTCGCCTGACGCCGCGTCCCGTAGACGAACGTTACAGGCTCTAGGAACACGTCGCGGATGGGACCCTCGACTCCTCGGCGCTTGTTTCCCGTGGGGACTGCGGCGATGGGGCCCACCGACCAACCGGAAGCGCCTCGTCGGAGCTCTTGCTTCTCGACGTCGAGCTCCAGGTCCTGCTCGGCGATGCGGGCTCTCAGCTTTGCGCTTTGCAGCCCCTTCGGCAGCGGCGGGACGAAGTGCAGCGCCGTAACGCCGCTGACATCGACTGAGACCTTTCCCGCTTTGACACTCGCCTTGAGCTCCGCGAGCTTGCCCGGCGTCTCGAGCCCCGTGACTTCGACCCAGTAGTGTTTGGCGTAGCGCAGCTGATCGGTGACGAAACGCACCTCAGGCGGTGTGTCGACCCGCCGCTTGCCGCTGAGCCATGGCCAGCCATCCGCGCCATCCCAAATCTCCGTCCACACGGAGTGCCCGGTCTCTGGCCACTCCTCGATCACGTCGTAGCTGAGGTCGCGCAGGCGCTGGATCAGGACCTTGGAATTATCATGCGGAAAATCTTGCGTGCCCTGGGCGACGAACATGGGAACCTGTCGCAGGTTCTCTGCCCAGCTCGCCGGGGACCAGTGGTGCATGCGCGCGCTCTCCCAGGGTCGGATGGGGCGCTTTGAGGTGTCGCGGCGGATGAAGTAGCTGTGATAGCCGCACAACGGGGAAGCGGCGCTGAAGAGCTCCGGGTAGCGCACCGCCATGTAGCCGGTGCCGGTGCCTCCCATGCTGACTCCAGTCACGCTGACTCGGTCCGCGTCGACGGGCAGTGTCTTGAGCGCCCACGCGACGGCCTTGAGCGTGGCTGCCTCGCCAGCATCTCGATAGAAGGCGTTTCCGTGCGCATACGGGGCGATGACTATGCCGGGTACCCGTGGTTGATCTCCCGTGGAGTCGAGGAACGCGCGCATCACGCTCTCCGGTGTTCCGTTGTAGCCGTGCAGCAGCAGCACCAGGGGATAGCGTGTCTTGTCTTTGCGTTTGCTGTATCCGTTCGGCAAGTGCAGCGCGAACGGTTGGTCGCTACCGTCCAGGTCCGAGTGCAGCGCCAAGGAGTGGACTCCCTCCGTCTCTAGTGGATCGATGCCGTCCCCCAGGTCGTCGAGCAGGTTCTCCAGGTCGCGCTTCGCCTGGCCTGTTCCTCGTGCGTCTTGAGCTGCGACCTGGCGCTGGAGGTTCAGCGCGGCGCGACGCAAGCTCGCGGCGATCACCTCGGGATCTACGAATTTCGTTGAGGAGCCAGCGTCCGCGGCGGGGTTCGCTGGGGGGGCGAGGCGCCGCGCCTGTTCGAAGGCTGCGCCAACGGCCTGAGGCAACGCCGGGTCAAGCTTCAGCTCGAGCTGCTTGGTGGCGAACGGCAGCTTCACTTCCAGCTTCAGGCTGCCGGTGGTGCCAGACGCGGGAGCGGGTAGCTGCACGCGGTAGTCCGGAAGCCCGCGGTTTCCGCAGGTGGGCTGCCCGACGGAGAGCTGTCTTGACTCGGGTTTCCCGTCCTGAACGGGCAATGAAAGCTGGATCTGTGGCGCCGCTGCGCTCCCTCGAAGGAGTTCCTCGGGGAAACCGCGGGGGAAGTCGAATCGCAGCGTGGGCGCGTAGCCGCTTGCGCCGAGGTTCGCGTCCACGCTGAGCGCGAGCAGCTGCTTGCCGAGGTTCGCGCTGTCCGTCTCGTCGGTCTCCGGTAGCGCAAACGTCAGGCCCGGTGGCGGTAGACCATCGGCTTCGGACACGACCCGAGCCCAGAAGCCCCAGTGGGGGAGCGAGCTCTCAAGCCACAGCACGAGGCGGTGGCGTCCTGGCTCCAAGTGCATCGGGATCGGCACGAAGGCGCCCCCGCGAAGCGCGGGCTTTTCACGCTCATGGATGCGCTCGCCGTCGAGCCAGACACTCACGCCGCCATCGACGCCAAGCAGCAGATACGCGTCGCTTGCTTGCTCCACGGAGAGCCAGCCGCCGAGCGCTGCGTAGTTGCCTTTGGCAGGGATCGCTTTTGCGATATCCAGGGTGTCCGTATAGGCGACGGCCCGCCAGCGCGCGCTCTGCCCCTTGCTCAGCTCGCTAGTTTCCTTGGGGAAAAATAGCTTGGGGTCGAGCTGCTTCGCGCTCCCCGGGGGGACGGGGCCAGCCAGGAGCCACGCGCCGAGGGATCCGTCTGCGGCGGGGCACAGGCGTACCTCCGCCCGCGCGGAGGCCGCATAGCCTGCCAACGAAGCCGCACAGACGGCGGCGCTCAGCCAGCGTAGGATCGCCCGCCGTGCGACGCCGCGTGACGCGACGCCGCGCGGGCGGCAGCGGCTACTTGCGGCCGTGGACCAGCGTGCGGAGCTGGTCGCGGAACATGATGTAGACCTTGCCTTCGTCATCGACCTCGACGACGTAACCTTCGCCGAACTTGCGGTGAAGGACTAGCTCGCCCTCAGCGAAGGTCACGTCAATCGCGTAGCGACGGAACGCGGTCTCGGCGGCGCCAGCGACCTTCTGCTCCCACTCCTTGATGCGCTCCGACTCCGCCTTGCCTGCGGCGGTTTCCCGCTTCGGCTTGGGCCCGTCGGACGCCTTGGACGCACGCTTGACCACGCTCTTCCCAGCGCTCTTTGGGGCGCGGTAGTTGTGGGTGGAGTCACACGTCTGGCAGACGACGCGCTTCGGAACTCCTGCGACCAGGGCGACGATGCGATGCCCTAGGTCCATCTTGCACTTCGTACACCAGGCATCGATTTCGCTGCCGGCTGTCAACGCTTTCACGACTCGTCTTCGTCCTCTTCGTTGGTGGCGTCGCGCTTGACGCGCATGCTCGCCTTCACATCGGGCTTAGGGGGGCCCGATTTAGCGTCGTTTGGGATAAAGCGCACCTCTGTTTTGATCTCGAACGACAACGTGGTGAGCACTTTCGCGATCTCATCGGAGATGTTCGTGTGCTCGAGGAAGTCGCGGATCTCTTTGGCGGTGACGCGGTAGAGCCCGTTCTTGGTCTCGTCGATCTGCGCGAGGATCAGGTTCAGCACTTCTTTTGGCAGGCGTAGCTCGCTCACCAATTGGCGTACGTTGCCGTCGCTGATGCGCTCGTAGCCTTCGCTGACCTTCTCGTAACCCGTCTCGATGACGCGTTTGATGATCTCCGGCACGATGCGCTCAAGGCGTCGGCGCTCACGCTCACGCTCGCGCTCACGCTCGCTGACA
>JBFXBK010000461.1:0-6873 GCA_050183255.1 Polyangiaceae bacterium | reverse complement strand
TACGCCCACCTCGCGCAGGCCAGAGCAGGAGACTTGGTGATCGCGATCTCCACGAACGGGCGAGCGCCGGCACTCGGACGTCGGCTGCGTCAGGAATTCGAACGGGTCCTCTCTGAGAGCGACGCCACGTCCCGCGTCGCCCGCCTGGCTGAGCTACGCGACGCGACACCGCCCGAAGAGAGACGCAAGGTGCTGGGCGCTGCGGTGAGTGAGGTGCGTCTGACGGGCAAGCTAGTGTTCGAGCACGATCACTCGAACGTCGGCGGGCCCTCGGTGGGCGGCGGCACAGGGTAAGTCGCCAGGATCGCGAACAGGTAGTAGCGGTACTGATGTTGGATCGTGTCCCACTGGGCAGGAGGCAGTGAGCGACTCACGCACTGCGTGGTGCGCTTCGCTTGAGGTCCGCGCCAATCGCCGCTCTGTCCGGGGAATACGCTGATCCGCTTCTTGTCGAAGTCGATCGACATCGCGAAGTTGATGCTGCCCTCTTTGCCAGTCTTTGGTGCGCAGTCGACGTTGTCCCGGATCGCCTTGGCAAGCGCCTCTTCAAAGAAGGGCAGCTTGTCGCACAACGCACCTTCTTGGCCCTTCGCGGCGGGCGATGCGGAGCATTTCACGCGCTGCACGGGGCCCACGCGGACACGCTCCTCTTGAACACCAGCGTCGATGGCGAACACTGGCAAGCTAGACGGGGCCAACGCAGCGGAAGCGCTCGCACTGGCGTTGGCTAGCGTGTGGCCGCTAGGCCGACGCAAGAAGTAGAGCGGTAGCGCGATGAGCACGAGCGCAATGCAGACCCCCACGACGAGCTGAGCCCGCAACGGTCGATCGCCACCACCACTCCCTCCGCTCCCGCCGCCCACGCCAAGGCGGCGAAGGCTCGGTTCACTTGGGACAGGGAAAGACGGGCGGGTACCAGGCATGCCTGAGGTCGATTGACTTGGTTCGTCACCCAGCACGCTGGGCGATCGATTCCGCGCGCTGCGGAGCTAGTGGTCTCGCACATGCTCGACCGGATAGGGGTTCGGTTGCGGCGGCTTGCACGAGGCGCAACGCCGTCACGGCGGTAGCACAATCTCAGCTGTCGAGCAGTGAGTGCACCGGTTGTCCGGGTTCGGCTTTGACGATTGTGGCAGCCAGGTCCAGCGCCTCGGGCATCAGTCCCTGGACCTGTGACACCACCTGCTCAACTACATGGCGCGCTTCGTCGATGCTGGGACCGCTCATCGAAACCGCAAATTTGAGCGGACTGATGCGCCCGGCGGTGGCAGGGGTCAGGCTCAAAAGCAGCATCTCTGTGAGCTCGACGACGCGCTGAGCGGCACGCCGCAGCGCTAGCATCTCCAAGATGGTGGGGCGCTCGCTGACCAAGCGATTTGGACCACGCACCTCGTAGCGCGCGACACTCAGCGGCACATCATTCCACTCGGAAAATTGCAGTTCATCCTGCAGGCTGCGAATCAGTTGGTCGCGCTGCAGCAGGCCGGTTAGGCCGTCGCGACGACGTAGGTAGGCTTTCGCGCGCTCGTGTTGCGGGGAGCCGTTCTGAAAACTCACCAGCTTCACTCGGCATTCCCCGAGTTGAATCTCGTTGCCGTGAAGCAGCGTGACCGTCTTCTTACGGTCAAAGCTGTGGTCGGCGTAGGTACCATTGGTGCTGCCCAGGTCCTCGAAGATCCACGAACCGGAGTGCCAGCGCGCGACGGCGTGCTGCCCAGAGACGGTAGCTTCGGGCACCGTCAGGTCCTGATTGCTCCGGCGCCCGATGGTGATCTGAGGCTTGTCGAGCGTTCACAACGTGCCTGCCACTTCGGGGGCGTTCGTTGCGAAGGTCACCAACAGCGCCTGAGTGCCGGGAGTAAACGCCTCAGTGACGGAGCGACCGAGCGGCGGCCCCGGCGAGAGCCTTTCCCTGGGGATCTGAACTTGGCTGGTGGTCAGCGCCGAGGGGTTGAAGAAGCGCAAGTGACGCGCTTCGACGCGCATGCTCGGGTCTTCGCTCAAACAGCGGAAAATCTGCTTGATCTCGTCGACGCTGAGACCTGCAGGAACGTCGAACATGATCTGCGACCGCATGGGTTTTGAGCGAGGTCGATACCCAGGCTCCGGGACGCGGCAGGTCCACATCTCCCACAGCGTCAGCCCCAAGGCGTAGACGTCATCTTCCGAACTGGCACCGCCCGACCGGAGCCGCTCAGGCGCCATGTAGTTGGGGGTTCCGCCATCAGGCGGAGCTCCAGGACGCCGAGCGCTCAAGCGGGCGCGCTCCTGCGCGAAGCCGAAGTCGAGGATCACCGCTTTGTCTGCGGTCACCATGACGTTGCCCGGCTTCAGATCGCCGTGGACGAGGCCCTGAGCGTGAATTGCGGCCAACCCCGCCGTCGTCTCACTAGCAATCTTGCGAAACTCGTCAGACGTGTAGCCGCCCTGAGCTTTGCGACGCCGGATATGGGTGTGAAGCGTCTGTCCCGGGATGTGTTCCATCACGAGAATTGGCCCCCACGGACTCGGGGCCAAATCGTGCACGCGACACACGTTTGGATGACTCACGCTTCGAGCGAGCAGCAGCTCTTGTCGCAGCGCCTCATCGTCGCCGGGCATCCGGCTTTCTTCGCGGACGATCTTGAGAGCGACAGTCTGCTGAGTGCTGCGGTCGTACGCGAGGAACACCTCGCCCATGCCACCCTTGCCGAGGCTCTGTCGGATCTCATAGCGGTCGTTGACGATTGTGCCGTGACCGAGAGGGGGAAGGTTGCGTGCGCCAGCCATGCCGGAAAGAGCTTACCTGTAGTGCTGTCTTGTCGTTCGCCGAACCGTCGAGGCGTTGCGCCTCTTCGGCTTTCAGCGGGATAAGTACTTGTCACCTCGCACCTTTAGCGGTGCGTAGTGAGGTTCGTAGACTCCTCGATCTGTGACTGTTCTGCAATCGAAAGGCGGGTCTGGGGGTGAGGAGCAGCGCAAGGACTCCGGGGTTGCTCGGCTCACCTGATGTCTGCTGGGCGCCGCTTTTTGGCTCGCCGGCGGTCTTCCCTGGACTCCGGGCTCCCCTAGCGTGCTATGCGGGGCGGGCGTCGCCCATGGGCGGCGCTCCTCAAGGCAAGGGAAGCTGGTGCAAAGCCAGCACGGCCCCCGCCACTGTAACCGGTACGACGGTGATCGATGTTCTGCCCTCGTAGAACGCCGAACCGCCACTGGAACAGCCTGGAAAACCATCCGGGCATTCTGGGAAGGCTCACCTGAAGGCAAGAACCGGGAGTCAGGAGACCGAGCCGCGAGGACCAATCGGCGAGCCCCCGGGTTCGCACAACCATCCAGTAGCTCTGCGGGGTGTCAGGGCCGGGTGTCGCTAAGGTCGGTGCTGCGCCCCGTATGGGGTTCACCTCGCCCTTCGAGCTTCGCCTACGCCAGCCGCCCCTCCGAGCCCAACGTCGCGGGCGGCGACGAAAGTAGGCGATATGACGAACAAACTTCTGATCTCTTTGGCAGCGTTGCTGCTCATGACCGGTTGCGGAGACGACGAACCCGTCTCCCAGGGTGCTGGAGGCAGTGCGGGTCAATCCGCCGGAGGCACCGCAGGAGAAAGCTCGGGGGGAAGTGCCGGGAGCAGCTCCACAGGTGGAAGCTCAGGCACGGGTGGAAGCTCAGGCACGGCTGGCACCGCAGGCACCGCAACTGGCGGAGCGGCCGGGACCGGTGGGGCTGGAGGGTCAGCAGGTGCTAGCGGCGCCGGCGGCTCCGCAGGCAGCGGAGGGGTAGCGAGCGATCCCAGGCTGTTCGTCTCAGTCACCGACTTCGCCACGGCAACTGAGCTGGTCGCCCTCAAGCTCGACGGCTCCAAGACTGCGAGTCTGGAACTGAGCGATCCCGACAGCGTCGTCTCCGTCTCCGGCGATCGGGCCTTCGCGCTCGAGCGCACAGCGGGCCTCGTGCATCCGTTGGATGCAGACGGCAACTCAACTGGCACGATCGACTTGAGCGGGGCCGTCCCCAGCGCGTCGAGCCAGAACCCCCACGACGTGGTGATCGCAGCGGGCAGCAGCCCGCTCAAGGCGTACGTCCCGCTCTACGACAGCGGCCACCTCGCAGTGCTGAACCTGGACAACGGCACCCTCGTGAAGACCATCGACCTCACCGGCTACGCCGACGCGCTAGACACCGACGGCGGAGTCGAGCCGGACTACGCTTGGTATGATTCCACAAGGAACCGCCTCTGGTTTACGCTGGCACGAATCGACCTGAGCACCATCGTCGCGCCCGACTACCAACTTGCCTGCACAGGCAAGAGTCTCTTGATGGCCATCGACGCCAGCGATGACAGCGTGGTCGACCTCAACGGCTCTGCAGCGGGAGACGGCATCGAACTCCTCCACGTCGGTCCGACGTCAGTCCACTACTCGGCGACTGATGACACACTCTACATCCTGAGCTCCGGCTGCTTCGGCAATGGAGCGACGCAACGTAGTGCTCTCGGCGTGAATGCAATCAAGCTGAGTGATCTGAGTCAAACGGAGGCGCTCAAGCCAAGCGGAGACGCGTTCTACTCCACGCTGCTCTGGAACCCGGATGCCGCGCTCATCCAGAGCTTCGCCGGCTTCAATGAAGAATGGCACAGCTGGAAAGCAACGGACTCGGCGCTGGGAGCGCTGGTCAGCTTCGTCCCCGGCTCAGCCACCACTGACGGCAACGGCACCTTGTACGGCGTCGATACTGTCTCCGACGGGACTACGACTACGTTCGAAGTGGTGAGCGTAGACGCCAGCAACGGCACTCGCAATGTGCTCGTTCAGAATCCGTTCACGACGGCTTTGAGCTACACCAGCGGCTCAGCGTATCGGCCATAGCTCCTCTCCGCGCGGAGATGCCCGCACACCCCTGCACCTACACCCCTGCACCTTGGGTGCTGTGCGGGCCGCTCCGTTCAGTCCCAAGGAGCCTGGGCGTCGCACCACAAAAGCAGCTGGGGTAGCTCGGGTCGTGCATCCATCGACCCGCGAGACAACAAGCCGAGCCCAAGTAGGATGACCTCCCGCTCAGCTCCCGGAACGAGTTGATCCAGCAGACGCGCCGGCAACACAGCCTGAGCGCCTCCCATCACCACACCAAGCGGCGACGGGATGTGCGCGGGCGCGACCGCGACCACTTCGGCCTGAGTGGCCTTGGCCCCAACCCGCTGCCGCACGGAGTGAATCGCGCGGTCAAGACCCCCGAGTGTGTCGACGAGGCCGCGCTCTTTTGCCGCCGTGGCGCTCCACACTCGCCCGCGCGCCACGGCCTCTGTTTCATCGAAACCCTTCCCCCGCGCCTCGGCCACCGAGCCTACGAAGCGCCGATAGCCTGCGTCGATCAGGCTCTCGAAGCGAGCACGCTCACTCTCAGAAAACGGTCGAAACGGCGACATCATGCCGGCGTGGGCGCCCCGAGCCTCGCGCTGCAAGCTGATGCCAAGGCGGGTCGCGAGCTGTTCGACCACCAACCGCGCAGCGACGACCCCGATCGACCCGGTAATGGTCGCCGGCTGAGCGACTACTTCCTGGCCCCCCAGGGCGATCATGTATCCGCCGCTGGCTGCGATATTCCCCATGTAGGCGACCACCGGCTTGCGCTTTCCCAATTTCCGCACGGCTCTGAGAATGCGATCCGACGCGAGCGCGCT
The DNA here is from genome assembly GCA_050183255.1 of Polyangiaceae bacterium. Classification (GTDB taxonomy): domain Bacteria; phylum Myxococcota_A; class Polyangia; order Polyangiales; family Polyangiaceae; genus JAHBVY01. The sequence continues at coordinate 1,220 of JBFXBK010000461.1, read as the reverse complement.
TCCACCGCGCGAGTCGATATGCACCACCACACCAAGCGCCTTTGGATCGTCTTCAACTTCCTCGAGGATCTCCCGAAAGTCGTCATCCACGACGAACTCGCCGAGTTGAGGCGCTCCAGGGGTCTTGCCAACAATCGCGCCCCGCATCTCCACCACCGCGATGTATGGGCGGCGAAAGAATGGCCGAAACTTCACGCGTCGGCGTCGCAGATAGCTCGCCAGAGAGGTGACACGGGCGTCGTCGGCTTCGACGTCGCCCGGCGGCTCCAGGCGTTCAGTCGCGAGCAGCTTCAGCAGAGCATCATCGTCGACTACACCGTCAACCAGGCCGACGCTCGCGGCGTCTTCGGCATCGTACGGAGCGGCATCGATCCACTGGCGCGCTTTGTCCGCGTCGACGCCGCGGCCGCTGCTGAGCGCGTCGATCAGTCTCTGGTAGGCGTCATCCAGCAGCGCACCGAGTTGCTCGCGCTGCGGCTCGCTCATCTCACCGCGCGTCACGAACTCCATCGCGGTCTTGTACTCGCGGCGCGAGTAGACATCCGGCTCGACTCCGAGCCGGTCCAGCGTGCCCTTGAAGTACGGAGAATCGACAGAAAATCCGAGCGGCAATACCCAGGTTTCGTGCCCCAGGTAGATCCTGTCCGCGACGGACGCTACGTAGAGTTCGCGATTTCCCGCGCCCAACGGCAGGTAGGCGACCACGAGCTTTCCCCGCGCTCGCCATGCCTCGAGCACATCGCGCAAGCTGGTTGCGACCGATGCACCGAGCGCTGCATGGCGGAAACTCAGCACCAAGCCGCGCACCCTTGAGTCGCTCGCCGCCAGCTCGAGTGCCTCGCGCACCGCGTGCACCGAGACGACGCGTGGACCGCGTTGCCAAAATCGCCGACGTGGGGCGATCTCCACGACGCTCCCGTCGAGCTTGAGCACGAGATAGCCGGCCCGCGGCGCTGCAGAGCGAGCGCGCAACGCGCGGAGGGGCCACCAAAGCAGCAGCCAGAGATTTACGAAACACGACCAAAGGAAGCGCACGAAGCGAAACCTTCGCTCGTCCCCCTGCGCCGTCAATCGGCAACCCGCCGAGCTAGGGTCCTGTCTCCGTAGTTCGCTGCAAAACTCGCCCGCCCCCTCAGGGTGTGGGCGCCCGAGTTTTGCGCCGTCGCGCTACTTTTGCGACGAGGAAAGGCGGTGTTGATTTGTTCAGCGAATCACAGATT
>JBFXBK010000460.1:0-6920 GCA_050183255.1 Polyangiaceae bacterium | reverse complement strand
CGGTGGCGCCGCCAGCGTCGCCAGCTGGCGGGCTTCACCCTGCTGGAGCTGATCGTCGCGATCACGATTCTGGCTCTGATCAGCATGCTGCTGTACGGCGCGTTCTCGGGCCTCCGCAGCACGCGTGACGGCGTGGTTGGGGTCAGCGGTCGCTATCATGAGGGCCGAAGCGCGATGCAACGCATCGCCCGGGAACTCCAGAGCGCCTTCTTGAGCTTCAATCGACCGATCGACCAGTCCCTCGTGACTCGGGAGACGCTGTTCAAGGGCAGCCGCGGTTCGCCATCGGATCGCGTGGATTTCACGGCGTTCGCGCATCGTCGGCTGGATCGGGACGCACACGAGTCGGATCAGTGCGAGCTCTCGTACTTCGGCTCTGAAGACCCGAAGCAGCGCGCCGTCACGGATTTGGTGCGCCGGGAGTCGGCGGTGATCGACTTGGAGCCGGATCGCGGCGGCCGCGTCCAAGTGCTCGCGACCGACATCGATTTGTTCCAGCTCGAGTACCTCGACCCGTTCACCGGGCGCTGGACGGAGCAGTGGGACTCGAGTCAGTCCATCGGCCAGACTAACCGTCTGCCTTACCAGGTACACATCACCCTGGTGCTCAATGGGGGGCAGCGCTCGTCGAAGGGGCGCGCCCGCCAGACCATCAAGTTCGACACCAAGGTGATGATTCCAATCCAATCTCCAATGGATTTCGCCGGTCTGGGGGCGCTGCAGCGATGAACAGCCCTGCGATGAACGGCCAAGCGGCGAATGGCCAAGCGGCGAATGGCCAAGCGGCGAACAGCGGTCGCGCCGAGCCGACGCCGCGAGCGGTGGGCGCGCTCAAGCGCTATCGCCTGCGCAAGCGCCATTCGAAGCAGCGTGGCGTCGCGCTCATCATGGTGCTCGGTGCCTTGGCGGTGCTCACGGTGATGCTCACGGAGTTCCAGACGGAGTCCACCGCGGATCTGTCGAGCGCGCTCTCGCATCGAGATTCTATCCGCGCGGAATACGCTGCGAAGAGCGGCTTGAATCTATCACGCCTGCTGCTCGCCTCAGAGCCCACCATCCGCAAGGCCGCGGCGCCGATCTTCCTCTTGATGGGTGGTCGCGCGTTCCAGATCCCGGTTTGGGAGTTCGCAGACTTGGTGCTCGGAGCCTTCAACGACAAGGAAAGCGGCAAGCGTTTCGAGACGCTCGCGAGTGTGCGTCTGGAAGAGGGCGAGAATCTGGGCCTGGACGGCGCCGGCTTCGACATCAAGATCGTGGACGAGGACTCCAAGATCAACGTGAACCTGCCCGCAAAGGGCGACGCGTTCAGTCAGGTACGCACGGGTACCGCAATCGCAACCTTGATCAGCGGCCCGCAGTACGACGCACTGTTCGAGAACCGAGATGCCGACGGACAGTTCACCGATCGCCAGGCGATGTGTTCCGCGCTGATCGACTGGACGGATCCCGATCAGCAAGCAGCGGTGTGTTTACTTGGGTCGGACACGGCCCAGACAGCGGCTCCCGAGGACTCCTTCTATCAGCAGATCGGCCTCAAGTACGTGCGCAAGAACGCCGCGTTCGACAGCCTCGAGGAGCTGCGTCTCGTGCGCGGAATGAGCGACGATATCTGGGCGAACTTCGTGGAGCCCGACGAGTCCGACGCATCCAAGCGAACCTTGACGGTGTGGGGGCAGGGCGAGCTCAACGTCAATACGGCGAACGCCCAGGCGTTGTGGACCATCATCTGCCAGTACGCCGTCGAGAACACGCCGATGTGCTCAGAAGCCGAGGAGGCGATCAAGTTCATCTCCGTCGTGGGCGTCGTGAAGAGCTACATTGCGGGCGTGCCGCTCTTCAATTCTCCGAAGGGCTTCATCAACGCGATGGCAGGCAAAGGCCTGTTCGGAGCGGTATTCTCCACCCTCGGCCTTCAACCCGTCACCTTCAAGTCTCCGAACGAGACCATGAAGGCGATCAGCACCGAGAGTAAGGTCTTCAACATCGCCGTCAGGGGCTACGTGAAGAGCGCGAAGCGTGAGACCAACGTCCGGCTGCGCGCAGTCGTCGACATGCGCGGGGCTCCAGAGCCGGCCCAGGCGATCACCGATGCGCTCGGTGCTCTGGGAGTGAACATTCCGGGAGCCTCCAGCGCGGGTGAGACCGCTCCGGAGGGTAACAATCCGAGCGCGGCGCCTACTAGTCTCCCCGAGGGCGCGACCGACTCGGCGCTCGCAAACTACTTCAAACCAGACCCGGCGGGTCGCATCGTGTATTACCGCCTGGAGTGAGAGACCAAACGGAATCACTCTCAATCGCAGCTAGCCGCTCTCCCCAGACCGGCGCGCCTCCTTAGAACGACATGGCCAGAATCGTAGGCATCGACATCCGAGACACTCACGTGCGCGCAGTGCTGCTGCGCACGCGTTACCGCGCGGTAGAGCTCGAGCAAATGACCGAGGTGGATGTGGCCCAGGTGGTCAACCCCGCGGAGGCGCTGCGTCAGGCGCTCATGCCCCTGCTCCACGCGGGTGAACACTTCGCGGTCGCCATCGATGGTCAGAAGGCGTTCGTGCACCGCATCCGCGTGCCCGGCACTGCGCTGAAGCAGCTGTCCGATGTCCTCCCGTTCGAGCTCGAAGCCGAGCTGCCGCTGGACATCGAAGAAGTCGTCTACGACTTCCGTCCACCGCCGCCAACCCGGGAGCCCACGGCGGAGGTGCTGACGGTCGCCGCGCGCGAGACCGACGTGCTCGCAGTGATCGCGCAGGTGAAGACCGCCACCGGTCGTGAACCCGAACGCGTATCTGCCGGGGCGCTGCCGCTTTCGAACCTCGTCGAACTCGTCCCGGACGTGCTGGGTTCACGCCCGGCGGCCATCGTGGACTTCGGCGGATCCCACACCGACTTCGTGGTGATGGAGGGCGGCATGCCGGTGTTCGCGCGCACGCTCTCGCGAGGCGTAGGCACGCTGCCCGAGGGCGCCGAAGCGCTCGCTGCGGAGCTCCGGCAGAGCTTGACTGCTTGGCTAGCCAAGGGCGGACAGAGCGTCGAGGTCGTCTACCTGACCGGGACCTTGCCGGCGGGTGCGCCAGAATTTCTGGCGTATCACCTGGGGACTCCCGTTGAAGTCTTGCCTGGCCTAGCGCTGGAAAACGCGAACCCCGACCAGCTCGCCGCGCTGCCTCGCTTCGCCCGCGCCGTCGGGATTGCCTTGGGCCTGCGCGGCAAGGCGCGAGATCTCAATCTGCGGCAGGGCGGCCTAGGCTTCGAGAGCGGCTTTGCTTTCCTCAAGGAAAAAGCTCCGACACTGAGCGGCCTGTTCGCCACGATCTTTGTGTTCTTCGTGTTCTCCACGTGGGCGGAGATGCGGGCGCTCGATCAAGAGAACGCTGCACTAAGCAGCGCGCTTGGTGAGATTTCGCTCAAGGTGCTGGGTGAAGAGACATCGGATCCTGACCGAGTCAGCGAATTGCTCGACAAAGGGCCAGGCAAACAGGACAGCGATCCGATGCCTCACTTCGACGCCTTCGACGTCATCGTGGAGATCAGCAACGCGGTGCCCCACACCGTCACCCACGACATTCAAGAGTTCGACATGCAGCGTGGGAAGGTGAAGATGAACGCCATCGTCGGGTCCACGGACGAGGCTCAGAACATCTCCAGCAAGCTCAAGGAACACGCCTGCTTCCAAGACGTGAAGGTCTCCAAGATCACCCAAGTCGTGAATAGCGATCGACAGAAGTACGTGCTCGAGTTCGACGTGGCATGCCCTGAAGACGGCGGCGCGAAGAAGCCTGCGAAGAAGGAAGAGGGAGGCGAGAAATGACTCTCGGTGAGCGCTTCGCGCAGCTCGAGCCTCGTGAACGCCGCCTCGCGACGGTGCTGATGGGTGTGTTTGTCGTGTTCGTGCTGATCGGCGTTCCCGTGCTCATCACGAGCGCGGTTGGCAGCAAGCGCGGCGACAACGAGGCACTGCAGAGCGCTATTCGCTCGATTCGCGAGGGGCGAGCGCAATACGCCGCTCGCTCAGCGAACCAGGACGCCGTGGTCGAGCGCTACGCAAAGACCACCCCTGCGCTCGCGGGGTTCCTTGACCGCCTCGCGAAGCAAAACAAGGTCGACATCCCGGAGAGTCAAGACCAAGCAACGGTTCCTCACGGCAAAATGTATGAGGAGCGCTCGACGCGCATCACGTTGCGCAAGGTCGGCATGCTCCCGCTCGCGAAGTTCATGGAGTCGATTGAACGCTCGGGCTACCCGGTGAAGATCACCAAGCTGAACATTCGTCGAAGTGGCTCTCAGCCGGATCAATACGACGTGTCGATGACGGTCTCGTCGTTCGATCGCAAGGCACCGGAGAAGAAGCCTGCTGGCGAGGAACCCAAGGGAGAAGAAGGATGAGCCCCCGCGGCAAGAAGATCTTGAAGTGGGTGGGCTACCCGTTGTTCTACCTGTTCGCGCTCGTCACGTTCCTTTACCTGACGCTGCCCACGGACCGCGCGAAGACGAAGATCGAAGCGGAGTTCAACGCTCGGCAGACCGACGAGAACCCGCTCACGTTGCGTATCGGAGATCTGGATACGTACTGGCTGAGCGGTGTGGAGGTCGAAGACGTGGAGCTGGTTGGTCAACCCAAGGTGACCGAAGACGGAAAGCTCGCTAAAGCCGAGCGATTCTCCATCACACGCGCTACCGCGCGGGCCTCGATCTGGAGCGCGATCGTAGGTGACACCTCGGTGAGCTTCGACGCAGAGGCGTTCGACGGCACCATCAAGGGCACCTACGCCAACGAGGATGGCACGCAGCACATCCACGTCGAAGTACAGGACCTGGGAGTCAACAAGCTGCCCTTCGTCCAAGCGGCAATCGGCATCCCCATGCAGGGCTCGATGACGGGCACCGTCGACCTGACGATCCCCGGAGGGAAGCTCGCCGAAGCCGATGGCACCGTGGAGCTCGAGGTCCAGGGACTGCGTGTCGGCGACGGAAAGACGAAGATCCGCGATACGATCGCGCTGCCGGAGATCAAGGCTGGAACGCTGAGCCTGAAGGCCGAGGCGACTGCAGGCACGGTGACGGTGTCGGAACTCAAGTGTGACGGGACCGACATCAAGGTCGACGCTGCCGGCAAGATCAAGCTGCGGGATCCCTTCGATAGTTCCCTCGCGGAAATGACTTTGAGTTTCTCGTTCAAGGATGCATACCGCGACAAGAACGAGATGACCGCCGCCCTGCTCGGGAAGACCGGTGGTCCTCCCGGAGTGCTCGATCTGGACCCCAAGGTGAAGCGCGCCAAGAAGCCAGACGGCTCCTACGCCTGGCGCTTGAGCGGCCCGGTGGGCAAGCTTCGCTTCGATCCGGCCAGCGGTGGCTCCTCCCTGCGCGGCAATTCGCTGCGCAATCGGCTCAAGGGCGGCAGCGTGCTTCAGCGGAAGTAGCGCCCTTCGGTAGAGCACCTTCAGGCCCGTCAAACGCAAGAAGCCCCGCACGTGAGTGCGGGGCTTCGCGTTGGGGAGACGCCCAGTTCAGGCGGGCGTTGGTCGCAGCCGCAAGCTGAGCTTGCGGCTCGCGACCGCCGCGCCAAGTCCCATCGTGACTACGGCGAAGGTGAAGAAGCCCCCGAGCCAAGGGATCGCCCCTACGAGCAGGAACAGGGCACAGCCAACCGCGAGGTGTGTGTACGGGTTCTTGGTGCGGTGCTGCACCAAGGTGCCACCAAGGGTCTGCAACACTGCGCAAATCCCAGCGTAGCTGATGAAGGTCAGCACCAGTACTCCGAGCAGGGCGATGGGGATCCCGATCAACGTCACGCACAACACGATGAAGCCAATGAGTGCGCTGAGCCAGGCCACCACTCCAAGCGCGAAGCTTCGCATGGGACGCAGCGTGACCTCTTGGCTCAGGGCGTCCATGCGCCGCGTCGCCAGCGCCATCAGTACAACACCGAACACGAAGAGCATGGCGCTCTTGGTCAGCGCGGACCCAATTTCTTCGACTACGCCCATCGCCTTTCCTCCTCTGCTCCTTCCACCGTCAACGTGGACATCTGTGCCTCCGCGATTCGTCTGCACCTCGCCCAGCACCCTCGCGCCTTTGGCTTGAGTGAGCCTGCCGCCCATGACACCGACGTCGCCGCCGACCTCGGTGTCATCTTGCAGCTCGAGGTTTCCGCCTACGACTGCGGCATCACCTTTCACCCGTGCACCTGGCAGCAGCACCGCGCGTCCGCCCATCACGGTGAGGTCGCCCGTAACCGTACCGAGGACCTCCGCGCTCCCGCCCATCACCGTCAGATCGTGAACGACGTCACCTTTCTCGATGCGGACGGAGCTGCCAGTGATGACTCGATCCTTGCCATCTCCCTGCTCAGCGACCTTGCTCGCGCTGAGAGAGGGTGCTTGGACGGCGCTTGGGGGAGCTGGAGGCACTGGTGGACTGACCTCCATAGGGGCAACCGTTGGCTCGGGGGCGCTGCTCGGCTCGCCCGCGCTGTTCGCGGCGGCGAGCGGGACCTGCGCGCTTGCGGCGCCTGCAGTGTCGCCGGCCGGCGAAGCTGACCCGGCTGGTGCAGGTGGCTCGACCGGCACGATGGTGATGAGATCTCCCTTGCGTTCCGCGCGGTAATCGGCATCCGCGAAGAGCGCCTGCATCACGTCTTCCGCCGGCAGCTGCTTCACGTGCAAGTCGATCGGCGCGCCCTCGGGCCCCCGATAGATCACGTTCCAGTGTGCAGCGTCGGCCAGTTTGTGCAGCGCCTCCGAGCGCGTCACCCGTGACAAAGAGAGCGACACCTTCGGCGACGTTTCCGGCCAAGCGCCTGCTTTCTCGACCTCGGCCCGAGCTCCGCCAGCAGCAAGCGTCAGGAGCCCAGCACACGCGAGCGCGGCTGTGAAACGGCGAATGACTGACCGCCTAAGCATTTTGATTCCTTGTGGCAA
>JBFXBK010000459.1:0-6923 GCA_050183255.1 Polyangiaceae bacterium | reverse complement strand
TTGGTCTCGAGGATCATCTTGACCCGCTCGAGATTCTCCAAGCCGCCGAGGCCAACACCGACGAAACAACCCGCGCGATCGCGTTCTGCCTCCGTCAGCTCGAGCCCCGCGTCCTGGAACGCCAGCTTCGTCGCTCCCATGGAGAAGGTGATGAAGCGCGCGACTTCCTTCAGCTTCTTGCGCGGCATGAACTCCGCGGGGTCGTAGTCTTTGACCTCGCAGGCGAAACGCGTTGGGTACTCGTCGGTGATCTCGAACTGAGTGATGGGTCCAGCACCGCTTTCGCCCTTCAGCAGCGACTGCCAGGTGGCTTCTGTGCCGATGCCGTTGGGAGTGATCAGACCAATTCCGGTGATGACAACGCGTTCCATTGCTGCCTCATGGTGCCCACGCAATGGCGTGAGAAGGGGTGCGCGTGCCGCGCAAAGCTATGCCGAGCCCGCTGCTTTGGATGGCGCGAAGCTCGGCGTGTCCAACAAGTGCTTGGCTCTGCGCGCGAGCAGACAGGCCGCAGAAGGTGCGGCCTGTGACCGGCGGCTCTGGCGCCTCGAGCGAAGCGAAATGGAATGTCGCGCGGACTGGCGCGCGACTCAGCCAGCCTGGTGCTGCTGGATGTAGTCGACCGCGTCCTGGACGGTGCGGATCTTTTCCGTGTCTTCGTCGGGGATGTCGATCTCGAACGCTTCTTCGAAGGCGAGCACGAGCTCGACCAGACCGAGGGAGTCCGCTCCCAGGTCGTCGATGAAGGTGGACTCCGCCTTGATGTCTGCCTCGTCCACGTCCAGCTGCTCTTTGATGATCTGCTTGACCTTCGCCTCGATACCTTCAGCCATGCTGCCTCCAAGGCCGCTTCCCGCGGCCAATGCTCTGTTGCTTTCGTTCCTGCGCGCGAGTTGCGCGTCTCTCTCGTCAGTCACCATCCGTGGATGGCGCCTTGGTCTCGTTCGCGCCCTGGAGCGCGAACGGCCCGACACTCGGCCCACACCGTTCTGGCGTGGTCACTTCACATGTACATCCCGCCATTGATCCGCAGGGTTTCGCCCGTGACGTAACCCGCCTCTTCGGAAGCAAGGTAGACGATACCGGCGGCGATCTCCTCGGCCGAGCCGATGCGACCCACGGGAACGGCGTCCAAGATCCCTTTGCGCTGCTCGTCGGTCAGGGCTCGGGTCATGTCCGTCTCCACGAAGCCGGGAGCGATTGCATTCACCGTGATACCGCGTGACGCATACTCGCGGGCCAGGGACTTGGCCACGCCCACGAGGCCGGCCTTGGTCGCTGCGTAAGCTGTCTGACCCGCGTTGCCCATTTCGCCGACCACGCTGGAGAGCAAGATCACGCGGCCGAAACGCGCGCGCATCATCGTCTTGATCGCAGCCCGAGAGGAGTACACGGCGCCTTTGAGGTTCACCGCGAGCAGCTGATCGAAGTCTTCGTCCTTCAGTCGCAGGAGCAAGCCGTCGATGCTGATGCCGGCACTTGCCACGAGGATATCCAACCGACCATGGCGCTTGGCGATCGCGGCAATGGCCGCTTCGACCTCGGGCGATGACACATCCAGCCGTGCGGTTTCGGCGCTTCCGCCCGCGTTGGTGATCGCAGCCGCGACTTCTTGAGCCGCCGCTTCCCCACTCGCGTACCCAACGACCACATGCGCGCCTTGGGCGGCGAGCGCGATCGCCGCCGCGCGACCAATGCCGCGCGAGCCACCTGTGACCACTGCTACTCTAGACTTCAGATCGAACATGCACTCCCCCTGACAGGGCGCGCCTGTTTACCACGTGCAGGCACAAAACAAGGGTGAAAGTTAGGTGCAGGCGCAAACCGGTCGGCGGGCGTTTCGCGCTGTTATCCAGCTGAATAGCAGCGCCCCAGACGCTCGCACCGGGCTCGTTCGATGCGTGCGTAGCAGACTTCGCTACGCGTGCACTCGGTGCCTCCACGGCGCGAGTCGGCATTTCGTGCTTGGAGGCGCAGACAAATCACGGTTCGCCCCACGTCCTCGAGCGTGGCGCGCTGCTTCAGCTCAGCGCGTCAAAGCTGGTGTGTGTTGCTAGCTTCGCGCTGTGTGGAGCCCGGCTCTGCAAGTGCGATGCGAGGCAACGAGTTCAGAGTGTTTCGGCGAACTTGCGTAGCGCGTCCATCTCGAAGAGCGACTGCACTTTGAGCGCCTTGTCGATCTTTCGGACTAGACCTGCGAGCACGTTCTTCGGCCCGATTTCTAGGGCTTGGTCCACGCCCAGGGCGCGCATGCGAAGCACGCTCTGCTCCCACAACACCGGCCCATCGATTTGTTTAACCAGTAGCTCCGCGACGCGCTCGCTCGCCTGATTCGGTTCGGCTTCGACGTTGCTGACCACTGGGAATGCAAGCGGCGCGATCTGGATATCGCCGAGCGCGCTCTCCACCGCGCGCGCCGCAGGCTCCATCAGGCTGCAATGGAAAGGCGCGCTGACTTTCAGCGGGATCGCCTTCAGCTTGCGCTCGCCCGCGAGCTCCGAGGCGCGTCCGACGCCCTCGCTCGAGCCCGCGATGACGATCTGCCCTGGGGCGTTGAAGTTTGCGGGAGAGACGCTGCCCGCTGCCTGTGCCGCGCGGCAAAGATCCTCCACCGCAGCCCGGTCACCGCCCAGGATCGCCGCCATGGCGCCTTTGCCCTCTGGCACGGCTTCCTGCATGGCCTTGCCACGCAGGTGCACCAAGCGCACGGCGTCCTCCAAGCTGAGCGCGGAAGCCGCAACCAGCGCGCTGTATTCGCCGAGAGAGTGCCCGGCGGCGACGTTCGGCGCCGGCAGGTTCGGCACCAACTCCTTCAGCGCCGCGAGCGCCGCGATGCTCGCGGTGACAATCGCTGGCTGCGTGTTCTTGGTCAGCACGAGATCGCTCTCCGGCCCTTCGAAACACAGCGCGCTGATAGCGAACCCGAGCGCGGAGTTGGCTCGCTCGAAGACATCGCGCGCCGCTTGGCTCTCCTCGTACAGGCTCTTGCCCATGCCTACGAACTGAGTGCCCTGACCTGGAAACAACCACGCGACTGACATCAAAATCTCTCCCATGTGGAGCGCTCTTGCGCTCACTGATCGGCGGCTGCCGCCGCAACGGCGGGACCTTAACTCAGGCAGCGCGGCCTCGGAAACCCGCGCCGTGCGTCGACACGCTGCGGCGTGAGCTACTGTCCTGTCTCCGTAGTTCGCTACAAAACTCGCCCGCCCCCCGAGGGTGTGGGCGCACGAGTTTTGCGCTTTGGTTCTACTTTTGAGACGAGGAAGGCTGTGTTGATTTGTTCAGCGAATCAGAGATTCGCCTCACTACATGCGGACGAGTGCGCTCGCCCAGGAGATCCCTGCGCCTAGCGCGCACATCAGCACGGTCTGGCCCGGCTGAATGCGACCATCGCGCACCGCCTCATCCAGGGCGATGGGAATCGACGCGCTCGAGGTGTTGCCGTAGCGCTCGATGTTGAGCACGAAGCGATCCATCGGGATCTTCAGGCGCTGCGACACCTGGCTGATGATGCGCAGGTTGGCCTGGTGGGGCACCACCCAGTCGACTTGATCGGTCTCGAGCCCGGCGACTTCCAGGGCAGACTTCGACGCGCTCGAGAGGTTCTTCACCGCAACCTTGAAGATGTCCTGGCCGATCATGTGCACCTTGTCACGGCGCTTCTCGATCAGCTCGGGGGTGAGGGGTTCCTTGCTGCCACCAGCAGGAATGCAGAGCGACTCCGCGAGCGATGCATCCGTATAAAGCTGCGTGGAAAGTACCCCGGCGGGTCCACCGTCAGTCGGTGCGAGCACGGCCGCGCCAGCGCCGTCGCCGAACAGCACGCAGGTGGTGCGGTCTTCCCAGTTCAACACGCGGCTGAGCAGCTCCACGCCCACGACCAGCACGCGCTTGACCATTCCCGTGCGGATATACTGATCGCCGATGGAGAGCGCATACAGGAAGCCGGCGCAGGCGGCGGCGACATCGAATGAAGGTACGGCGCGGGCGCCCAGCTTTGCCTGCAGGAACGCCGCACAAGCGGGCAGGGGCATGTCAGGGCTGATGGTGCCCACGATGATCATGTCGAGCTCTTCGGGCTTCACCCCGGCCATCTCCAGCGCTCGCTTCGACGCCTCGAGCGCCATGTCGCTCGCTGCTTCACCCTCGGCGGCCATGCGACGCTCACCGATGCCGGTGCGCTCGCGGATCCAGGCGTCGGACGTATCGACGATCTTCTCCAGATCGTGGTTGGTCACGACCTTGGAGGGGGCATACGCGCCAATTCCAACGATCCGACTCTTCGGCGTGAGCTGCTCGGCACTCATACCCATCACTTACGATCCCGTAGCCTCCGCGTCTAGAATTGGTTCAACCAGATCCGCGACCGCTTCGTCAGCAAATTAACCGGGGAAAGTGCGTAGTTTTCTACGTACCGCGTAGCTGGTGAGCCGTTCCAGAATGTCTGCGCGGAAATGATGCCGTGCGTCTAGAGCCGCTGCACCGAGTGCCTTTCTCGTGCGCCGTGGCGGGCCCGCGGGGTGGCGCCTTGGGTGGAGTCCAAGCGGCGGAACACCGCACCTCACCCCCAAACCCGTGTGGGTGAACCGCTGAAAGAAACGAGAAAACCCGGTGACCAACCAGGGCCACCGGGCAGTCACCGAACCGTGAACGGTTCAGCCCTGGTCGGTCGACTTCACGACAGCGCGGCCCTTGTAGTGGCCACACGCCGGGCAAACCCGATGCGGCACCATGGGGGCCGAGCAGTTCGGGCAGGGGATGATGTTGGGCGCAGCCACTTTGTCGTGATTTGCACGGCGCATGTCGCGTCGGGCGCTGCTCTGTCGTCGCTTGGGAACTGCCACGGTCTTACTCCTTATCGCGCAGACGATCTCTCAACGCTGCGAGCGGAGCCAGACGCGGATCGAGCGGGCGATCTGCTGTTTGCGGCTCCAAAGAGGGCGAGGCTATAGGGGGAGTGTCTTCCGAGCGCAAGGGAAATAGCGGTAGCTCCAGGAGAATGAACTCCCGGATGAAGCTATCCAGCACGATTTCCTCGCCGCTGTAGACGTCCCGAGCCGCGTCCTCCTCACTGAGGAGTTCGTCTTCGTCGTCTTCTGTTCGATGTTTCTTCGTCTTGCGAGCTTCGCGCTGCGGAGCCGCAGAAGTTTGGGTGGCCGGGGTGGCCTTCTGCGTGTTCTTCGCTGGCTTGTGCCTGCCCCCGGCGGAGGCGGGGGCCAACAGCAAGAACACGTCGGTCGCGATGTCGAGGTCGAAGGGCTCGAGGGAGCGAGCGCAGTCCATCTCCACGGGGGCCTTCAGGTGGCCGCGCACCATGACCTCGCGGCCCTGCTTGCTGACCGTGACGTCGAGCTCTCCATCGACCCCGCGTGCCCGTGCCTCAGTGCCTTCCAACGCACCCGCCAGCCATGTCGCCGGGATCGGCACCTCGAGCTGACGGTCGTCGTTCTCGAGGTCCGCCAGCGCGACGCTGAACTGAGGTTTGGGTTGGTTGGCCATGATCGGGGGAAAAGGGGCGCGAAGCTTAGCCGTGGAAACGCCGCTGGCAAGCTCGGCGGACTGCGTTGATCTCCAAGCCCCGCCTGAGTTGCCGAGCGAGCCGTCGCGAACCCTGCAAAAGGGCTGGCTTCGGCGCAGGCCGTGACACTAGCGTCTCAGCAGATGGGCTGGCTCCAGCGGGACGATCGGAAGCGGCGAGTCGCGCTCGCGCTCGCGGTGTACGTGCTGTGCACCCTGGTGTTCTTCCTGCTCGCCAAACCCGAGCGGCTCCACGAGCACACGCCGTTCAACCACTTCGCACTGCTCGCCGAGAGCTGGCTCCAGGGGCGCCTCGACCTGGGAGGCCCACCGCCCGCCTACGCCCAGATGAACGACTTCGCGGAGTTCAACGGCCGCTGGTTCATCGCGTTTCCGCCGTTTCCGGCCCTGCTGTTGTTGCCCTGGGTGTGGCTTGCCGGAGGCGCGGAGGGCGTGCGCGACGGCCAAGCCTTCTTGTGGCTCGCGGGGATTGGACCAGCCGTCTTGTTCCTGGTGCTCGAGAAGCTCAGACGTCGCGACCACTCGAAGCGCAACGTGGCGGAGAACGTGGCGCTGGCGCTGCTCTTCGCGTTTGGCAGCGTCTACTTCTTCAGCGCCGAGCAGGGCACCGTGTGGTTTGCGGCGCATGTCGTCGGTGCCGGCCTGTGTGCGCTTTACGTGCTGTTTGCCCTCGACGCCGAGCGACCCCTGCTCGCCGGGTTGATGCTCGGCTTTGGCTTCCTCACGCGCGCGCCACTGGCATTCGCAGCAGTGCTCTTCGCTCTCGAGGCGCTTCGGGTGTGTAGCGAGGGCCGAGCGGGTGGGGGTGAGGGAGATCTGGCGCGCACCCAGGAGTCGGTGCGCCCACCGGCAGCAGAGGATGAATCCGCGAGGCAACGCCTGAAGGCTTGGTGGCAGCGCCTGGACAAGCCGCGGCTAGTGCGGCTCTACCTCACGTTCGCGGCGCCCGCGGCCTTGTGCGTCGCCTTCTACCTCTGGCACAACTACGCGCGCTTCGGCAGCGTGGGTGAGGTGGGCTATCGCTACCTCAAGGTGCGCTGGGCGGGGCGCATGGAGACGTGGGGGCTGTTTCACTATCACTTCTTGGGGCGCAACCTGGGTGTGATGCTCAGTAACCTGCCCTACTGGAACAAGGGCCCCGGAGCTCCATTTCAGATCAACGCCCATGGCCTCGCGCTGTGGTTCACCACGCCGATGTACCTCTGGCTCTTGTGGCCAGCGCGCGGCCACGCCCAGCGCTGGCTGTATCGCGCGTTGTGGGCCACCGTCGCCGCCGTCAGTGTGTGGACGCTGCTCTACCAGAACACCGGCTGGCAACAGTTCGGCCAGCGCTTCAGCAACGACTACGCGATCTTTCTGTTCATGCTCTTGGCGCTCGGGGG
>JBFXBK010000458.1:0-6932 GCA_050183255.1 Polyangiaceae bacterium | reverse complement strand
CGTACAAGAGTTCCAAGCGAAGCTGAAGATCGCCAAGATCTGCGTCTACCTCGCCATCGCATGGTTCGTGATTATCGTGCTGCTCAACGTGGTCAGCATGGTGCTGCGCTAACCAATCGCGCCACGACATCAACGCGCGGGCTCCTGCGAGCCCGCGCGTTTTTCGTTTGTGCGCTCGAGCGCCGAGCGGGAAGTCTGCGCGCCGCGCTCGAAGTTGCTTTTGCGCACCTCGAGTTGCCCGAGCGACGGTTCGGCGGTACTCGAGTCGACGTGCAGGCCGCAACGGGGACAACCGGGACACCAGCCCCGGCGAACAGCGAGCGATCCTACAAGGACTGGGCGCTCCGCATCGTGCTCTGGGCGCTCGTCGTCGGACCGCTCTTCTTCAGTCTGTTCACGGACTTCGTCGCGTGCCCCTCGGCGCGCATGTTCAACCAGCCTTGCCCCGGCTGCGGCTTGACCCGCGCCACGATGGCCGCGCTGCACGGGCACGTCGGTGAAGCCTTCCACCTGCACCCGCTGTTTTTCCTCGCGGCACCGTTTCACGCCTTCGCGTTGGTCTACGGCAGCTGGCTCTTGCTAGCGCCGAAGCGCCTGCAGCCTTCCAACGACGCGCTGTTCGCGTCGGGCAAGCGGATCGGCCAGCTCTACATCGTCATCTCGGTGCTACTGGTCGTGCTCTGGGTAGCGCGCTTCTTCGGCGCCTTCGGTGGACCGGTGCCGGTCGGCGCCAAAGCCGCCCAAGAGTGGCATCAGTCTGGCCAGGCCCTCTGAGCCGCTCGTTCGCTTCAGCTGCGTCCGGCTTTCAGTCGCCGTTGGAGCGAAGCGTCAGACGTTGAAGCGGAAGTGGATCACGTCGCCATCGCGCACGACGTACTCCTTACCTTCAATCGACAGCTTGCCGGCGTCACGGCACTTGGCTTCGGATCCGTACTTGATCAGATCCTCCCACCAGATCACCTCGGCCTTGATGAAGCCGCGCTGGAAGTCGCTGTGGATCGCCCCCGCACACTCAGGCGCCGTGGAGCCTTTCCGCACGGTCCAGGCGCGGCACTCCTTCTCACCGGCGGTGAGGAACGTCAGCAAGCCGAGCAGCTCATACCCAGTGCGGATCACCGAGTTCAAGCCCGGCTCCTTCAAGCCGACGCTCTCGAGGAACTCGGGGCGATCCGCAGGCTCTAGCTCAGCGATTTGCTCTTCGAGCTGCGCGCAAATCGGAATCACCTTCGCGCCTTCAGCCTCGGCGTAGGCCTTGAGCTTCGTGAGGTGTGGGTTCGCGTCCAGGTTCCCGAGAGAACCTTCATCCACATTGGCGACGTAGAACACCGGCTTGCTCGTCAGGAGCTGCATATCCCTGAGGATATTCGTCTCCGTCTCGCCATCGACCTTGAAGGAGCGCGCCGGCTTCCCTTCGTCGAGGTGCTTGGCGAGCGCCTCGCACACCACGATGGCCGCCTTCTCGACTGCGTCGCCACCCTTGCTCTGCCGGCGCGCGCGGTCGAGGCGCTTGTTCACCGTGTCCATGTCCTTCAGCGCCAGTTCCGTGTGGATCGTCTCGATGTCGTCGACCGGGCTCACCTTGCCCTCGACGTGCACGACGTTCTCGTCCTCGAAGCAGCGCACCACGTGGGCGACGGCGTCTACCTCACGGATGTGAGACAGGAACTGGTTCCCGAGGCCCTCACCCTTGGAGGCGCCGCGCACGAGGCCCGCGATGTCCACGAACTGAATCGTCGTCGGCACCTCGCGCTGCGTTTTGTAGATCACGCTCAGCTGCTTCAGGCGCTCATCGGGGACTGGCACCACACCGACGTTCGGCTCGATGGTGCAGAACGCGTAGTTCGCCGCCTCCGCCTTGGCGGTGCTGAGGGAGTTGAAGAGAGTGCTCTTACCGACGTTCGGCAGGCCAACGATGCCGCATGAAAAGCCCATGGGGGCGGGGCTCTACACCCGAGGCGCAGCCAAGTCGAGCACCGGCTGACCGGCAGCGCCCCTCCCCCCCGAAAAACTCGAAAGATCCTCGAGGTGCCCTGACGCGGCCGACCGCGCTGGCGCGTATTGCATGAGACTTCGCTCTGCGAGGATGAGCCCACGACGTTCGGAGTGAGACTCCAGAATCAGCCCGGGATTTTGGGGGGAGACGCGTTGGTTTCCACCAAAGCCCGCCGGGGTTTCCGCGCTGGTCTCGCTGGCGCGCTGTGATACGGTCTCTCGCCCGGGCCACTACGGAGCCCGACTACATAGTTGGCTCGCGAGGCGGGCCCAGCGAGTCAGCCAGGAGAACAGCCATGGACATGTCGTTCACCCCCGAACAAGAGGCATTCCGCAGCGAAGTTCGCGAGTGGATTGCCCAGGCGATGCCGCCCCACATCGCGACCAAAGCCAGCCACGACGCTGCGTTCTCGAACGCTGAAGTGATGGAGTGGCACAAGGTGCTCGCCGCCAAGGGCTGGGTGGCTCCCCACTGGCCGAAGGAGTTTGGCGGCCCAGGCTTCGACGCGACTCAGCGCTTCATCTTTGGACAGGAGCTGGAGCTCGCCGGCGCGCCGCAGCTGTCTCCGTTCGGCCTGTCGATGGTGGGCCCGCTGATCATGCAGTTCGGCAACGACGCGCAGAAGCAGCGCTTTTTGCCGAAGATCTTGAGTGGTGAAGAGGTCTGGTGCCAGGGCTACTCCGAGCCCAACGCGGGCAGTGACTTGGCCTCGCTAAAAACCCGCGCGGAAAAGAACGACGCGGGCAACTACGTGCTCAACGGGCAAAAGACCTGGACCACGTACGCCCAGTACGCCGACTGGATCTTCGTGCTCGCGCGCACGAACCCCGACGTGAAGCAGCAGGCGGGCATCAGCTTCTTCCTCGTGGACATGAAGACGCCAGGCCTGACGGTGAAGCCGTTCCTGACCACCGGCGGGACGCCGGCCTTCTGCGAAACCTGGTTCGAGAACGTCGAGGTTCCGAAGGAGAACCTGATCGGCCAGGAAAACATGGGCTGGACCTACGCCAAGGCGCTGCTCGGCCACGAGCGCACCCTGGTGAGTGGCGTCGGTATCAGCGCCCGCACGCTGCTCCGCACGAAGCGCCTGGCAAAGGAAATCCAGAAGGACGGCAGGCCGCTCCTCGAGGATCCGGGTTTCCGCGCGAAAATCGCGCGCTCGGAGATCAAGCTGGAGGCGCTGCGCATGACCGTCCTGCGCTCCCTGGCGAGCGCGCAGCTCGGCCACGCACCGGGGCCTGAGAGCTCCATCCTCAAGCTGCGGGGCACCGAGCTTCAGCAAGAGACGGTGGATCTCCTGATGGAGGTGCTGGGCCACGACAGCCTGACCTGGTTCAACCCCGAAGGCACCGTGAACCCACGCGGGGAGTCCGCACCGAGCATCTTCAACTACGTGCGCGCCGCGACCATCTACGCCGGCTCGAACGAGATCCAGAAGAACATCATCGCCAAGCTGATCCTTGGCCTACCGAGCGCGTGAGGGAGACTGACCATGAACTTCGATCTGAATGACGACCAGAAGCTCCTCGTCGGTACCGTCGCGGACTTCTGCAAGAAGGAATCCACCGTGGAGCGCATGCGCAAGCTGCGCGAGACGGAGCTTGGCTACGCCAAGGAGACTTGGGCAAAGATGGGCGAGCTTGGCTGGCTCAGCGTGCTCTTCCCGGAGGAAATGGGCGGCCTCGGCGGCTCCTTCACGGACGCCGCGCTGATCATCGAGCAGCTCGGTACGACGCTGGTGCCGGAGCCCTACATCGCCTCCGTGGTGCTCGCCGGCCTGGCGATCCGCTACTCCGTGAGTGATGAGGACGGCGCCGAGATCCTCGCACCATTGATCGATGGCTCCGAGGTGTTCGCCCTCGCCTATACCGAAGCGCAGAGCCGCCACGACGTGACCAACGTCACCACCCGCGCGGAAAAGAGCGGCGACGGCTTCAAGCTCACCGGCAAGAAGCGCTGGGTCCTCGCGGGCCACGGCGCCGACAAGCTGGTGGTGAGCGCGCGCACGTCTGGTGAGACGCGGGACCGCGACGGCGTTTCGCTATTCCTCGTGGACGCCAACGCCGCTGGCGTGAAGCGCACGCGGGTCGACATGATGGACGGCCACAAGGCCGCGATGATCGACTTCGAGGGCGCCGATGCACGTCTCCTTGGGGAAGCGGGCAAGGCAGCCGCCGTGCTCGAGCAAGTCATGGACTATGGCGCGGCCGCTGCGTGCGCCGAAGGCGCTGGCATCATGCAGACGGTGCTCGGCATGACCCGCAACTACCTGTGCGAGCGCGAACAGTTCGGCATGAAGATCGGCACCTTCCAGGCGCTGCAGCACCGCACGGTCGACATGTTCGTGGAGACCCAGCTCGCCAAGAGCAGCGCCATCATGGCGATGATCAAGGCGGACGATGCGGACCCCGCGGAGCGCGCTCGCGCGATCAGCGCAGCCAAGTGTCAGCTCGCCCTGAGCGGCGGCTTCGTGGTGCGCCAAGGGACTCAGCTCCACGGCGGCATCGGCGTCACCGACGAGCACGACATCGGGCTGTACTTCAAGCGCATGCACAGCCTGCTCACTCTGTTCGGCGACGAGGAGTTCCACACCCAGCGCTTCGCCAGCTCCGAAGCCTTCACCGCGCACGTGTGAGGGTAGCGACCGCTGAAACTCAGCGCCGGCGCCAAACAGGTGCCGGCGCTCTCTGCTTTTGTAAGTCTTTCTCGATAGTTGGTGTCCGGCCCATTCCCAGACGCGAATTTTCGGGCTCGCGTGACGCCCTGCGTCTAGACTCGGCGCGTCATGAGCGGCTACGACACTGAAGCACTTACCGAAGGTCAGCTGGGCGCGCTGATCGAGATCATGTTCCTCGCGGCGTTCGCTGACGGCGAGTTCAGCACCCAGGAGCAAGCCAATTTCCGCGAGGTAGTGAGTCGCCTGGGGGACTCGCGCCTGACCAGCGACGTGCTGAGTGGCCTGATGCTGCGCGCTGCGGTGCAGCTCGAGCGCGAAGGCCGAGGTGCCCGCTTGGTGGCGGCGCGCACTGAACTGCAGGATCAAGACGCGCGACGCATCGCGCTCGCCCTGGCCGCTGATGTAGCGGGTGCCGACGGCATCGAGAGCCGCGAGCGCGAGCAGCTGAAAGAGACCGCGAAGGCGCTGGAGATCAGCGAGTCGGAGCTCGAGCGGCTAGTCGGCCAAGCCTGATCGATCCCGCAGGGAAACCAACCGCTGCGGTCGGGCCGCCAACAAGCTGAACTCAGTCGAGGGCAGCGATGAAGCGCTCGATGACTGCGGCGCTGTCTGGCGTGTCCCTAGCCTCAGCTAGGATTTGATCGCCGTTCAAGCCTTCCGCCTGGAGCGCGTCCATGCGCGCGCCGACATAATCGCGCATCACCTCACCATCAACCTCGGGATGAAACTGCACCCCCCAGACCCGGGGCGCGAACTCCACGGCGGCGAACGGCTCGAGGTCCGTGGTCGCGAAGACCTTGGCCTGCGGGGGCAGCTCCACGATCGAGTCGAGGTGCGTCATGTTGGCGGTGAGCTGTTGCTTGGGGAGCAGGGGGTGAGGCGCGCTCACTCGCACCTGAACACTCCCAATCTCCCGTCCCCGAGGGTTGCGATCCACGCGGCCTCCCAAGGCCTCACCCAACATCTGGTGACCGAAGCAGATCCCGAGGATCGGCGTGCCAGCGTCGGTCAGCGAGCGCAGCCACTCGAGGCCCCGTAGCATCCACGGCTCTCGATCCGTCAGGTGCGCCGCGGAGCCGGTGACGATCACGCCAGCCAGGTCCCGAGGAAGCGGTAGCGGTGCATCATGGGGCAGGTCAACGTCGAGCCACTCCTCCTGCCACGCGCCGCGCGCCTGCTGGCGGATGAGCTCGGAGAAGCCACCACGACGCTGCTCGGTGTGAGGTAACGGGGCACCAGTGATGAGTACGGCAAGCCTTCCCACAACCCTCTCATGGCTCAAGCTACGGGCGCTGTCCAGCCCACACACACCTTGTTCAGCGCGAGACACCTCTGTCGAGAGTGCTTCCGCGCGGGAACGCAAATGGCGCGAGCCCCGCTGGTTTCAACCGGCGAGGCTCGCGAGGCGCTTCCCGGGGGATTCAGCGCGGGATGTCTTCACGCTTGCAACCGAGGCGGACGTCGACGGACGCCGCGCCGGACGCTGCAGTGAACTGATCGCAGGTCGTCGGACAGACGACGATGTTGCTCGGGGTTCCGCCGCCCGCAGGGTCGACGTCGTAGTACCAGCCACCGAGCTGAGGATCACAGCTCCCGGCGTCACCGACGTAGGGCACGGTGACGGTGTTGCTCCCGTCCTTGAACTCGACGTTGACCTTGTCGTAATCGAGGGTGCCCATCGTAGGAGTGGGGATGCTGTACTCACAGGACAGTGCCGTGCCGCGGATGTCCTCGAGCGCCTGGGCGAACTGCGTCCCCAGCGAACTCGAAGCTGCATCGACGACGAACGCCGTACCGGTGCCGCCAGCATTGGCGATGGCGTTCGCGTTGCTCTGTCCGGTGGCGTCCCCTGTCTCGAACACGCCGATCACGAACGTCTGCACGGAGGGCGTCCCGTTGAGCGCAGCGGTCGCCAGAGCGGAGATCTGGTTGATGTTGGTCGGATTACAGCTGGTGGGCGTGCCGTCGGTGACCAGCACCACGACGACCTGGTGACCAGTGTGGCTCCCCGCCCACTGTTGCGCGTGCTGGATAGCACCCTGGAGCGCCGGGCCGGTTGGCGTCGCGACGCGGGGCATCTGCGCGTTCAGAGACGCGGTAAATGCCGCCGCGATGCCAGGTAGTTCAGCGATCCCGACGTCAGGCGACTGATAGTCACCGACCAGACACGAGACGGAGATCGTGCAGAAGCTGCTCGTCATCGGGTTGCAGGTCTGACCACCGCCGCACACCGACGTGTCGCCGACCGGAGCGCACACGCTG
>JBFXBK010000457.1:0-6955 GCA_050183255.1 Polyangiaceae bacterium | reverse complement strand
TTCGTCGATGATTGTCTTTCACCACACGTCGCTCGCAGGGCTCCTGCCCTTCCTCGACGGAAAGCTGAAGCTGATTCCGTGGGGTTTCGGTTCAACCGATACTCTTCGACGAGCGGGCTTTGCCTGGGCAGACGCTGATCGCACAGCCGCCACGCTCCTCCGAGACGGCGCGCCTCTCGTTCAGAAAGCTGCGGCAGCCTTCCTCTCGACTGCTCGGCACACTCGTCTCCGCGAGGCAACCACGATTTCGACCCTGGAGTTCGCCGCGACCGAGCCCCGGTCGACCGACCCGAATAGTGTAAGCCTGGGACTCGATCACGAGGTGCTGGACAGCCTACGTCACTGCGCGGTCGTCCCACGTGGAGCGACTCCCCACGAAACACTTCTCGAGTCGGTGCTCACGCGACGAGCCTGGAACAGCGAGTCACCAGACGCGAAGCGAGAGGCGGTGCTCGCCTTCGTTGCGACCCTCATCGCCTGCCGCACAGCGCGTGGCGGAGCCGATCACCTGCTCGTTGCTCTGACCAGCCGCCTCCACCACGACCGCAGGCTCTCCATTCAGCCGACCGAAACCGGTGAGCTAGAGGCCCAGCTCACCCTCGACCTGCCCCCCGAGGCCTTGATCGAAGCCGTTCCCCACCCCGACATGCCCGCTACACAGCTAGCGACGCTATCTCTACTCCTGCGGCAGCGGCGTCTGAGCCACGTCGTCCTGCGCCGGTCAGGCTCCAGATCGAGTGTGGAGCTCGACGGCGATCGCACCCGAGCCACCTAGTGAGGCGAATCTGTGATTCGCTGAACAAATCAACACAGCGTTTTCTCGTCTCAAAAGTAGCGCGAAGGCGCAAAACTCGGGCGCCCACACCCTCAGGGGGCGGGCGAGTTTTGCAGCGAACTACGGAGACAGGACACTAGAGCAGATCTTCGCGGCGGGTGTGGTCGCACTCGAGGATGAAGTCGGCTCCAAGTGCGCTCGCCGGCGTCTGGAAGCCGCTCGGCAACTTACCGGCGAACGCTGCTTCAACCACGCGCAACGAGGCGTCGGCAGTCAGCGAGTAGCCCTCTGGGGTCTTGAGCCGACTGACGACGCGCTTTCCACCGGCGTTCTCGACTTCACCCCAGAGGAAGCTCGCACCGCGGGCGCGCTGCTCATCGGTTGGCCCAGCAGGCCCTTGATCGATGCGCCGCTGGAGCTTGCCCTTGACGAAGCTCGAGCCCATCACGCCAGGCATCATGTCAGCCAGTCGCGCGCCAAAGGCTGCGGCTTTGGGCACTCGAGTGTAGACCTCGATGTTGGGGATGCCAGTGCTGAAGTAGGCTGTCGAAACATCTCCCCACGGAATCGCCATGCAGTGCTGCTCGCCGACTTCGCCGAAATCAACGACCCGCGTCAGGCTACCGAGCGGGCTATCCACGATCTCCCCTCCACGCCGCACGAGGCCGCTCTTGCCAAGGTTTCGCACCATCGTGGTCGCGGTGCCGTGAGACGTCTTCGTCAGGCCCATGAACGCGAGGCGCAAGAAGGTCGCGTCTGGCAGGCGCTGCTTGAGGTGCAGCGCGAGGCAGTCTGAGGGCACGACGTCGAAGCCAGTGCCTGGCATCACACAGACTCCGGCGGCCTTGGCCTCCGCGTCGCGGCCTTGGGCAGCCTCGAAGACCTGAATCTCGCCGGTAATGTCGAGGTAGTGCGCCTTCACCGCGAGGCACGCATCCAGCATCGGCTTCGATGTCACTTCGAACGGCCCAGCGCAGTGCAGCACCACGTGGATCCCCTCGAGGTTCTTTTGCAACGCCGTTGGGTCGTTCAGCCCGAAGCTGCGCGCCTCGAAACCAAACCGCTTGGCGACTGCTTCGGTCTTCGCCGGGTTGCGACCTGCGAGGATCGGGCGCATGCCTCGCTCCGCGGCGAAGCGAGCCGTCAGCTCCCCGGTGTAGCCATAGGCGCCGTAAATCAAGCAGCGGAGCTCACTCATGCCGATGGACGTCCAGCCGACTCGAGGCCGCGTCAAGTTGATCCGCGAATACTCGAGGGGGATGCGGCGCAAGCGGCGTCGAGAGTATGCTGGAGGCATGCAACGTCAGCTCATCGCCTGCTGCCTTGCCTGCTTGGCGTGGGGCTGCGCGAAGAAGGATGAACCGCCGCCTCCCACGCCTGCAGCCCCCGCTCAAGCGGAGCCAAGCGATGAGGAACGCCGTCCCCCGTCGAAGGCCGCCGAAGAACAGGCAGCGCCGGAGGCACCGGCCGGCGGTGTGGACTTGCCCAAGTCCACGAACGGCGCAGCGCCAGCCCCCCAAGGCGGACTGAAGCAAGACAAGGCGAAGGAAGAGCCCGCATTCACCGATCTGGCGAGCGCAGAGAAAGCCTTCAAGGCGGCCGACCTGGAGTTGGTCGAATTGCTCGGCAGCGGCGCGACCGCGCTGAGTGATTCCGACGCGCGCTGCGATCGAGCCTGTCAGGCGTTTGGTTCACTCGAACGGGCGGCGGACGGCATTTGTCGTCTCGCGGGGGAGAGCGATCAGCGCTGCTCCAAAGCGAGAGACCGCGTGAAAGACCATTCAGCGCGGCTCAAGGCGTGCGCCTGCAAATAGGCCACGTTCCTTCCCCGCTCGACGGCGCCGGGCCCGCGCGCTGAAGCAGAGCACCGAAAAGTTTTTCAGTGCGGTGGGATCCGGCGATGATCTGCCTGGTTTTGTGCGCTTTGCGCGGGACCTCGCGGCTAATATCCCGCGCCGCACCCATCGCCAGTCGGCATTCTCATAGGGAAATTGCTGTGTCGCCCCGCACTCGCTCGATCCGTCCGCTTCACTTCCTCAGCTTCGCGTGCGCACTTGGTGCGTTCGGCTGGCTCAACGTAGCTCACGCGGGCCCGGCGGAGGAGTCGCTCAAGCTCGCGGATCAGGCGCTGAACGAGGACTTCCTCGCCACCGACTTCAAGGGCGCTCTGAAGAAGCTGAAGACGGCACTGAAGAAGTGCGCAACCTGCGAGAATCCGGTGAAGGCGCGGCTCTACCGCGACCTGGGCCTACTCTACGCAACCGGCTTCAACAACAAGGGCGCAGCGCTCGTCAATTTCCAGAAGGCGGTGAAGCTCGACGCCGCGGTGACGCTACCGCGCGCCTACGCGAGCGATGACGTGAAGAAGCTGTTCCTCAAGGCTGGCGGTCGCAAGGAGACGCTGCTCCACGACGCCGTCAACGAGCAGAAGAAGAACACGCCGGTGCCGATCTACGCCGAACTGCTCGGGGAGGTGCCCGACGCGGTGCTCACGGTGCATTACCGCGTGGAAGGGCAAAAGGTGTTCAAGGAGCTCGCCATGGACTCACGCGGCGGCGGCTTCGGCGCCTACCTGCCGTGTGATGCGGTCTTGAACAAGGGCAGCATCGAGTACTACGTGACGGTGAATCGCGCCGACAAGCTGGTGTCGATGAGCGGCAGCGAAGAGCAGCCATTCAAGGTCGAAATGGCCGAAGAAATCGACGGCGAAGTGCGCAGCTTGCCCGGGGACTCCGAGCCGCAGAGCTGTGCCAAACCGGTAACGCCAGACCTCGGCGACGACGACCTGGACGACGAACCACCGCCTCCGAAAGAGGATTCCAAGCGCGAGCACAAGAACGTCTGGGTGAGCCTGAATGTGCAACAAGACCTGGCGTTGGTGGGCGGCACGGACATCTGCACGTCGGATTCACAGGAGGCGGGTCCTTTCTATTGTTTCCGCTCGGATGGCTCCCAGTATCAAGGCGCACCCGTCGAGGGGCAGTACGACAAGATCGACACCGGCTTCGTGCCCGCCACCACCCGAGTGATGCTGGGCCTCGACATCGGGATCACCGATAGTCTGAGCGCGTTCGGCAAGGCGGGCTATGCGTTCGGTACTGGCCCCACGGCGGACGGCCTCACGGAGTCGCTGAAGTTTCACGCCGAGGCAGGCCTGAAGCTGTGGCTCACGTCGAGCGGCGTTTTCCCCGCGGAAGGGCTGGGCGTGTACGTAGCCGGTAGCGGCGGGGTTGGCCAAGTCGACGCGAAGAAGAACGTGCCGGTGCAAGAGCGCACCGACGTGACGACCGTGCAGCGCAACCCGCCAGGCCAGCAGGTGGACGCCTGGGCGAAGTATGGCCAAGGCTTCGCATCCCTCGGGCTTGGCTTCTTCTATCCGCTGGGACCGGGCGCGCTGATGCTCGACCTGCGGGGCATGTACATGCTGCCAAGTTCAGGCTTCGTCGCGGCGCCAGCGCTGGGCTACGGGATCGGGCTCTAGCTGACTCTCGACGAACGGTCGGCGAGCCTCGAGCTAACCCTGCACGTCAACGTCATTGTTTCGTGGTCTCCTCCATGGCAGATCTAGAACCATGCGAGCGGGTGTTGTGCGCGCGCCTCGACCGGGGCGCATCGGTTTGGCTTGGACGTTGGGACTGTTGGCGGTCTCGGCGCTCACCGGCTGCGGCTCGAACGACGAAGAGCCAGCTACGGGCGGCGGCGGGGTGCGCGAGCTCTCCGCGGAGTGCGGCGCGATCATCGACGACTGCCTGGTGAACCAGAAGAGCTGCGCCAACGATTCGTCCGGCACCCCTCAGTGCGTTGCCTGTCCGCAGGGTGAGTACGCGAACCCCGACACCAAGGTGTGCGCCAAGATTGGCGGCACCAAGTGGGACCACACCTTCGACACGCGCACCGTCGAACCGGGCGAAGAGGTCACGGGTCAGTGTCGTAGCTGGACCTTGAATAACCCTGAGGAAATCTGGTTCAACGCCGTCGAGCTCACTCAAGATGAAGCCTCGCATCACTCCAACTGGATGTTCGTGCCCGACGATCAGTTCGACGGGCCGGACGGCTTCTGGCCTTGCAAGGATCGCAACTACTCGCAGCTGGTCGCGGCGCTCGCCGGCGGCGTGCTCTACGCCCAAAGCACCCAGGCCACCCACGAAGTGCAGAAGTTCCCGGATGGCGTCGGCATCCGCATCCCGCCCCACGCCCGCATCCTCTCGGATGTACACATCTTGAACGTCAGCCCGAAGCCGGTGACGGGCGACATGAACATCGCCTTCTATGAGATCCCCAAGGAAGAGGTGAAGACGGTGCTCACGCCGTTCCACCTCTCCTACGAGGAGCTCGACATCCCGCCTCAGTCTACGAGTCGCTTCACCGGTGAGTGCGACTTCAGCGAGAGCTTCCAGAGCGTGGGCGGCACGCCCTTCAACATGAAGATCTACTACGCGCTGCCTCACACGCATGCCCTCGGCAGTCGCTTCTTCTTTGAGCTCCTCGGCGGCGATCGGGATGGCGAGACCATCATCGACATCCACGGCTTCAACGGCGAGGCGCGGGGCAAGCAGTACCGGCCACCGATCGACGTCACCGGCGCAACCGGCTTGCGCTTCGGTTGCGAGTTCGACAACCCGCGCGACGAAACCGTGCACTGGGGCTTCGGCGATCAAGAGATGTGCGAGGTCCTGGGGTTCGCCGAGAGCGACCTCGCCTTCGAGACGTTCGTCCAAGAGGCGAACCCAGACGGCATGGACGGTGCGGTGCCAAAGTACACCGGCCCCTGCAGCACCACCGCCTTCCCCTGGAAGCAGGACAAGGGTCAGTGAGGCGCGCCGGCGCGACTCACTCCAGTCGAAATAGCTCGAATTGCGCCGCAGCGCGCTGTTCTTCGCGGCGCTCACGCCACGCGTCCAGCCTCACGTAGGCGCGCCAGGTTGCTCGCCCGCCGAGCGCAAGAACCAGCCCGCTCAGGACCCAGAACCAGGCGAAGTGTTTCGCGAGCAAGAGCAGCGCTATCACGCACAAGAGCCAAATCCCTGCGGTAATATACAACCGACGCTGCCGGCTCGGCTCTCCAGTGCCAGCGCGCAGGATCACGCGTGGCGAGCCGAGTAGCTGCCGGAGCTGATCGCTCGACAGCCGATGGCCCTTGGGATGCTGAGCCAAGCTGCTAGCTCTGGACATGGCGGCGCGCGTGCTCGGCAACTCCCGGCTCAGAAGCTCCTGCGACTCCGCCGCGTCGAGCCGATCGTAGAGCGGCCCCCAGTAGACTTTCGGTTCCGTCCGCTTCCTCGCGGATTCTTTCATGGAGCCGACCGGCACATGCACGCACCCGTCTCCGCAGGCTGCGATTCGCGCCCGGATCAGCCTCAAGGCGGTGCGCGCGCTCGCAGCCTCCCGGCTCATCCTCAAGCCGAATGCAGAGCAGCTCTCCGTCTGCTCGAAGCTGCAGCGCACGCGTCGAAGCGGCCCCTTGCCGGAACCCCAGCGGCGGTATCCGCGAATCGCGAGTTCGAGGCTGCGCAGAACCGCTCCCCGATGGCGGATCGACTCAGCCAAAGTCACACCCCCCGCAGTCGGGCACATCAATACCTCCGCAATCCGGCAGGTCGATCCCGCCACAGTCCGGCAGGTCGATCCCGCCGCAATCCGGCAGGTCGATGCCGCCACAGTCGCCCGCCCCGGAGCTCGCGACCTCGCCTGCGAGTTCTCCGATGTCGTAGGCGAACTCCGCGACGTCCAGAGCGCCCTCCACGGAGATGTCGAGGTCGTTGTTGACGTAGTTCGACGCATCCTCACGGATACGCTCGAGAGCTCCTGGGTCCTGAGCCAGCTGCGCCAGCACGGCGCCAGTCAGTAGCACTCCCCCCAGAGCGAACGCTCCGTTCTGGTAGAGCGCCGCGCGCTTGCGACCTCTGGCGCGTACCCCAGCGGCAAAGCGAGAGGGAAAGCGCTTGGCCACCCGCGCGAGCTTCTTTTGGTCCGACTCGAACCACTGGCTCGGGTCCCACCAGCTGCCATCTTGCTCCTTCTCTTACGCTCGCTGCCGAAAGCTGGAATGAACGCCAACCATGGGGGAAGCGTCCGCAAGCCACTGCTTGTATTTCCCGAAGTCGTCCGCAGGGAACTGCTACTTGCGCACCCCGTAGGTCTCATCGAGGTGCCGAGCCATGTCCTCCACCCGATGGACGA
>JBFXBK010000456.1:0-7013 GCA_050183255.1 Polyangiaceae bacterium | reverse complement strand
CGGTGGAGTTCTTCGATCTCACCCTCGCCTGACGTCGCGGCGCAGGCCACTCCGTGGAGAGTGAAAACGGGGTGTCGAAAGGCTAGCCGTAGGCAGGGCCCGCTTCGCTACGGCGCGGGCTTCGGGCTGTCGCCCTGGGGTTTGTCGTTCGCGCCCACGACACTCGCGAAGATCAGGAACCCCACCGCGAGAAGCGCCATGAACACGGGGCGCTTCTTATGGCCCGCGGGGTGGACCACAGGCGGCGGCGCTACCGCTTCCGTGACGTCATTCGTTTCCCCGGGGTTAGCCGACTTAGCCGACGCAGCGGCCGCAACCGGCTTCGGATCGGGTGAGGGAAGATCTGCGGCTGCTGGTGCCGTGACGAATAAGACACCGAGCAGCGTCCCCACGGCAAGCCACGGCATCACACCAGTGGTGCGGGCACGCAGCCAGATCATCACGCCTGCACTGCCCCCTGTTGCATTGCCCTGGCTGGGCTGGTCCCCCGCATTCCCTCGCATCGAATAGATGAGTTACGTGGCGTGGGCGGATCGGTCAAGCAGTTCGGCGAGGCTGCGACAGGCTTCCACACGTACGGCCTCGGGTTGCTGGCTGTCGCACAGCGTCCTCAGCTCGCTTTCCGCGCCGAGCCTGCCCAGAGCCCACGCCGCGTGTTCACGCACCAGAACGCTCGAGTGCCCCAAAGCAGCTCGAAATAGCGCGTCGGTATGCTGCGGATCACCCAGGTTCCCCAACGCAACGGCAGCGTTCCTCGCGAGCTGCACGCGACTGACGCGGCGAAGTGCGGTGCGACGCACCACGCTGCGGTAGCGGGATGCCCCCAGCTCCAATAACCCTATCAGGGAGAGCCCTTCCCGGGAGGACGCGAGTTCTGGAGCGCACCCGGCGCGCGCCCGCGCGCTGGGTGAGTTGAACGGACAGACCGCTTGGCACACATCGCACCCGAACACGCGGGTGCCAATCGGCGCTCGCAGTTCGCGGGGGATTGAGTCTTGCAACTCGATGGTCAGGTAGGAAATGCAGCGCTTCGCGTCGAGTACGTAGGGACCCACGAATGCTGCCGTGGGGCAAGCGTCGAGGCACTTCGTACACTCGCCGCAGCGATCCTTGATGGCCGCGCCAAGGGGCAGCTCAAAGTCGACGAGCAGCTCTCCGAGCAACAGCAAGCTGGTCCCACCCGGCGCGATGATCAGGCCGTTTTTCCCCACGAAGCCCAGCCCAGCGCGAGCTGCCAGCGCGCGCTCGAGCAGCGGGGCCGTGTCCACACACGGCCGAGCCAGAATGGCTTCTCCAGTCAGATCCGCGAGGATATCGGCCAGGGCGAGGAGCCGGTTCCAGAGCAGCGGGTGGTAGTCGCGCCCTTGCGCGTAGCCTGCGAGCTGTCCCTGAGCTTCTGGTGGCTTGGCTGCGAGCCGGTCGGCCGGGACGATCTCTGAGTTGGTCGCGTACGGCATCGCCACGCAAATCACGCTCTTTGCGGTTGGCAGCAGCGAACGCGGATCGGCACGCTCCCCGTCGCTGAGGTAGCTCATGGCTCCCTGACGGCCCTGCGCGAGCCACTCTCGCCAACGCGTTTCGGCCTGCTCTAGCGGAGCCGCGGACGTCACCGCGAGCTGAGACAGCCCCAACGCGTGAGCGCGAGCGGTGAGCTCGGCCAGCAGCTCGCCAGACCCAAGGGCGCTCCCTGAGCCTTTGGGCGAATGAATACGCGCTCCAGCGGGCAGCTCCGGGAAGGGGGTGGACACGTCGGGGGGCAGCCTAGCAAGGCTCCGGCTCTCGCCCAGCGGCGGATCAAACGCGGTGTGAGCGGCCGTACGCTTGCAGCGGCCGAATCTTTGGGGAATAAGCGGCCCGGCGCGCTGGTCTGAAGGGCCGCCTTGAGCGTCGACCGCGCGAGTCATGGTTCGGCGGGTGCGATTTCCTGGTGCGGAGCCGGCTTTGTAGCCGGGTTCCGGGGCACGCCCGCCGAACGGGGAGCTTCGAAAAACAAGTGATCCAGATCCGAGGTCTCTACAAATACTACGGGCCCAGCCGCGCAATCGGGCCGCTTGACGTTGAAGTCCAAGCGGGGCAGGTCGTGGGTCTGCTGGGCGAAAACGGCGCTGGCAAGACGACCACGCTGCGGATCCTCGCGTGTGACCTCCTGCCCTCGGCCGGTCAGGTTGCCGTCGATGGGTTTGACGTCGTCGATCACCCGGACGAGGTGCGAGCACGTGTTGGCTATCTGCCGGACAAGCCGCCGCTGTATCCAGAGATGACCGTTCGCGAATTCCTCGTCTTCGCGGCGCGCTTGAAGCGTGTGTCCAAGCAGGACGCGCCGAAGCGTGTCGCGGAAGTGGCCGAACAAACCGGCATCGGCGCGCGGCTCGATCAAGTCATCGGCACGTTGAGTCACGGTTTCCAGCAACGGGTAGGCATCGCTCAGGCCATCGTGCACCGGCCCAAGTTCGTGGTGCTGGACGAGCCGATAAGCGGCCTGGACCCTCGTCAGATCGTCGAGATGAGGCACCTGATCCGCGGACTCGCGGGCGATCACACCGTGCTGATCTCGAGTCATATCCTCTCGGAAATCAGCCAGACTTGTGACCGACTCTTGGTGATCCGCGACGGCGTGATCGTCGCGGATGACAGCGAGGCAGCGATCGTCAACCGCACCCTCGGAGGCATGCGCTTGAGTCTGCTCGTGAGTGGTCTGGATACTTCAGCACTCCAGGCGCTGCTCGAGGAGCTCGACGGGCTGGAGATTGGAGCGCTTGGCAAGGAGGGCGCTGGCGTGCGCGCCCAGGTTCGCACGGCTTCGGATCAGCGCGCTCGCATCGCTCGCAAGGTCGTGGAGGCTGGGGCGGAGCTGCTCGAGCTGGGTCGCAGCGAACATGAGCTGGAGAGCGTCTTCATGCGCCTCGCCGAAGGTAGTGCGTACGCGGAAAAGCGCCCCGCTGGGCGTGACGGAGGCGCTCGCTGATGGCTGCGCTTGGGAATGTTGCGTTGATCGCCGGGCGCGAGCTGAAGGCCTATCGGCGTTCACCGCTCGGTGCGATCGTGGTCAGCGGGATGCTGTTGATGAGCGGCATCCTGTTCTACATTTTCGGTCTGAGCGCAGACAAGCTGCTGAGCGCCGAGGTGCTGCGGCAGTTTTTCTACAACGCAAGCGGCCCGCTGATGATCGCGTGTCCGCTGCTGTCGATGCGCCTGGTCGCAGAGGAGCGGCAGACGGGGACGCTCACGCTGCTCAACACGTCGCCAGTCACGGACGCACAGATCGTGCTCGGCAAGTTCCTGTCGGCGCTGTGCGTGATCACCCTGGCGACGCTGCTGACGGCGTACATGCCGGCACTGATCTTCGTCAACGGCAAGGTCAGCGTCGGTCACATCCTGGTCGGCTACCTGGGCCTCCTGCTGCTCGGCAGCGCGGCGATGAGCATCGGTCTGTTCGCCTCGACGCTGGCACGATCTCAGGTGGTCGCAGTGGTGATCACGGCGCTCATCCTCGGGCCGCTGGTCACGCTTTGGCTGCTTGCGAAGGTGACTGATCCGCCGCTCAACACGTTCCTCGGGGCGCTTTCCCTGCACCACGAGAACTTCAAACCGTTCATGGATGGCGTGCTCAGACTCGACGCTGTTGCCTATTACCTCGCGGTAACTGTCTTCTTCCTACTGGCCGCCACCAAGGTGCTCGAAGCGAGGCGCTGGCGATGAGCGACATCAAGCAACCCCCGAAGAGCCTCGCACCCTGGCTACTTCCGGCGTACCTGGTCGGCCTTGTGCTGCTGCTCGTGGGCGAGCGAGTGTTGGCTGGGACGGAGAGTGGGCGCTGGCTGGTGAGTGGTCCAGCGCTGCTCCTGATAGGTCTGGGGACGTTGGGGCGCTTCGTCCCTGCGTTTCAGGAGCGCGGGGAGACCCAGGGCATCGCGCGCATCCTGCAGATCCTGAGCCTGTTGGCCCTCGCGGGTGTGGCTGCCTATTTCGTCAGCACGGACGCGGGCCTCAGCGCGTTCGGACTGGATACCGGTCCAGCGAAGGACCGAGAGCGGACCGTTGAACTGCTGAGGGTGAACTGGGCAGCGCTGCTCTTGCTTGGCAGCTTGCCCTTGATCTTTGCGGAAGCGGCGCTCTGGCCCACGCGGCGTTCAGGCCGTAGCGAGCGGCGGCGCGTCCTAGCGGCGGCCACCGCGGGGCTCTCACTGGCGGCGGCCGCAGTTTACTGCAGCTTGTTCGTCTTCGCTGCCGGCACCTCCGACTGGAAGCTGGATTTCTCATACTTCCGCACTTCGCGTCCAAGCGACTCGACGAAGAAGATCGTCGAGAGCCTGGGTGAGCCGGTGCGCGTCGTCGCCTTCTTTCCAGATGTGAACGAGGCACGCAACGAGGTGAAGGGGTATCTGGACGAACTCGGAAGGGTGAACCCAAAACTCCAGGTGGAAATTCAGGACCGCCTAATGGCTCCGGGCCTGGCACGTGAACTGCGGGTCACCCAAGACGGCGTGATCGTACTCGTCAAGGACAGCGTCAACGAGAGCTTGCGCATCGGCACCGAGATGAGCGGTGCGAAGAAGAAGCTCAAGACCCTGGATCAAGACTTCCAGGAGAAGCTGCTCAAGGTGGTGCGCAAGCGCCGGGTCGCGTACCTGACGGTGGGTCACGGTGAGATCAACGATCAGCCGTTGGCTGGGGACGCGGCCCAAGATCGCGCCGCGACGATCTTGAAGCGCCAACTCGAAGCGCAGAATTACCTCGTCAAGACGCTGGGGCTGGCTCAGGGGCTCGGCAGCGAGATCCCCGAGGATGCGACCTTGGTGATGGTGCTAGGCCCAACGGAGCCGTTTGCGCCAGAGGAGCTCGCCACGCTGAAGGCGTACGCCGATCACGGAGGCAAGCTGTTCATCGCGCTCGACCCCGATGCGGTTTCGACGACCCCGACGCTTGCAGCGAACGCCGAGGGCGAAACCGCAGCCGCGCCCAGCGCGCAGCCTGCGCCCAGCGCGAAGCCTGCGTCCAGCGCGCCTGCGCCCAGCGCGAAGCCTGCGCCCAGCGCGAAGCCTGCGCCCAGCGCGGAGCCTGCGCCCAGTGCGAAGCCCGCGCCCAGCGCGAAGCCCGCGCCCAGTGAGCAGGCCGAACCCGTGACCGCCCCGCAGGCGACGGAAGCGCTGAGTCAGCTGAATGGGCTGGCTGAGGTCGTCGGTGTCGATCTGGAGCCCGGGATCCTCGCCAATGATTCGCCTGCGAAGCACCTGCGCCTGCGCTTCAATGCGTCCGACAACGGGTTGCTGCCAACCAACAAGTTCTCGTCTCATGCCTCGGTCTCGACCCTGAGCCGTAACTCGGCGCGGGCCGCGATCGTGGTCAACGGCGCGGGGAGCCTGGTGAAGTCTCCGCAAGGAAAGACGCAGGTCGATTTCGCGATTCGCTCATTGTCCGGCACCTTTGCGGACCTCAATCGCAACTATCAATTCGACCCGGGTGAGGTGCGCAAGGTCTACAACTTTGCTGCTGCCGTCTCGAGCAGCGGCAGCAAGGCGCCCACGAAGCCCGACCCAAAGGTGGACGCCAAGGGCAAGCCGCTCAAGGATGCGATGTTGCCTGATGAGATGCGCGCGTTCGTGATCTCGGATGCTGACGCGGTCAGTGACTTCGTGATGGCGAAATCACCCACGAATCAGCTGATGTTCGTCGATGTCGTGCGCTGGCTAGGCGGCGAAGAGAGCTTCGCCGGGGAGATCTCGAGCGAAGAGGATCACCCGATCGAGCACACGAAGAAAGGCGACACGATCTGGTTCTACGGGACGATTCTCGGCGTACCGCTGTTGGTCCTCGGTATCGGCTTGTTGCTCAGTCGACGCCGCCCTGTTTCAGCACGGCCCTCTGATTCAGCACAGCGCAAAGCCGAGGGTTCCTCCCCCCCAAATCCGCAAGGTAAATCAGCGAAGGGTTCAGGGAAGCAGCCGGACGACTCCGAGCCTGACGCGGCCGACGAAGCCGAACCCGACGACGGCACCGAGGAGCGAGACTCGGACGGCGGCCCAGCTGAGGACTCGGAATCCGAGGAAGACGACGACGAGGACCAGGAGGAAGAGCGATGAAAGCCAATCGGAGCTTGTTTCTCCACGGCGGCTTGCTGCTGATCGCCAGTGCGCTGGCGTACTCCGGCTACACGAAGAGCGCGCCCCCGGCGGGAACCCAGCGACTGGAAGTTCAAGTTTGGTCGGGAAGCCCGGAGCAGCTGGGGAAGATCGAGCTCGAACTCAAAGATCGCAAGGTCACGCTGGACGCGAAGCAAGACAAGGACGGTCGCTACTACGAGGGAGTCCTCACTCGGGAGAAGCGTCAGCCTCCGGCCCCAGCGAAAGCTGATGCGGGGGCCGCGAAGCCTCCCGAGCCAAAGCCGGAGTCCGAGACAGTGCGTTTCATCGCAGTGAGCAGCGTCGAGAAGCTCGCGGAACAGCTGGCGCCGCTCGGCGCGTATCGGTCCCTCGGGAAAATAGCGGATAGCCAAGCGGCGGATTTCGGCTTCGACAAGCCGGAGGGCACCCTGCGAGTGACGATCGGCGGAAAGCTTCACACCCTCGAGCTGGGTGGCACCACGCCGGGCGGCGCGGATCGCTACGTGCGGGACAAGGATAGCGGCGTCGCCTACGCGATCCTGGGCAGCATCACCCGCGACCTGGAGAACGCCGACTCGCGACTCACAGAGCGCAACCTCAACTCATTCGAGCCCGAGCAAGTCACGCGAGTACGCATCACGGTGGGCGATCAAACCCGTGAGCTGGTGCCCATGGGCGGCAACGAGAGCGCCTGGGCCGACGCTGAGTCGCCGAAGCAAGAGGACGAGACGGCGACGAACTGGATGGTGAAGCTCGGGCGCCTGCGTCCGAATCGCTACGTCGGGCAACAGCCCGAGCCAGGCGCGACGCCGGTCTTCACGGTGGAGTACTTTGAAGGCAAGAAGCGCATCGGAGAGCTGATCCTGGTGCGCGCCAAAGGGGAAGGCGAGGACTCCGACGGCAAGACGGAGT
>JBFXBK010000455.1:0-7100 GCA_050183255.1 Polyangiaceae bacterium | reverse complement strand
CCAGGGCCGCCGGCAGCACGCCGGGGCTCAGCGCCTTCACGTCGGCAAGCACCAACACCTTGCGCTGAGCGTCCTCTTTCACTTCCGCTAGGAACCACGCAGAGCCACAAGCCACGCCGGACAACGTGAGCTCCAGCGCGACTCGCGACTTCCCGGCCGCCGAGGTGGGTCTGGCTTCAACCTTCGCGATGCTCACGTTGCCCGCATCGCTCTTCACCGGCTGCGTCGTCAGGCCTCGTGAGAGCTGCGCCGAAACGCTGCTCCAGTCGATGAACAGCGGCACCTCGAGATCGACGTCTTTCGGCAACTCATCCTTTAGGTCAGGCGCCGGGAGCGGCTTCTCCGGGCTCGCCTTGTGTGGGTCGATGCACGGGTCCTCAACCTTGACCTTGCCACTCACCGCTAGGCGCGTGGACAGGAGCTGCTGCCCGTTGTCGTTCTTCAATTTTGGCTTCTGCTGCGCCACGCCGGTCGGTTCGATGCGCAGGCAAAGCGTGTTGTCGATGGAGACGGGCATGTGCAGCAAGCGCCACACCTGAGCCACGTCGTCGCGAATTCTTGGCAAGGAGCCATCGATGCGCGACTTCACCTTCGCCTCTTGTTGCCGCGCGGCTTTGTAGACATGCGACGACTGATCGAGTCCGATGGGCTGCAAGATGCAACCACGCTCCACGTTCACCTTTGCGCTGCTTGGGCCGAGTCGGTACTGACTGTCCACCACGAGGGGCAAGCTCACATCGGCGCGCAGCTTGGGCTGACAGCTACCATACGTCACGCAGATCGGGCCTAGGCTCTTGCACACCTGGACATCCGCCGTGACTGGCGTGCTGACCACCAGGCGCTCGCCTTGCAAGCCCACAGCGAAGCCACTTCTTTCCACACGGTAAGTAAGTTCACCAGCCGCCCCGATGTCTTGGCCCCTCACGTCGGCCAAGCGTCTTGGTACCTGCTTCTCCAGTTCGCGCCCCAAGAGCGCCGTGCTCAGCTCGAGCTCTGCAGAGATGCGCGACTCGGGAACCGTCCACACCACGGGCGGCTCGAGCTTTGGCGGAGCCGTGCCCAGCGTGAGGCTGCACTCTCCGGAACCCGGAGCTGCCTCCGTAGCCTTGGGCGAACAGGCCGAGCCGCCGATGAGCGTGAAAGGCAGCGCACCCAAGGCCAGGCCACGGCGCCAACCTCGCGCGATCTGCATGGCGCTCAATCTAGAGTAAGCTCGACGAGTGCGCATCTACGCTTTTGACGAGGTAGGCGAGTCACTTCATCTAGTGCCGATGGCAGCGCGGCGCGCTTTGGACCGCGCAGCCCTCAAACTCAGCCTGGAGGCTTGGCGAAGCCTGCCCCTGACCACTCGGCGCCATTTGATCGAACTAGGATCCGCCGATCAGCCCGATGTGGCGGAGATTACGCGCCTCGCCCAACTCGCCACACCCGTTCCCTCGCCCCTCGACTCGCCGTCCGAGGAACCCGACTCCGAGCAGGCACCCCGCCACGCGAGCGAAGCGTTCGCCAAACAAGGCAGCTTACCTGACAAACTATGGCAGAGCCTGAGCGCCCTGGATCGCTACACGCTGTGCAAGGTCGCCGAGAGAGCGCTGCTACGAGACGCCACAGAGAAGACAGCGCGACTCGAGCGTGTCTGGGCAGAGATTGTGGGTCACAGCGCGACGTCGACGCACGTCAGCCCGGGAGGAGGCGTGCGCATGATAGACGTTGGCGCGAAGCAAGCGACCAAGCGTCGAGCGGTTGCGCTCAGCGAGGTGCGCATGAACGCAGAAGCTTTTGGACGCTTGCAACGCGCGGACGCCCCCAAAGGCGACGTGCTCGGCACCGCGCGCGTCGCTGGCATCATGGCGGCAAAGAAGACGTCGGAGCTGATCCCTCTATGCCACCCCCTCGCGCTGACCAAGATCGAGATCCAGCTCGAACTCTCGGCGTCCGAGCCTCGCGTGCTGATCGAGGCGGCCGTCGAGACCACCGACCGCACCGGAGTGGAGATGGAAGCGATGGTGGCCGCCAACACCGCCGCGCTCACCGTCTATGACATGCTCAAGGCGTTCGACCGCGCGATGCAGATTGGGCCAACGCGGCTCCTGGAAAAGACGGGCGGACGCAGCGGCGACTATCAAGCCGAGGAACCCAAGCAAGCGAGGGGCTGGCACACGACGCTGACGCGCGCTGAGGCGCTGCACAGCGAGGAACGCTTGTGCGACGTGCGTGAGGCAGAGCTCTCCGTTGACGAAGTGCTCGCCGCGGTGAAGCGCCCGGAGGCAGGCGCGGTCGCGCTCTTCATCGGAGATGTGCGCGATCACAACGCCGGACAAGACGTCACGCTCCTCGAGTACGAAGCCTACGTGAGCATGGCAATCGCCGAGATGCGCCGCATCGTGAGCGAGCTGGAAGCGGAGATCCCTGGCACACGCCTGGCGGCGGTCCACCGCATTGGCAAGTTGGCCGTGGGCGACACCGCCATCCTGTGTGCCGCAAGCTCACCCCATCGCGCTGAGGCGTTTCAAGCCGGACGCGAGTTGATCGACCGCATCAAGGAGCGTGTACCCGTGTGGAAACGGGAGCACGGCAAGCAAGGCCCTTACTGGGTGGGCTGGGAAGATGCCCGCGTCCCCCCTCCTGAGCGACGCTAGTTCTTCAGCATCCTGCTAGTGAGGCGAATCTGTGATTCGCTGAACAAATCAACACAGCGTTTTCTCGTCTCAAAAGTAGCGCGAAGGCGCAAAACTCGGGCGCCCACACCCTCAGGGGGCGGGCGAGTTTTGCAGCGAACTACGGAGACAGGACACTAGGCTCTCACCTGTTCCGGCGTATCCCAGTCTCGCAGTTGGGCGCGCTCCTCGGCGTTGAGCAGGAGCTCTACGGGAGACTCGATGTGTTCGAAGAGCCGTTGCAGGGAGCGCGCCCCGGAGGCGTGCAGCGCCTCTGCCGCAGCTAGAGATGGATCCACGCGGTAATATCCGAAGAAGGGCTGCCAGCGTGCCTCCCCCCCAAACCCGTCGAGGCGGTCGACGGGAGCGACGACGCTAGCATCGGGAGAGAACGTGACCAGACGCTGAATCAACTCGCCAGTAACGAACGGCAGGTCGCAGCTCAACACCACCAGGCGCTCCACTGTTTCCGACCGAGCGGCGCGCAGCAGCCCGAGGAAACCGCCTAGCGGCCCAATGCCCGCCGGCGCATCGGGGATCGCAACGAACCCCAGAGACGCGTACGCCTCGTGGACGCCGACGAGCCGGATCGAGGCGTCCGGGAGTGCCCGCTCGACCTCGGAAGCCAGACGCTCCACCAGCTTTCCGCCGCTCGGCGCTTGCAACAGGCCCTTGGGGAAGCCGCCCATGCGACTCGACGCACCGCCGACGAAGATTCCAACCCACATTGGTGAACCTCAGCTCAGAGCGATGGCCTCTACCACATGCCCCGCTGGCAGCTCTTCGATCTCCTCGGGCATGACCACGAGCACGTCGGCGCTGGCGAGGCCTAGCGTATTGCCCGACGCCTTATTTCCGAGCGGTACCACCCCTGCAGCCTCCCACTTCGCAGGATAGAAGCCGCGCCGTCCCGGCTTTTGCTTCAGTGGCTCCAGTAACTTTAGGCTGAGAGTCCGCGGGAGACAGTCGCGTTGAGCCTGCAGCGCACGCAAGAGCGGGAGGCCGAACAGCATGAAGGTGATCTGCGCGCTCATCGGGTTTCCGGGTAAGCCGAGCACATGCGTCGACCCCGCGCGCCCGTAGACCAAGGGCTTGCCAGGCTTCATTTGCACCTTCCAGAAGTCGAGATTCACCCCCGCGGCCTCGAGCGCTGGCTTCACCAAATCGTGATCCCCTACGGAAACGCCACCAACGGTAACCAGCACATCGCAGTGTTCTAGCGCGCTGACGAGCGCCACTCGGGTCGCTTCCAGATCATCTCGAGCCAGAGGCGTGACGCTGACGCCTGCGCCCACGGAGCGCGCGAGCGCCGCCAGCACCACCGAGTTCGACTCTGGAATGCTGGTCGGTGACATTGCGGGGGACCCCGGCTCCCGCAGCTCGTCACCGGTGTTCAAGATGAGTATGCGCGGCCGCGTCGACACGAGCAGCGAGCCGCGATCGAGCGCCGCCAGCAGCCCCAGCTGGAGCGGTCCGACGCGCGTGCCCTTCGGCATTCCCACAGCTCCTAGCGGCAAGTCTTCCCCGGCGAGGCGCACGTGCTCACCGACGCGAGGCCGGTGAGCAAAACGGATCGATGCGAGGCCACGGGCGCTCGCAACCGGCTGCCCGGAGTCATCCAGCACGTTCTCCTGGAGCAGCACCGCCGTTGCTCCGCGCGGAATCGCAGCCCCAGTAAAGATACGACATGCGGTCCCCTTGACCCACTCGGGTGGCGGATGCCCGGTGCGGCTCTCTCCCACCACCGGGAGCTCCCATGGACCCTCGCCATCACAGGCTTCCGCCGCGAGCGCGAAGCCGTCCATGGCGCTGTAGTCGAAGCCGGGCAGCGGCGCCGTGGACCTCACGTCCTCCGCCAAGACCCGCCCGAGCGCTGACTGCAAGGGCACGCGTTCAATCGGCAGCGGGCTGACACTGCGCAAGATGCGCGCACGGGCCTCGTCGACGCTCAACATGTGACCAGCATATAGCGAAGCGCCCAGCAGACTGTTGCCCCCACGTCACGCCCGCCAGTTAACACCAGCCGAAGCTCCAACCGCCGCTGGCCGGTGGCTGGCGCAACTGGCGAGACGCGCTCGGAGATTCACCACTCGAGCACCCAACAGACCCGCAACGAAGAAGGCGAATCGCACAAAAACTGGGGCAATTGGGGGACGCGTGGCGCTTCTGGGGAGACCCTGGACTGCACAGCGTAAGACTTACCCCCAAATGGGCGCGCAACTCAGGGGCAGCAGCCTCCGATTCCAGTGAACACGGACGGAAAGGTTGAATCCAGGGCCACGCAGCACCGTTACGACGGCTGCAACGTCGAACCGGCACGCGTGTTGCTCCAATCCCTGGCTGAGACCATCATGAGAATTATGTCGGTAAGAGTTCCTGCCCCAGCGCGTCACCGCGAAGACCCGCGTGATGGGCGTGGCGCCTCGAACCGCGAGTCGTCGCTGAAAGCGCGCGGCTTCGTTCGGAGTGTCTTCATCGCGTGCGTTGCGTTGCTCGTCACGATCGCGACTTCCCCAGCCCACGCCCAAGACGACGGCGAGTGGATCACCCCCGCCCCAGCGGAGGAAGCGGCGCCAGCGGCCCCCGCGGAAGACGCGGCTCCCGCTGACGAGGCGGCCGACGGCGACTGGGCCGACGGTGAGATGAGCGCGGACGACTTGGGTGAGGAGTACTCCGATCAAGGAGCGGCGCCCGCCGCAGACGAGTACGGCGACACCGACCCAGCAGCGCTCAACGATTTTCGCCCCTACCTCGATCCCCACGGTCAATGGGTCTACGACCCGGTCTATGGTCAGGTCTGGATCCCTAACCGCGCGGAAGTGGGTGAGGACTTCGCGCCGTACGTCAGCAATGGCTACTGGGGTGAAGACGAGAACGGCGACTGGATCTGGGTGAGCGGCTACGACTTCGGTTGGGTCGTCTTCCACTACGGCCGCTGGGTGTGGGTGCCCGACGTTGGCTGGGCGTGGATCCCTGGCCGCCGCTACGCTCCGGCGTGGGTCGTTTGGCGCGTACCGAGCGATGACTACGCATACATCGGGTGGGCGCCGATGCCTCCAAGCTGGGGCTGGCACGGCGGCGTTGCCGTCTCACTCTGGGTGTATCCGCCGTATCCCTACGTGTTCTGCCCGACGGTGTACGTCTACGATCGCCACGTCCACACGTACATCGTTCACGATCACCACCGCGTGCGCTACGCCGCGCGACACACCCGGCGCTATCACCCCCATCACCACCGTTCGCGCTCTGGACGCACCGCAGCGCGACCCCGTCGGGGTCCCTCACCGAGTGAGTCTCACGTGCCCGCGAGCAGCCGTCCCAAGACGCGCACGCCAGCGGAACCGCGCGCCGTCCAAGCTTCGAGGCGCAGCACCGCGAGCAAGATCCGCAAGCCAACTTATCGCCCCAAGGCGTTGCCAGGGGCTGCCGCGACCAACCGCACCAAGGCCATCAAGAAGGGCGGCCGCGCCCTGAGCGCACGCAACTTCGAGAGCGCGCCGCGGCCGAAGGTCAGCGCGAGCGCACGCCCCACCGCTGGCAGCGTTCGACCCGCGGGCAGCCGTGCGCGCCCCGCAGCCGGCAGCGCACGCCCCGCAACCCGCTTGTCCCGCTCCAAGAGCCTTGGCACCACTCCGGGTCGTACCAGCGCCCCGCGAGCCACGCCGCGCAGTCCCGCACCCCGAGCGACTCCACGTAGTTCCTCACGGTACCAAACTGGGAAGTCGCCGCGCCCTGCGCCACGCGCCAAGCGCCCCACGCGCAGCTACCGGCCGAGCGCCGCGCCAGCTCCGAGCTACCGACCCAAACCGAGCGGCAGCAGCCGAAGCTACCGGCCGAAGACCAAAGGTAGCAGCCGGAGCTACCGCCCGAGTCGCAGCTATCGCCCGAAATCCAGCGGCAGTAGCTCGTCTAGCTCCGACTACAAGAAGAAGAAGAAGTCGAGCAGCTCGAGCTACACCCCACGGCGCTCCAGCCCGCCTCGCAGCTTTCGCGGCAGCCGCTCTTCGTCGCCAAGTCCGCGACGCAGCGCGCCTCCCGTCCGTCGTCGTCGCTAACGGAGTCACTACATGTCGTTCGACCGCCTTACACGTTGCTTGATGCTCGGCGCCGTAGCCGCCACCCTGGCCACCGGCTGCTATTACAAGGATGACCGCTCCGCACGGAAAGACACTAACCCCGGCCCCAAGGTCGTGGCCGCCGTGATCGACACCGGCGCAACCCTGAGCCAGGAGCCAGGCGTCGGCGCGGGCGCCTTCGTGGAGTACCTGGGCAACGGCGACTGGCACGTGTTCACCACCTGCGACACGGAGATCTCCCGCTACGAGTGTCGCTGGGACATCGTCGCCACCGTAGCTGACGGCGTGTACGTCGACAGCGTGCGCGGTGACGAGCTCGAGGTGGACGACGACGTCTTCAGCAGCGAGGGCTACGACGCGCAGTTCG
>JBFXBK010000454.1:0-7131 GCA_050183255.1 Polyangiaceae bacterium | reverse complement strand
CGTACGTCGCACCTGCGTCTGGTTTGATCTCCAGCATCAGCCCGCCGCCGCTGTCCGTCACCGAGAGCAGGATTCCGTGCTGGACTCGGATCGCGCTCGCGACGGGCCCCGTAGCGGCGCTGGCGTCGCTGCCGGCGCTGCCATCGCTGCCAGCGTCCGGGCTCGTGGCGG
Source organism: Polyangiaceae bacterium (assembly GCA_050183255.1). Taxonomy (GTDB): domain Bacteria; phylum Myxococcota_A; class Polyangia; order Polyangiales; family Polyangiaceae; genus JAHBVY01. The sequence continues at coordinate 6,960 of JBFXBK010000454.1, read as the reverse complement.
TGCTGGCGCTTGGTGCGGCGCTGCCGTTGGGTGCAGCGCTGCCGTTGGGTGCAGCGCTGGCGCTCGGCGCCGCCTGGGCGTCCGCGCCCGCGTCCGTCGCGCCGGGGAGCTTGTAGGTCGCGCCGGCCATGGTCGGCTTCGAGAGCCTCAGCTTGATGTTTCCCGACGGATCCCAGCCAGTGACGGCGCTGATGGTCGCCACCAGGCCTTCGCACTGCGCCGGTGGTGGCATGGGGTCGACCACCGCATAGCCACTGCTACCGCAACCGGTTTCCTTGCAGGCGCTGAGGCTCGCTGCCGCTGCGGCGGCGGCCGCAAGGCGACCGAGGCTCTTCAGCGTGCGCTCGCGGGGGTTGAGCCTCCCCGGTGGCGGAGGGGCGGGGAGCACTTCTGGCAGCAGGCCGAGGCGGCGTTTCTTTGGTCGGTTTTCCATCACCAGGTGTCCGAGACGTTGACTGAGGTCGCGCCTTGTGGCTGAAGCGCTCCGCTGGCGCCGTTGACTTGTACGCTGACGTGCTGGTTCCCCGCTGGGCAACTCGCGGCGACGCTGATGTAGAGTTCACTGCTCCCGGTGGATACGTCGACCTCCAGCGTGACAGAGTCCGGCTTGATAGTGTGCTTCTTGAGCTGCCCCCCGGAAACGGATGGGGTTTCACCGGAATCGTAGCGCGCCCCGCTCTGGCCTGGTTTCCCCAGGGTGACGGTCATCATGTTGCCCTTCTGCCACTTGGCGACGGCCTTGATGGTTCCGGCCAAGCCCATGCAGCGGGCGGGCGGGGGCATCGGATCGACCACGGCGTAACCTGTTGGTGGTTCGGGCGGTGGGATTGGCTCAACAGCGGACGGGTCGCTGCGAGGCGGAAGGTCCGCGGTGCCGTCGGTTCGAGCCTCCCCGCTCGCAGGCGGTTGTGCGGGAACTTCGATCGCACCGGCGTCGGTCTTGGGCGGCGTCTTGGCGCAGGCGCTGACGCTCGCGCCAGTGGCCGCCAGGGCCAGGAGACGTTGCATCTGACCCACGGTGCGCGCGCGGGGGCTGCCAGGCCGCGTGGGACCCGGCGCCGGCAGCACCTCGGGCATCAGCTGCTTCGGTCGCTTGGGCTCAGACATGGTTCGCCTCCACGAAGCTCGGCCCACGCTGGTTTTGCAGAGGTGTGGCGACGCGATCTCCCAGCACCGTGAGCGGGCGACCCTGACCAACGGCACCGAGGAGTTCGCTGGCGAGCTCGCGCGCCGCTTCGAACACCTCCTGCTCGGTCTTCCTGAGGCCGGGAGTGAGGCGAGCTACCAGCGCCGCGTCTTCGCTCAGCGGCTCGGTGCGCACGTGATGCAGGATGGCCTCTAGGCCGTCTGCAGTGTCGCTCGCGAGGCGACGACTGAGGTCCTTGCCTCGCTGCATCCATTCCTCGCGGAACCGATCTGAATGGAAATGTCGGCACACCTCGACGTCGAAGCGCGTCGCCATGATGCGATTGGCCAGGGCGCCGTCTCCGAAGTTCCTGGCGTGGAAGCACTGCATGCTCAGGTTGAAGACGCGCTCCACCTGCGGGCTCCCGAGGGAGTAGTCCCACTGCATGTAGTCGCCGCGGCAGCGCCCTTCGTTCAGCATGCGAGCGAGCAGGGGGGTGCCAGCGTAGAGCTCGACTCGGCCAAAGTTCGACGGAAACTCGCCGGCCCAGCGAATGAAGCGGGTGTTGGCGTCCAGGCTCTCGAGGTCCGTATCCGGATCGAAGATCAACATGTTGAAGCAGGTGTAGAGATCCAGCTCCCGCACGAGCTCGATGGCCTTCTTGTTCAGCTTGGTGGAGCTCCAGCGCTGGAGTGTGTCGAGGCCTTGGTCGGTGTCAGTCTCGATCCCGATGTAGACGCGGATGCAATTCAAGCGCTGCTTGAGGATGCGGAACACTTCGGGATCGCAGTCGGTGGGTCGCGCCTTGACGACTGTCGCGAAGGGGCCAATGCCGTGGCGCTCCAAGGCGTCTGCCAGGGCGCTGAAGCGCTCGCGGTTCTTCTTGTGTCCCGGAACGAAGAAGTTGTCGTCGTGGAACACGAAGATGTCGATGCCGCGATCCCGCTGGAGCGCGACCATTTCTTTCGCGACCTCTTCCGGATGGCGCACTCGGTAGCGCTTGCCGGGCAGGCTCTGCTCGTGCCACGCGGCAATGCAGCAAAAGGAGCAGTTGGCATAGCAACCTCGGCTCGAGACGAGCGGCGCGATGCCATGCCCGAAGCAGCTCGCAGGCTCTCCCCGGCGATCCGGTCGCGGGAGGGCTGCGAGATCCGGCAGTCGGGGGTCGGCGTTCTTGCGCGGGACACCATCCTCCCCACGCACGGCGAGCCCAGCGAGATCCTGGTAGTCGCTACCGCTGGCCAGCAGCTCCACCAAGTCGAGCAGGGTGCCCTCGGCTTCCTGGCGCACCACCGAATCGATCTCAGGGAAGTCGCCCAAGAGGTCCAGCGCGGCGAAGGTCGCGAAGTGACCGCCGACGGTGATGTGCCCTTGGTAGCCGCGCTCGCGCAACGCCACCGCCAACGCGAGGAAGTCGCTCGCTCGCCACTGAAAGGCGAGGGAGATCCCGACCAGATCGGGACCCGTGGCGAGGATGTGCTCCAGCGCCAACCCGAAGTCGGTATCCTGATTGAACGGCACGATGTCTGACTGGTGGCCGGCTTCCGCCAGGACCGCAGCCAGGTAGCGCAAGCTGAGGTTTTCCTCGATCTCAGGACCGACCAACGCGATCGAACTCATGCGATGTCCCCTCTGGCGCGGTGCTCCGCGACCGGCTGCTTAGACGAGCCAGTGTAACGAGGGATTTGGAAAGACCCTTACATCGGAAAAAACACACCTGAAATTCACTGCTTACGAGCAGCGCCTTGGATGGGAGGCGAGTGACTGACGTGACAAGAGCGCGGCGCGTCCCGCCTCGGATCAGCCGACTTCGTCGACCATCGGGTAGAGCTCGGTGTCCTCGCGCAGCATGCGCATGCCGAGCATGCGGAGCATCTCTTGAGTTTCCTCGAGGAAGCGTTCTGGTTCGCTCTTGAGGCGCTCGAGGTCGTGCCACTGCTTCGAATAGCGGTCGAAGCGCTTGTAGAGGTCTCCGACCTCGTTGTAGAGGCTCTGCGCCTTCTTGCGGATGTCTTCTCGCGGATGGTTGATGAGCCGTGGGTAGACCGCGTCGTTTTCCATTGCCGCGTGGATGCGGAGCTTGCCGGTGAAGCGCACCAGCGCCGTGCGCACCTCCGCGGCTTGCGCCCGGACGCGGGTGGGCTCGCAGAAGCTCATCAGCTCCCCTGCGAGGTACATCAGCTCCTTGTGCTGCCGGCGAAAGCGCTGGGACTCGGTCGCTGGTTCCCCCGTCATCATGGTCAGCTTACGACGGGCGTGGCGATTTGGATCGAGCAGCGCGCCGGAGCAGCCAATGGTCACTCGGAGCGCCCTCGCGATGGCCTGGGGAGCGGTGCCGCCTCCCCCCAAGAAAAGCCGAAAGACTTGCCGCCAAGTCCGCAGGATTGCTGGTGCGGAAACTCTGGAAACGCCGAGCGTGCGTTGGCGACTCGGCGCTAACCGCCGCAGACGCCGTTGATGGTCACGCCCGCTGCGGCGTAGTCGCTCTCGATCAGCCAGGCGTCCGCGCAGGTGTCGGTCGCTGCGGAGTTCGTCCCCGCGCACCAGTTGCCCTTGGGGAAGCCGCCCTCTTCCATGAAGCCTTGGCTGCCGTCGCAGCGGCCGATGGTCTCGCCCGCGGGCTTGTTTTGCCAGCGCTTCACGTTGCCGCTGAGCAGCACGCAGAGGGAGTAGCCGAGGCTCGTGATGTCCACGGTGTCCGCTTCCTCGACCGTTACGTAACCCTTGTAGGTGCCGGCGTTCTGGTACGCGAACTCGCCCTCTTTGGCTGAGCAGCCTTGAGTCTCGTCGAGGTTCTCGGGGACGTAGCGTCCGACGCAGCTCTTGTCGTCGCTCAGGGTGGCCGTGACTTCGAGCTCGTGGAGCGGCAGGAGCGCGTAGTTCGCCTTGGAGTCCTCGAGGTAGATCGGCACTGCGATGTCCGGGAACACCGCGGTGTAGACGTTGCCCTCGACGGTGAAGTCCGTCTCCACCGGCTTGATTTCGGCGCCAGAAGGTCCGTCGGTGAACTGCGCGTAGCAGGCGCCGTCATTCAGCGGTCCGATCAGCGCCTGAGGCTCGCCAGCGCCTTGGGTCACCTTCATCGTGGTGGTATCCCAGGAGAACAAGATGTTGAACTGGGCGTCTCCGAACTGGAAACACTCGGGGGAGTTCGGGGTGATCTTGGGAGTGATGACCGAGTTCTGAAGGAAAGGCTGACGCAGCGTCGCCGGCTCCTTCAGCTCGAGCTGGGTCACCCGCAGCTGGATCACGTCCTGCTTCGAGTTGTCGCGGCGAGCCATGCACTGCGCGCCCGGGCCGGACGTGCCAGCGACGTAGCAGCTCGTCTCCTTGGGCTGGCACGGATGATCCGAAACTCCGCCGCCCGAGCCGCCTGAGCCACCAGTACCAGCGGTTCCGCCGCTGCCCGAGCTGCCACCGCTGCCGGCGGGGTCGTCACTGCCACCACAGCCGCCAGCACACAGGCCCAGCGCCGCCGCCACACCCATCACCCAAGCTACGCGTCCCAACATCGGCGCGAGGGTAACACGGCTGAAAAACAAAGCGGACACCAAACAGCCGTTTGGCGCCCGCTGGGAGACTCGCGCTTGGCAGGCCTACTCGACCCGCACCAGCTGAGTCAGCTCCGCCAGGCGCTCCGCCAGGCGCTCGCGAGTCAGCTTCGCCAGGGCGGCGTTGCCAACTCCTTCAACGTTGAAGGAAGCCACGCTGGCCGCAGTCAGCAGGCCGAGGCGCAGGGTGCGCGCGTCGACGCGCTTCTCCCGGGCCAGGAAGCCGAACAGCGCCCCTGCGAAGCTGTCACCAGCGCCCGTTGGATCCACCTCGTCCTCGAGGGGGAAGGCCGGAGCGAAGAACACCCCGGTGGAGTCGAACAGCATGGCGCCGTACTCGCCGCGCTTCACGACCAGCGTCTTCGGTCCCATCTTCAGCACCTTGGCCGCTGCCTTGCGGATATTGTGCTCCTCGGCGAGCTGGCGCAGCTCCTCATCGTTGATGGTCAGCGCATCGACCTTGGCGAGCACCTTCTCGAGGCTCTTCCGCTCGCCGGAGATCCAGAAGTTCATGGTGTCCGCCGCGACGAACTTGGGGCTCTTGGCCTGACTCAACACCTCGAGCTGAAGCTCCGGGTGGATATTGCCGAGGAACACGAAGGGCGTGCCCGTGTAGCTCTCCGGGAGCTTCGGGCGGAAATCCGCGAACACGTTGAGCTGCGTGTCGAGCGTCTCACGACTCGCAAGGTTTGCAGCGTACTTCCCGACCCAGCGGAAGGTCTTGCCCTTTGCGCGCTCGACACCCGTGGTGTCCACACCGCGCTCCCGCAACTCCTCTAGTGTTGCCTCGGGGAAATCGTCTCCGACGACGGCGACGATCTGCGCCGGAGCGAACAGCGTCACCGCCATCGCGGCGTAAGTGGCAGAGCCCCCAACCACGTCCTTGAAGTCGCCGCTCGGCAAGTTCAGGTCGTCAAAGGCCATCGAACCGACCAACAAAACGGGGTCGGAGCTCTGGATATCTCGGGTCATGCTTCGTCTTCTCTCAGGTTTGGGGGTGAGGTGCGGTGCTCAGCGACGTGGCGCGATTCAAGGACGCGCCCTGGTCGAGCCGCACCAATCGAGTGCAGCCTGGGCGAGCAACGCGAAGGTTCGTTCAGAGGTAAGGCTCGAGGAGCCAGCCCAGGCGGCGCTGGTCGGCGGCTGTGATGTGGTCCCGGCTGGTGATGAGCGCAAATTTGAGCGCCTCATGTGCCACGGATTGGCGCGGATCCGGGAGATTTGTGGCCAAGGCCTTCACGCTGGCTTTGGCAAGCTCGGCGTTTTGGCGCAGCACCGCGAGCACCGCCTCGACGCTCACATCCTCTTCGGTCTCGTGCCAGCAGTCGTAGTCGGTGGCAAACGCGACCGTGGCGTAGGGCAGCTCGGCCTCTCGGGCGAGCTTGGCTTCAGGCATGGCGGTCATGCCGATCACGCTCACACCCCAGCTGCGATACAGCTGACTTTCCGCGCGGGTAGAGAACTGGGGGCCCTCCATGCACACGTAGGTTCCACCGCGGTGGACCTTACCCCCCGCTGACTCCACGCCCGCGGCGGCAGCGTCCGCCAGCAAGCCGCACACGGGGTCGGCGAAGCCGACGTGGGCGACCACGCCTTGATCGAAGAAGGTGGAGACGCGCTGCTTCGTCAGGTCGATGTACTGATCCACCAGCACGACGTCACCCGGCGCGATCTCTTCACGCATCGAGCCAACCGCGGACAAGCTCACGACGTGAGTGGCCCCAAGCTGCTTCAGCGCACAGATGTTCGCTCGGTAGTTGATATGCGTCGGTGAGACGCTGTGGCCGCGTGCGTGGCGCGGCAAGAAGAGCAGCTTGACCTCGTCTCCGTCAGTGCGGAGCGAGCCTTCGGTCACCGCGTCGCTGGGGTCACCGAACGGTGTCGACAGACGGTGTTCCCGCACCGACTCGAGGCCCGGGATGTCGTAGATGCCGCTGCCGCCAATGACGCCAAGAACGTAGCTCACGGGTCGTGGGCCTAGCATGGCGGCGCCCGCCAGATCAATCGACGGACTGACGCGCAGCTCAGCCGGCAGCGCAGCTCAGCTGGCAGCGCAGCTCAGCCAGCGGCGCAGCTCAGTCAGCAGCGCCGCCGCCGTTGAGCTCGGGCAGCTCGCGCGCCGAAGACAGCAAGCGCTCGGCGTGCTGTGCTGCCCGCCTTCGCCGACACCACTCGGCGCGGAAAATACTCGTCAGCTCGAGCGTGGCTTTTTCCAAGTCGGCGTTGACCAACACGTAGTCGAACAACCCATAGTGGGCGATCTCCTCTCGCGCGACGCGAAAC
>JBFXBK010000453.1:0-7132 GCA_050183255.1 Polyangiaceae bacterium | reverse complement strand
CTCTCGAGCCGAGCACGACGGCTACCATCGTCTCGAACGTTGGGGCCTTAGGGAGCGTGGCATACGCGGTGGGAACGACGCTCGAGAGCGGTCTGAGGGGCGGAGCAACCCGCGCCTTGGTCGACGGGATGATCTACGCGGAAACGGCCGCGCTCACCTTGGCGGTCACAGACCTCGCCAAGATCTCCGTACGTCGTCCGCGCCCGAGCGCTTACCGAGCACGAGATGAGCGCGTCGCCCAGGGAGTGTCACCGGACCTCTCAGGGACGGACAACGCGCTGTCATTCTTCTCCGGGCACGCGGCAATCACCGCCGCGCTGTCGACGACCGCCACCTATCTGGCATTCGCTCGCGAAGAGTCTCCACTTCGGGGCTACCTGACCCTCGCGGGGGGGATGATCGTGACCGGCTTCGTCGGCTACGGTCGTGTCTATAGCGGGAAGCATTTCCCTACGGATGTCATTGCGGGCACCATGGCAGGCATCGGCGTTGGCCTACTGGTGCCCCACCTGCACCGCGAAAAGGAGGAATCGACGCCGCTGTGGGTCGCCTTTGCACCGGTCAGCGGAGGCTCTGGAATCGCGGCTGGCGGCGTATTCTGAGCAGCCTAGTCTAGAAATAACCAAGGCCCTGCAGCCCCAAGCTGCTGTCAGTGACCAGCGGCAACACCCCAGCGCGAGCCAGGCCATCGTCGCTCGCGACGCTCAGCGGGTGGGAGTAATGCAGCAAGTTCGGCAAGCCGTAGCCGATCCCTGCACCGAGCAGCGCGCCGACGATGTTGTCCGACAGGTAGTGGCGATCCGTCGACAAGCGTAGCAGGGAGCTCGCCGTCGCGACGCCAAGTCCCAAGACGCAGCTACCGCTGTCAGCGAGCTCAGAACCGTACCAATCGAACGCGCCGTGATGGGCGCACACCAAGCTCGCCGCAGCGAACGCGGCTGCGGTGTGTCCTCCGGGAAACCCGGAGTTCTTCGCCACCGGACAGACCTCGATGTACTCAGGGTCCTTCTCACACTCTTCGACACTCGGTCGCTCGCGTCCGATGAAGCGATGACCCGCGCGCGCGAACAAGCCGGTGAGGGTCATCGCCTGAATGTTGATGAAGCTCACCTGCCACGCGGTGTCGAAGTTCCAGTCGTCGCTCAGCACCGGCGTGAGCACGCCATCCAGCACGACTTGGACCTGCGTCAGCAACGTCGTGGCGTCGCTCCAGTCCGCGGCCCGTTGACGCCCAGAGCGGCTCTTCAAGCGGAACGCATCGCGCGCGCCGTCGTCGAACAAGCTGGGACCGGTCCAACCGGGCTCGTCCTTCACCGGCACGCCAAACTCTACCGCAGCGTACAACCCTGCAACGGCTGCAGTAGCGGAGTACTCCCACACATCCGCTCGCCGGTACCGCCACTCGAGGCGTCGCTCCGGTTCCTCCTCGAACGCTTGCGGCTCGACTTCCGCCGCCTCGGCTAAGCCGGGACACAGCAACGTGAGGAGCAGCGCGCCACCGCACCAGACCTTGGAACACCCCATGGATCAGCCCCCAGCGGCTTTATGCACTGGATCCACGCGGTAATTTAGCTCCACGCGGTGCTTGACCACCGTGTCGTAGGCCGCCTGGAAGCTGCGCGCCAAGATCTGACGATCGACAGGTTCCGGGAGGATACGCAGCGCAGAAATCAGCGCTACCATCATCTCCCTTGCGGAGGTGAAGCGCATATTGGGGTCCACCTCCAGCGCGCGGTGCACGATCTGCGTGAGCGCGAGAGGCAACTCAGGACGCTCCATGCTGAGCATGGGCACACGCGCGTCCTTGAGCAACTCCACCACCTCGACGTCGGTCGGCGCGTCAAAGAGCCGCTTGCCGCTCAGCACTTCCCACATCACGATGCCAAGGCCGAACACGTCGGTCTGGGCGCTGGGGTCGACGCCACGCACCATCTCTGGCGCCAGGTAGCTGAGCTTGCCCTTCACGATGTCGGGCTGCGTCATGCGGGCGCGGTCCATCGCCCGCGCCATGCCAAAGTCGGCCAGCTTCACCACGCCGGAGAGATCCAGCAGCACGTTGTCTGGCGTCAAATCCCGGTGGTAAATCGCAGCCGACTCACCGCTTTCGTCCAGGCGGGTGTGCGCGGCGTCCAGCGCCTCCAGCACCTCGATCGCGATGGCTGTGACGATCTGCCAGGGAGGCAGCTTCTTCGCTGCCTTGAAGGCCTTGTTCCACTCGCCGAGGTGCAACCCATTGACCAGCTCGGTGACGAGGAACAGGTCGCCTTCCTCGTCAGCACCGAAATCGTGAACCTGCACGATGGTCGGGTGCCGCAAGCCTGCGCCCACCCGCGCCTCCTCGATGAACAGCTGCCGCACCTCGTAGTGCCCGCGAAAGCCCGGGTGGACGCGCTTGATCGCCACGGGCATCGCGAAGCCCTCGCTGCCGTGATTCAGGCCGCGCCACACGACGGCCATGCCGCCTTCACCCATCTTCGCGACGAGCTCGTATTTGCCTGCTAGGCGCTTTCCAGGACGATCTTCGGACATACGGAAGTGCGCGAACCACGCGCCGGTGCTCCAGCACCGCTTCCGTATTCTAGACCGCTCGCCGGGTCAGGCGCGAACAATCACCAACCAGCGAGCTTGCTCAGCCACCGTCCCCGAGGCCGGCGTCCATCTCGGCTCCAGCGTCCATCCCGTCTCCAGCTTCCACCCCGCTGTCCGCGTCGCCGCCATCGCCCGCGTCCCAGTCCATCGGCTCCCAATCTCCCCGGCCCTGAGGCGTGAAGATGCGACCTGGAGCGTCGTAGATGGGGTCGGGCCAGCTGTGGCACGCGTTGCAGGATCCGGCTGGCGCCTCCAGCGGCATCTCGATGGTCTCGCCCTCGTACTCGATGGAGACGGTGTAGGGTGGCTCCAACTTGTCGTCGAAGAAGAAGTTGCCGACGGAGTTCGTCTTCGCGCTCGCGCTGACGCCGTTGGTGTCCGTGATGTGCACGATGACACCCCTCACGCCTTCATCGGCTTTCGCCGACTTGCTGCCGTAGATCGTGCCACCGGCTGACCAAGTCGGCGCCGGATCCCCGAAGCCTGGCTGGTGACAGGCCAGGCAGTTCTCTCCGGGTCGCATCGTGGGTCCCGTCGGGTAACCCACGCCGTCGTCCTGGCTCGAACAGGCCGCGCCGAACATGCCAATCGCAAGCAGGCTCACGAAGCCAAGCCACGCCACGCGCTGAACTCGCCATGCAGAGCCTGCGGGCGTTCCGGACTTGGGGGGGAGGAGCGCCGGGGAAGGCTCTCTGCAAATCTTGAGACTCGGCTTCATCAGGTTTCCGTACGCAAACCAGCGGCTTTGGCTACATCCAACGCGCAAAAGATCGGAGGCACGACTGCGCCTGCTCGCGCGCCGGGAAGTGAGCTAACCAGCGAGCACTTTCTCCAGGTTCCGCGCCCCCGTTCGCTCCGCTGACAGCTCTTCCAGAGCGGCGATCCAGCCGCGACTGAACCACCCGCGCAGCACCTCAAACGCGCGACCGACGGGGTCATCGGCGTCTTGAAAGCCGTCGCACACTTCCGCCAGCGATGCACCAGCGCGCGCACGCTCGAGCGCGCGCGCTTCGTCCGCTTCCAGCACCGCGTGATGTGAAAACAGATTCCTTCGCCAAACTGCTACCTCACGGATACAGCTGTCACGCTCCGCAGGCACCGCCTCGGAGTCGAGTCCGAGCGGAGACTCGACCGGCAACTTGGAGCCTTCCTCCCGCAGCTGGTCCCACGCATCCAGCGCAAGCTGCGTCACCTGCACGATTTGTAGACACGGCGCCCAGCCGAGCCTGCAGTCACCAAAACGCGTCGGGTCGATCACGCTGGTGTCCAGCGCCTGGTGATCGAGCGCGAGAAATACATACAGGTGCGCCCACTCGAGGCTCGCGACGTCCGCGTGCGCCGACTTCAGGACGCTGCGACCCTTGTTCGTACGCGGCTCTGTGCCAGCGGCGATTTCCTCACGGATCTTCTGCGGCAGGCAGCGGCCGAGGTACTCGAGGGCGAAGTGCTCTGAGGGATAGGCGCTGATGTAGCGCGTGATGAGCTTCGTGAAGTGCTCCGTACCCAGCGCGCGCACCAGCCTTGGAAAGCTGTCGAACAGTGCGTCCACCTGACGGAACCAGTACATGTTGCGGTACACCGCCATGCGGTCACGCCCGCTCAGCGCACCGCGATCCAGGAACTCCTGGTCGACTTCCGGCGGTGCTGGGTCGTAACGCACCGAGCGCCAGAACAGCTGCTGCAGGCTGGCGGTCTTGGAGTCGGCGGCGGCGGGTGCAGGTTCTGTGCGCTGCACCTCCCCCCCGAACTCGGAGGCGGAGGAGGCGCTATCGACAGCGCTCCCAGCGAAGTGCGGGAGCTCCTCGGCTTCGATGCGCGCGGCGGTGGCGCTCTCCTCCAGCAGACGCGGCAAATCGGGGACATTCTCGTCCCACTCGATGATGCAGGGCACCGCACCAAAGCGGCGCACCACCTGGCGGTACAGCTGCCAAACGCCGTCCGGCACCTGAGAGCCGTGATTATCCAGCAGGAAATCGCCCTTGTCGAGGTGACCTGCCAGGTGCAGTTGGCGCACCGAACCCTGGGGGATGCCTTGGATGTACTCTTCAGCAGAGAAGCCGTGGTTGAAGGCGCTGACGAAGACGTTGTTCACGTCGAGCAGCAACGCACAGCCGCTCTCTCGCACCAGCGCCGCCAGGAACTCCCACTCCGTGAGGGTGCTCTCGGCATACTCCACGTAGCTCGAGACGTTCTCCAGCAAGATCTGCTGACCCAGGATGTCCTGCGCCTCTCGAATCCGCGCGGCAATGTGCTTGAGCGACTCCTCGGTGAACGGCAACGGCCACAGGTCGTGACCGTAGTGCTTCCCGACGCGACCAAAGCACAGGTGGTCACTCAGCCAGCTCGCCTCGAGATCCGCGGCCAGCGCGCGCAGGCGCTGCAGGAACTCGCGATCGAGCGGCGCGGTGCCGCCGATGGACAGCGACACACCATGGAACGCGATGGGCGAGTCCTGACGCACTCGCTCGATGACCTTGCGAGGACGCCCGCCGCGATCGATGAAGTTCTCGGTGATGGCCTCGATCAGCCCGAGGGACAGGCCGCTCTGCAGCACGTCAGGGTAGTGCTTGGTGCGGAGTCCAACGCCGTGCTGGGGGATCGAAGTCATTAGTCTCCAGAAACCAAGTTGAGCGACCCGATCACAACGAGATGTGACCGAGCCGCTCCCCAGGAGGACTTAACTTGCTCTCAGATGACAGTGCCGCCAGCGGCGGTGCAGTCACCCTCCGTGGGGACCTCGAGGAAACCTTGGCCCGCGCACTCGTTCATGCCAGCGCAGGTGTGATCCGCGCCTTCGCAGGAGCTCTGGCCCTTGCACTCGTTGATGCCCTGGCACTTCACGTTTGCTGTTGTTTCCGTGCGGGGCGTGCCGCCCGCCTGCTTGCACGCTTCAGGGGTCAGGCTGATGTAGCCCTGGCCCTTGCACTCGTTCTGGCCCTGACATGAGCTCTTGCCATCGGCGCTAGCGCACTCCGACAGGCCCTTGCAATCATTGGCACCATCGCACTTGATCGTGTCGGAACTGCTCCCGGAGCTCTCGTCGTCCGAGTTGGTGCAGCCGGCTGCTAGTAACAGGGCGGCGACACTGGTGGCGATGGTGACGGTCTTTGCATTCATGATTCAAAACCTCCTCAAGCACCCAGCAGGGTGCCCCCGCGCCTCGGCGCGTTCAACGTCGCGTCCGGGAGACGCATGATCCAAGCCGCGCCCGCAGGCGCGAAACACTCCAACCCAAAACCGGAGCCGCACAGCGCTGGCTGCTCCCGGTTCATGGATGCGTCGATACGGAGGCCCCCCAGGGCTGGTTACACGCCGCCGTTCACTTTTTTTCGACGCCCCCCTTGCGCCAAGCAACTTCGAGCATTTCCGCGGAATTATTGGGGGTGAGGATCAACCCACGAAGGCGCGGGCATTGCGGAAGAGCCGCAGCCACGGGCTCACGTCGGCGTCCCACTCTCGGGGCCGCCAAGACAGCTGCACGCTGCGAAACACTCGCTCTGGATGCGGCATCATCAGCGTCACGCGGCCGTCACGACTGCAGAGCCCCGTGATCCCGCGGGGTGATCCGTTGGGGTTTTGAGGATACAGCGCTGCTTGATCGCCGCTCGGCGCGCAGAAGCGCAGCCCGACGAGCCCCGAGCTGTCCAGGGACTGGAGCGCTGCTTCATCCGTGACTTCGACCCGCCCTTCACCATGGGCCACGGCGATCGGGATGCGACTGCCAGCCATGCCTCGGAGCAACACGGACGGCGACTCTTCCACCCGCACCAGGCTCAAGCGCGCCTCGAACTGCTCGCCCAGGTTCTTCACGAAACGGGGGAAGTGCGCTGCTCCTGGGATGATGCCCCGCAAGTTGCTGAGCATCTGACAGCCGTTGCACACGCCCAGGGTGAAGGTGTCTTCCCGCTTGAAGAAGCGCGTGAAGCCTTCGCGCGCGCCTGCGTTGAACAGGATGCTCTTGGCCCAACCCTCACCCGCGCCGAGCACGTCCCCATAGGAGAAGCCGCCACACACCGCGAGCCCACGGAAGCTATCGAAGTCGACCTTGCCGGCGAGCACGTCGCTCATGTGCACATCTACCGCACGGAAACCGGCGCGCACGAAGGCCGCCGCCATCTCCACCTGGCCATTCACGCCTTGCTCCCGCAGGATGGCCACCCTGGGCCGCTCGCTGCTCGCAGAAACGGCAGCGCGCGCGACGTCCTCGAGCGGATCGAAGCTGAGCGTAGCGGTGAGCGGCGCTGGCACCTCGGCGCTCACCAGTTCGAGCTCCGACTTGACCACATGCGCGTTGTCCCGCAGCTGCTGCATGCGACTGCTGGTCTCCGACCAGATGCGCCGGAGCGCGTGGCGCGGCGCGCTGAACAGCACCTTCCCAGCGAGCTTGAAGCTCAGGCTGCCGACAGCCGTTGGCTGACCCAAGGCGTGACACACATCGCCAAGGCCGTGGCGCTCGAAGACTTCGTCCACGGCCAAGGCATCGCTCTTGCGGATCTGCAGCACGGCGCCCAGCTCTTCGTTGAAGAGCGCGCGCAGAGCACGC
>JBFXBK010000452.1:0-7150 GCA_050183255.1 Polyangiaceae bacterium | reverse complement strand
TGCACGACCATCACCTCCGCGTCCCTGGCCTGTCGCTGAGCGAGCCTCACTCGCTGTGGGTCAACTGTCCCAGCACAGCATCGACGACGCGCTGGTAGTCCTGAGGCTTGAGCACCAGCTGCAGGCCCCGCATGCCCGCGCTGACGGCGATTTCCTGGTGCTCCAGCGCGGACTCGTCGAGCAACACGGGAAAGCGCTTCTTGGCGGCGAGCGCAGTGACCCCCCCGCGAATGTAGCCGGTCAAGGGCTGCACTTCCTTCAGCGCAACCAGCTGAGCGCGCTTGGCGCCGCAGAGCTTCGCGGCCGCTTTCAGGTCGAGCTCGGCGTCCCCGGGGATCACCGCCATGACCTCGCCGCTCGCTTGCTTCCCTAGCGGCTCGACCCGCAGGAGCAACGTCTTGAACACGGTCCTCGGCTCCATCCCCACCTTGCGAGCCACCGTGGGCGCTGACAGATCGCTCTCGTCCACCTCGTAAGCCACGCAGCGAAATGAGATCTTGAGGCGCTCGAGCGCGCGGGCGGCATTGGTCTTGGGCTGCGCTTTGCTCATCTCACACAAGCTCAAAGTCTCGCAGGGCGTCGTCGAGCGCGCCCGTCCGGATCAACTCACTGACCCGCTCGATGTCGGGGTAGAGCACGCGGTCCTCTTCCAGCGGTGTCACTTCCGCACGGATTAGATCGTAGGCTCTCTGCACCCCCAGTCCAGGACTCAGTGGCGCACGCTGGTCCAAGCCTGCCGCGGCGGTCAACAGCTCGATCGCCAGACAGCGCCGAACGTTCTCGACCACCATGCTGAGCTTGCGAGCGCCGATGCTACCCATGCTCACGTGGTCCTCTTTGCCTGCGCTCGACGGGATCGAGTCCACGCTCGAAGGATGCGTCAGCACTTTGTTCTCGCTGACCAGGGACGCACTGGCCACTTGAGCGATCATGAAGCCTGAGTGCAATCCGCTGTTCTTTGCGAGGAAGGGGGTGAGGCCACTCGAAAGGGCGGGATTCACCAGCTGCTCCACCCGCCGCTCACTGATGTTTCCGAGCTCAGCCAGGGACATCGCCGCCAGATCCAGCGCGAACGCCACGGGTTGACCATGGAAGTTGCCACCACTCACGATCTCCGCTGAGCCATCCTCCGCAACGAAGACGCTAGGGTTGTCCGTCGCGCTGTTCATCTCGCGCTCGATCACACCTTTCGCCCAATCCAGCGCGTCGCGGCTGGCGCCGTGAACCTGAGGCATGCAGCGAAGCGAGTAGGGGTCCTGCACCTTCCCGCAGTGGGCGTGGCTCACCATGATTTGACTATCCGCCAACAGTCGCCGGAGATTTCCGGCCACAGTTGCCTGACCTGGGTGCGGGCGAAGCGCCATCAAACGAGCCTCGAAAGGCCGCTCACTGCCCTTCAACGCCTCGAGGCTCAACGCTCCGGCGATGTCGGCGGCCCGCGCCAGACGCTCGGCGTCCACTAGGCTCAGCGCGCCCCAGGCGGTCATGTACTGAGTGCCGTTGATCAGAGCGAGGCCCTCCTTCGCCTGGAGCTCGATCGGCGCGAGCCCGGCAGCGCTCAGTGCGACGCCGCTCGCCACACGCTCACCCTGCCAATAGGCCTCCCCCTCGCCGATGAGCACCAGCGCCAAGTGCGCTAGCGGCGCGAGATCGCCCGACGCCCCGACAGAGCCCTGACTCGGAACCCGAGGCGTGACCCCCTTCCGAAGCAGGTCGAGCAACGCCTCGAGCACTTCCACTCGGACGCCGGAGTGCCCGACGGCTAGCGTCTGAGCGCGGAGCAACATCATCCCGCGCACGACCTCCAGGGGTAAGTCGGCTCCCACACCCGTAGAGTGGCTGCGAACCAGGTTCCGCTGGAGCTCTCGTACCTGAGCGCTAGAAATCCGAGTCTCCGCCAAGAAACCGAAACCCGTGTTGACGCCATACACGTGGGGCGCTTCGTCTCCCAGCGCGATGATCCGATCGACCGCGGCTCTTGAAGCGAGCATCCGGTCCCGAGCAGCGGACTCCAAAGCTAAAAGCGGGGCACCGCGAGCGACCTGTGAGAGCTGCTGGATATCGAGGGTCGTACCCAAAGAAACCGCATTCGGCGACTGAGTAGGCTGCGATTGGCTCACGGCGCGACGCTATACCAAACCGCAGCCCGCCGGGCTGCTCCAGTGCGCGCATCGTGAACCTCGACCAGGATCTCCTTGCTCGCAAGTTCACCCCGTCACTATCCTCGGCCGCCAGTGGGTTATGGAGTTTCAAAGGCTTCGCGCTCGTGGAGCGCGATTCGCCGAGCATCGCAATCAGGAATGTCACCGCGCTGGTGGCTCCTGGGGGCGCTCCTCGGGGTAGTCACGTTCTCTAGTCAAGCGCAGGCTCAGCCGGCCGATCCACCGGCAGCCGCCGCTGACGAGCCAGCAACCGAAGACAAACCTAGCGACCCGCCAGCCGCTGACGCGGAGTCCCCTGAGGTCGATCCGGATCAACCGAAGCCAGGCGATCGCACAGCGGACGCGGCGGAAGCGGAGGCACCCGAAACGGCAGTCGCCGACACCGAGTCGCCCTCCGCTGATTCGGTGCCCGCGGCACGCCCCAAACCGCCTCCTCCCCCACCGCCCTCAGACGCCGTAGCTGGCAAGGACTTCCGCAGCCGTTTCGTGCTCGAGAGTGCGCGTGCGCCTTTCCTGCGACCGGATCCCGACGTGGCGACCGGACAAATCCGCGGGGAATATCAGTTTCGCGTCACCGGTCTCAGCGACCTTCCGCTCAAGGCGCGCCCAGGCGGGCCAGACTCCCTAGGGCAGACGGTCCGAGTCGAACACTGGCTGCGCCTGACGCCGCGCTTCTTGTTCCGCGACGATCTGGAGCTAGTTGGGCAAATCGACGTTCCGCGAGGATTCATCGCCGGCCAGGAGACCCAGGAAGTGGGCAGCGCCGAGGAGCCGTACGATGAGCGCTTCCCGGTAAAGGTGGCCCCACGCTGGTTGTACTTGACTTGGAATAGCCCCGTCGGAGTGTTCCGTGTCGGACAGCAGCCGTCGCACTGGGGCCTCGGCTTGGTCGCCAACGACGGCAACCACGAGAGCCTATTTGGCGACTATCGCGGCGGCTCGATCGTCGAGCGCGTGCTCTTTGCCACTAAGCCTGGCGGAAAAGACTCCAAGGTGGTGGTCGCCGCGGCTGGCGACTTGGTGTTCAAGGACCGCACGGCAGACCTGACCGACGACGAGTACGCCTGGCAAGGTGTGCTCGCGCTGACCTATTCAACCGACAGCCGCCCTCCAGATCCCGAGAAGCCCGCGAATCAGATCGGCCTTTACGCTGTCTACCGCAATCAGTCGCGCAAGGCGGAATCGCTGCCGGGACTCGAGTTCGACGAGCACCTCGAAGTGGTTGCGCTCGACACCGCGGGCAGCTTCAACGCCAAGCTTCCGGGCGAGATTGGTCACGTGTTCGGCGGCTTCGAGCTGGCCTACCTGCTCGGCTCCACCGATCAGCTGCGCACTCGCCAGGAGGTGCGAGCCAACGAGCGTGAGCAAATTCGAGCCTTCGGCGGGGCACTTCAGCTGGGGGCGGTGCTCACCGAGGGCAATGGTGAGGAGCGCTACGGCCGTTGGGTGATGGAGATGGAGTATGGGTGGGCGAGCGGAGACGCGAACCCAAACGACGGCACTTCGAGGCGCTTCACCTTCGAGAGCAACCACAACGTCGGGCTCATCCTGTTCGACGAAGTTCTCGCATGGAAAACCGCTCGAGCGGCGGTCATCGCAGAGGACTCAGGGCTGACGCAACGCCCCGCGCCGGGCAGCGAACTTCTGCCGAGCGACGGCGGAGTGTTCGGTGCGACGTATCTGTACCCGACCGTCGTGTTTCGTCCGGTGCGTCAGCTCGATTTGAAGGCGGGGCTGGTACTCGCGCAAGCCACCGCGGACTTCGTCGATCCAGTCGCCGTCACCACCCAAGGGCGGTTCGTAAACTACGACGGGGGTGACGCCAAGAGTCGGGACCTGGGTCTCGAGCTAGACGCGGGAATCCAGTACCGCTGGGCGCTAAACTACGGCATCAACCTCGAGCTTGGGGCGCAGGGCGGCGTGTTCTTCCCTGGCAAAGCCTTCGAAGATGCCCAGGGTAACTCCCTCGGCACGCAGTACATTGGCGTCGGACGTATGGGGTTGCAGTTCTGATGCCTGAGCTGGAGAGCACGATGAGGCACGATTCTACTCCCCCCCAACCCTGGCAGAGCTCGCAGCGTCTCGCTGGGTTGCTGCCACTACTCGTCGCGCTCGGTAGCGTGGGTTGCACCGTCGACGAGATCCCCGAAGGGCTCAGGCGGACTCCCGACGGAAACGGCCCGGAGGTACGCTTCAACCTGTACCACAAGCCCTTGCCCGAGATCCCGATGCCCAACGACGTGGCAATGTGGCCGGATCCCACGAGCCGCACGGGCCTACGCATCAACGCGAGCATCATCGCGCCGACCGAGATCGAAGAGACAGCGCGCGAGAAATTCGATCAGCTCGAGGGCTGGGGCACGTTCGCTGGCGTCACCGTGGCGTTCGACAAGCGGGATCCCAACGACCCGCGCCCGGCGATCGATCTTGGCAACATCCAGAGTCGCCAGACCGGCGATGACTTCGAGTTCTCCGACGACGCCATCTACCTGGTGAACCTGAAGACCGGCGTCCCCGTCGCCCTCGATATGGGCGAAGGCGACTTCCAGTACGTCATCAAAGAGAAGCAAAAGTACTGGCGAAACGACACCCGGCGCCAGGAGGGCTACCTGCTCTTCGAGTCCGCCGACGAAACGGTGGACCCCCGAACCGGCTTGTTCGACCCGAGCCGCACGGAAGATGGCACCCCGTTTGGCAAGGCCATCTACAACCCCGCGTGGGACACAGACTTTGACGGCGTGCTCGATCGACCGAATGTGGTCGACCCCACCGCCTGCGCCAATCAGGCACAGGTCGTGCTCGGTCAGGTGAGCGAAGTCGACCGCGATCGTTGCCTCGCGGATAATATTCTCACCTGGTACGAACGCGAGACCGATACGTTGATCATGCGCCCGTTGATCCCGCTAGAGGAGAAGACGGAGTACGCGGTGGTGGTCACAGACCGCGTGCGTGATCCTGACGGAAACGTCGTAAAGTCGCCCTTCGACTTCGTCTATCACCCCTCGCAGGAGGAGGCCACGGAGCGCCTCCAACACCATCTAGAAGATCCGAGCCTAGCGAGCTACTACGGCAGCATCGGCGGCACGGGTCTCGAGCACGTCGCGTTCACCTGGAGCTTCACCACGCAGCCCGTGGTCGAAGATTTGCGCCTGATCCGTGACGGTTTGTACGGAACTGGTCCGTTCGCCTATCTCAACAAGCAGTTCCCCGCGGATATTGACCTGATGCGGATCACCGGTCCGGTGGACTCGGTGCAGATCGCTGATGGCCAAGCGGAGCCCGCAAACTGGTACGACGACCCCGAGTACCCCAGCTGTCAAGGGCGCCTGCAAGAGGCGTACATCCTCGACTTCGACAAGAACGCAGGGCTCCTGCGCACGTTGGCTGGGCAGTTCGGGATCGGCGGCGCGTCGGCGGACGAGCTGGTCGACAGCTGGAGCCACGTCAGCCACGCCGTCATCGGCAGCTTCAAGTCGCCGTTCTTCATCCACGGCGGGCCAAAGGGCACCGACGCAGCAGCCTCCTTCAACCTCGACTACCGTTCGGGTGATGGCGAGGTGCAGAGCGACACCGTCCAGTTCTTCATCACGATTCCGAAGGCGACCCCGGAGCACCACCAGCCCTTCCCTGTGGCCTACTACGGCCACGGCTACACCAGCTCAGACATCGAGCACCTCGGGTTCGCTGGTTCGCTGGCCAAGCAGGGCATCGCCAGCGTCGGCGTGAACGCGGTGTTCCACGGGCTCGAGTTCGATCAGAACACCCAGACGCTCGCTCGCACGTTGCTCCGAGGTTCCTGCGCGGCGCCTTTGACTGACGCGCTGCTCGCGGGGCGCGCGCGCGATCTGGACGGCGACGGCGACCCGCTGAACAACTCCGGCGGCGACTACTGGACGAGCTACATCTTCCACACGCGGGATGTGGTGCGCCAAAGCGCCATCGACTTGCTGCAGCTCTTCCGTATTTTCAAGACCTTCGACGGCGAGCGGATGAGCACCGCCGACTACGACCAAGACGGTAGGCCGAACCTCGCTGGTGACTTCGATGGCGATGGCATCCCCGACGTCGGCGGTAAGGTGAAATACCACGCCTGGGGCCAGAGCCTGGGCGGCTTCCTCGTGCCCTTCCTCGCGACGCTGGATCCCGACGTGGTGAGCGCCGCGCCGGTAGCCGGTGCGGCTGGCCTCTTGGACGTTGGTGCACGCACCTTCCAAGGCGGCGTCTTCGAAGGCGTCTACCTGCGCAACTTCGGTCCCATCATCGTCGGTGTCCCCCCCGAAGAAATCCCCACGGATAAAGAAGGCAACCCCGTCACCGCCTGTGATCCGGGGCAGATCTCCCTGCGCTTCGTGGTCGTTGACGTGAACGACGATCGGGAACTCGAGTTTGGCTGCCTGGACGATGCCGGCTTGCTCCAGGGCGGCACCGTACGGGTTCAGAACATCAGCAACGGCGAGGTGCGCTGCGGGCGCGTCGCCGGAGACGATGACCAGGGACTCGGCAGCGGCCGTTTCCGTGTCGGCATCCCGACTAGCGTCGGGGACCGACTGTACGTCTCGGTCTACGACCAGCCGGACGTCGTCGACACCTACGCGCCTGACGGCGGCTGTAACCTCACGCCCGACGCGCACCTGCTCCAGGGCTTCTACGAATGGGGTAAGGGCCTGATCCCCCAGGACGCGAAGGATCCGACCAACTCGTACGTGGTCTGTACTTCCGCCAGGGGCTGCACCAAGTTCCAGAATCGCTATTTCCCCGCGGGGTCGGACCTGCGCGCGCCGGTGGAAGGGTTCGGCTACATTCGCCAAACCCCAGAGATGCGGCGCTTCATGACCCTCGCCGCGGCCGCAGTCGACCCCGGAGATCCGGGCAACTACGTGCCCTATGCTGGCCTGAAGACCATGCTAGATCCGTGGGGAAACCCCCACCCGCCCCCGGGCTTCTTGAACATGGTGACGGTGGGCGACATGAACGTGCCGCTCAACGCT
>JBFXBK010000451.1:0-7152 GCA_050183255.1 Polyangiaceae bacterium | reverse complement strand
TTCAGCGTGCAGCCCTTGCCGCGGCAGCCGTCGATGTCCACGCGGCGTAGCCCCTTGATCGACTTCGACCAGCAGCCAGCCTCGCTGGTGTCGAAAGCGCCGGTGTACTTGCGAGCGCCGGGCTTGCGATTGAAGAACGGACCGGTGTCCACCTTCAGACCACCTTCGAGTTCGATATCTCCACGGAAACGAAAGTAGCTCGCGCTCGCGTTCGGGCTCTTGTAGAGGTCCGGGGGCGCGTTGAAACGCAGCGTGTAGATGACCTGGCAGCCGTTGCCGCGTACCTCGACGTGGTGGAAACGATGCCCGTTGACTTGAGCGGTGATGGGAGCTCTGCGCACCCAGGAACCGCCCTCCGCATCACCTGCCGCAGACGACGACGCAAGCGAGAGACAAGCCGCGGCGGTCAGGACCCAGATCCCCTTGCGAAACATACGCCCGAGCATGGCCTTGATAGGGTGCTCGGCACAACCGCCACGGCGAACGGTTCCGGCACTCCACGCGATGGGGTATGACCGAGCCATGGCAGGTCACTTCCGCGCTTTCGCCCGCGGCTCTCGCAGGTTCACTCGTCCACGGCTGGGTCTCTTGGTCGGCATCGGCTTGCCGCTCTTGACCGCTTGCGGCGGCCCCTCCGAGCCCAAGATTGCACCCGCCCCCAGTCCCTCGACCACCGCGAGCGCCATGATCGAACCCGCAGAGAAGCCCCACTTTGGTCCCCCGCTAGCCAAGCGCGACGACGTCGTCGACACCCTGCATGGCGTGCAGGTCGCCGACCCCTACCGCTGGCTGGAAGACGAAAAGTCGGCGGAGACCCAGGCCTGGATGAAGGAGTACGCGGATTTCACCAAGGCGTACCTGGCGAAGCTGCCAGGGCGCGACGCGCTCACCACGCGGCTCAAGGACCTGAGCTACATCGACTTCGTTGGCGCGCCGACACACCGCGGCAAGCACTACTTCTTCGCGAGGCGCCACAAGGACAAGGAAAAGACCGTCTGGTACTGGCGCGCGTCCAAGACCGCAGACCCGAAGGTGCTGCTCGACCCGAACACGATGAGCGACGACGGCAGCATCGCCCTCAAGCTGGTGGAGCCCTCGTACGACGGCAAGACCATCGTCTACTCCCTCAGCAAGAACAACGCGGACCAAGCGTCGCTCCACATCATGGACGTGGTGAGCGGTAAAGAGCGCGAGGACGAGGTCATCGACGGCGCCAAATACGCCTATCCTTCCTGGAGCCCCGACAACAAAGGCTTCTACTACGTCAAGCTCCCCACGGATCCAAAGATCCCCGCGGCAGAGCTGCCTGGCTACGCTGAGCTCCGCTATCACAAGCTCGGAGGCAAGCCGGAAGACGACGCGCTGATTTACGAGCGCACCAACGACCCCAAGCGCTTCCTCCACGGCGATGTATCGCGAGACGGCCGCTGGCTGTTCATCTACGAGAGCCACGGCTGGAACAGCCGGGACGTCTTCTACAAGGACCTGAAGAAGAAAGACGACGAGTTCAAGCCGCTGGTCGTCGGCATCGACGCGAAGTTCGATGTTTACGCGTGGAAAAACAAGTTCTACATCCAGACCGAGTACAAGGGCCCCAAGGGTCGCATCCTGGTCGTCGACCCGGCGAAGCCAGACCTTGAGGACTGGAAGGAAATCGTCCCGGAGCAGTCCGACGCAGTGCTCGAGAGCTTCAACATCGTCGGCGGCAAGCTCGCCCTGAGCTACCTGAAGAACGCCAGCACGGAGCTTCGGCTGCACGACTTGTCAGGCAAGCTCGTACGCACCATCGAGCTCCCCGGCATCGGCAGCTCTTCGAACCTGAAGGGCAACCCCGATGAAGACGAGGCGTACTACACCTTCTCCTCCTTCACGACGCCGTACACCACCTTCGAGGTCAGCGTGAAGTCAGGCAAGAGCAAGCCGTACTTCGAGCTCGAGGTGCCGGTCGATGCGAAGAACTACGAGGTGAAGCAGGTCTGGTATCCGTCGAAGGACGGCACGAAAATCAGCATGTTCATCGTGCTGAAGAAGGACACGAAGCTCGACGGCTCGACGCCGTTCCTGCTCTCGGGCTACGGCGGCTTCAACATCAGCGAGACACCAGACTTCGAGGCTTCCCTCTTCGCCTGGCTCGAGAAGGGCGCTGGCTACGCGGTGCCCAACCTACGCGGCGGCGGCGAGTACGGTGAAGAGTGGCATCGCGCGGGCATGCTCTTGAAGAAGCAAAACGTCTTCGACGATTTCATCGGCGCCGCGGAGTACCTGGTGAAGGCGGGCTACACCAAGTCCGAGCGCTTGGCGATCTCCGGGGGCAGCAACGGCGGCCTCTTGGTGGGTGCCGCGATGACCCAGCGTCCCGATCTCTACAAGGCCGTGGTGTGTGGTGTGCCCCTCCTCGACATGGTGCGTTATCACCTCTTCGGCTCTGGCAAGACGTGGATCGAAGAGTACGGCTCCGCCGACGATGCGGCGCAGTTCAAGGCGCTCTACGCGTACTCGCCGTATCACCACGTCAAGCAAGGCACCGCCTACCCGGCCCTCTTGATGCTCAGCGCGGACAGTGACGATCGCGTCGATCCGATGCACGCCCGCAAGTTCACCGCGGAAATCCAGTGGGCGCAAGAGTCTGCCAACGTGCCCGTGCTATTCCGCATGGAGACGAACGCCGGTCACGGTGGCGGCGACATGGTGGAGAAGCTGGTGGAGCGCCGCGCAGACACCTACGCCTTCTTGATCGAGCAACTCGGCGTGAAATAGCCTTCGAAGAGCGACGCAGTACTGGTCAAACCGGTTGTCGACGCCGCCTGACGCCGTTCGTGTGCAATCCCCCTGACATCCATGTCATGAGGCTTGCGGCTTCGTTCGCTGGGCACCAGATGGTTCTAACCCCAGCCACCCACGAGTTTTCTTGGGGGGTGAGGGCGCGCCGCTTACTCCCACAACATCCTCCAAGACTTCGGTACGCGAGCGACCTTCAGCAAGCGCAGGGAGCGGCCGTAGGTCATATTAGTGTTTGATTCGTAGGTTGTCGGTACGTGCATCGACAGCGCGCTCGGCATCCGCGGCTCGTCTTTGTTGGCTCCCTTTCCCCTCATGAAGATCGCAGTCATCAGTGACCTCCACCTCGGCGCAGGCGACGCCTGCGACTGGTTTGGTCACGATGAGCACCAGTTCTTGCGCTTCTTGCGTTTCCTCGAGGATAACTTCGAGCGCGTCGTGTTGCTGGGGGACATCTGGGAGACGCTCACCTCGAAGAGCCACGGCGACTGGGTCGGCGGATTGCGAGCGGCGCGGGACGCGCATCGCGGCATCGCGCGGCGCTTTGAGGGCCCCAAGTATCAGTACGTCCACGGCAACCACGATCTGATCGCGGGCACTGTGGACGGAGCGCCGGATCGCCTGCTGATCGACTCTGGGGACGCTCGGGTCGTGTTCACCCATGGGCACCATCACGATCTCTTGATCAGCAAGGCGCGCTGGCTGAGTGAGCTCGGGGTGTGGCTCGGCGGCTGGATCCGCCGTGCGAGCCTGGACCCGTTGTATCGCGCCTTCCGCGGCATCGAACGCCTGACGGAAAACAACGCCGGCAACGACCAGCGCTTTCGCCGCTGGGCCCTCGACGTCGCGAAAAATTACCGCGCGGATATCATAGTTACCGGGCACACGCACCGCGCGCAGGTGTTCGAGGAAGGGCCGCGCGTCTTCCTGAACAGTGGCTCGTGTCAGGAGGGCCGGTTCAGCTTCTCGGCCCTCGACACGGCGAGCGGTAGGTTTGGAGTCCACGGCTACGAGCCGTGAGGCCCGCCAGGCGAACCGGCGGGCCGCAGGACTCACAACTCAACCACCGCTGCCGCAGGCATCGCAGGCCGCTGGGTAGCTGCCAGACGTGAGGTCGCTGCAAGACAGCGCGGCGACGCCGCTGGTGCAGGCGTCGAAGTCGCAGCCAACCGGCACGTTGGCCTGCTCACAGCCCGTGACGCAGCCAGCTTGGTCACTCGCCTGGATGAAGCCGCACTCCACGAACTTCGCGCAGTAGCCGTCGCAAGCAGCACCGCCGCCGCTCCCGCCGTTGCCGCCGTTGCCACCGTTCCCGCTTCCGCCGTTGCCGCCGTTGCCGCTTCCGCCGTTGCCGCCATTGACTGCGCCCTGGCAGAGCGTCGATTCAGCGCACTCCTGGGGTACTGAACTCCCGACGGTTGAACAGTCTTGCGCCTTGAGCGCGCTGTCACACGCCTGGTAGGCGGTGCTGGTGGGCGTGCACTGGGGAGCCTGGGTGTTACAGGTCGACTGGCAGTCCGCCATGGTGGTCGATCCGAGGGCGCCACAGTCGTTCGCGCGATTGCAGTAGCTCGTGCAGAGACCGGCAGTTCCACTGCCGCTGCCACCATCGCTATCGCTACAGCCCGCGGCGCTGCCCAGCAGCGCCATGCCAAGGGGAAAAACTAGCCAAAACCGTGAGGAAAAAGACTTCCGTTGCATACTTCGGGCTTTTACGTACGCGAATGAGCGAACGTTCCTCAAGGACAAAGCGCAAGCCGCCTAGGGCACGCTGGATTTACGGCAAATAGCGCTCGCCGGTAGCAACGGGGCTGCTGCCTCCAGCCTGGCTGCCACCACCCCAGAGCACGAACTCGCCGCCAGCGAGCGCGCCAACACCAAAGCTGTGAGCGTGCCCCGAGGGCCAGCTCGGGACCGCCGTCCAGGCGTTGGTGAACGCGTTGTAGACCGCGCCGTTGGTCTCAAAGCCGCTGGCGCCCACGCTCGGCCGCCCGCCCAGGAAGATCAGCTCGCCGTTGCGGATGCGCGCGGACCAACCGGTCTCTCGGTGAGGCGCCCAGCGGGCGCTCGGCGCACCGCTCGTCGCCATGTCGCCCCACTTGCTCGAGGGGCTGTAGCGTTCACCCGAGTTGAGGACGTTGCCCCCATCCCGACCGCCCCAGAACAGGAACTCGGCGCCGGTCCAGCCGCCAAACGCTCCTTGTCGCTTCCGCGAGGCATCGTCGAGGTCGGCCCAGCTATCGGGCGTGTAGGAGTAGAGATGCTTGTCCCCCCCGCCAGCCAGGTAGAGCAAGCCGCCGGTCCACGCCCAGGTCCAGTCGACCTTCTCTGGCGGGTCGCCGCCAGTAGAAACAGCCAACCAGGTATCGCTAGACGGCTCGTAGCGAGCGGCGCCCTTCTGCTTGGTCGTCGACTTGTCCAGGCCACCCCAGATCAACATGCGAGTGCCCGTCCAGACTGCGTAGGCATCGCGGCGCGCCGTTAGCAGCCCGCCGGGAGCGGCGATTGTGCTCCATGAGTTCGACACTGGATCGTAGGACGCGCCATCTCCGAACACGGTATCCGCGCTCCGATCGAAGCCGCCCCACACGACGACCTGACTGCCCGTCCACACCGCGACGGCACCTTCGCGCGCCGAGGGCGTGTTCGCGTCTTGGGCGACACTCGTCCAGGCGTTGGTCGCCACGTCGTAGATCGCGCCTGTGGCCAGCGCCGTTTGTCCGCTGCTCCCGCCCCAGATGAACACCTGGGTGCCGTTGATCACCGTGTAGGCCGGATTCGTGCGAGCAACGAAGCCACCGGGCGCAGCAGCCAGCGTGACCCAGCGCGGCGTGCACTGACCGGAGCTACAGCTGCGTCCGTTTCCGCACGCAACCCCACAACCGCCACAGTTGTTGGCGTCAGTCTGCGTGTTGACGCAGCTGCCGCCGCACAGCGTCTGCGGGGACGTGCAGCCGTTCACGCACTGCCCACCGCTGCACGTCTGACCCGAGCCACACTGCGAACTGTCACAGCACTGGAAGCAGCCACTGCCGGAGCAGCACATGGTCCCGCTGGTGCAGCCGCTAGAGAAATCGCACGTGCCTTGGGCATTGCACACGTTCTCGGTGCACGGATCGCCATCGCTGCAGTCGGAAGCGCCACAACACTGGCGACACTCGGACCCGCAGTCCTTGGGAGTCGAGGGCGCGCAGCCGCAGGACGACGCCGTGCACTGAGCACCGGGCTTGCACACCGTCGAGCAGTCGCCGCAGTGACCGGCGTCGTTGGTCGTGTTCACTTCACAGCCGTCGCCCGGCTGTCCGTTGCAGTCGGCCCAGCCGACGTCGCACTTCGGCTGCCCAGCTTCGCAGTGCTGATTCGCTCCTACCGCCTGATTGCAGCCGCCGCAGTGCGAAGGGCTGGTGTTCGTGTCGACGCACGACTGATTGCAGAGCGTGCCGCTGGTGCAGCTCGAGACGCAGCTGGTGCCATCACACACCGTTCCGCCGCTGCACTGGGTGGAGCAATTTCCGCAGTGCGCGGCGTCGTTGAGCTCGACCTCGCAGCCAGTGGTGCCATCACAATCCTGAAAACCAGCTTGGCAGCCACAGCTGCTGCCAGCGCACGTGGCGTGAACACCGCAGTCGTTGGCGCAACTGCCGCAGGTCGCGGGCGCAGACAGATCGGCTTCGCAGCCGTTGTCCATCGTGCCGTCGCAGTTGTCGTAGCCGTCAGCGCAAGTGCACGCAGCGCTCTGGCAGACTTGGTTTGGCCCGCAGGCGCGGCCACAGCCGCCGCAGTTCAACGGATCGGAGTCGCTGGACGTCTCGCAGCCGTTGCTCGGCTCGCCATCGCAGTCCAGCGCACCGGTGGGGCACATGCAGACGCCGGAAACACACGTTGAGTCCAGAGGGCAAGCGATGTCGCAGTTGCCGCAGTGCATCGGGTCCATCGCCGCGTTGACTTCGCAGCCGTTGACGATGTTCTGGTCGCAGTCGAGGAAGCCCTGAGCGCAGTTGCTGGTGCAGGTGCCGCCGGAGCACGTCGTCCCGGGGCAACCGTTGCCGCACACGCCGCAGTGCCGCGTGGACGACTCGCGATTCACGCACTGTCCGTCGCAGCAATCATCCTGACTGCAGCCGGCGCAGGTCGCCGCGTCCGTGCCAGCGTCAGTCGTTCCACCAGCGCCGCTCGCGCCAGCCGTCCCGCCCGCCGCAGTACCGCCACTGCCAGCGCTGGCGTCGTTGTCGCTCCCGCCAACGCCGCCATTGCCTACGGGGTCGACGACCTCGAAGTCATCGCTCGCCAGCTGAGGGCAGCCGGCGACGAGAAACATCAGGGGCAAGCAATAGACGAGCAGCCGCAAGAACTCGTGTTTCCGTGAGGTAGCCA
>JBFXBK010000450.1:0-7155 GCA_050183255.1 Polyangiaceae bacterium | reverse complement strand
GGTCGCGAAGGCGGGGTACCACGTCATCGCCCTCGACATGCTCGGCTACGGCAAGAGCGATAAGCCGGCGACGTTCCCGTACACGATGGAGGCGATGTCTCAGGTCGTGCACGAGCTGGTGAAGGCCAAAGGCCTCCAGCACCCGATCCTCATGGGGCACTCGATGGGCGGCCAGACCGCACTCAGCTACGCCATTCAATTCCCGGAGGATCTGGGTGGCCTCGTCTTGGTCAGCCCCGCTGGCTTCGAGTCCTTCTCCCCCAAGGAGAAGCAGTGGTTCCGAAACGTCTTCAGCAGCAAGCTGATCCTGGCGGCTGACGAAGAGGCGATCTGGGGCAGCATCCGCTACGGCAACTTCTACCGTTGGGAGTCCGCGTATGAGTGGCTGATCGAGGAACGCGTGCGTGCGGTCAAGAACTCGCAGTTCAAGGCCTATGCCTACGCCAACGTGAAGAGCGTCCACGGACTGTTGGACAATGAGTTCGTGCGCTCGAACCTCAAGCGCATCCACGTGCCGACGTTGATCGTCCACGGGGATCGCGACCGCCTGATCCCGAATCCGTTCCTGCATGGCGGGAACACCGTGGACATCATGGAGTACGGGCACGCCAACATCGCGGGCTCCAAGTTGGTCACGCTATCCGGCTGCGGCCACTCGCTGCAGCTCGATTGCCACGACGAGTTCAACCGGGCGGCGCTGGAATTCCTCAAAGCCAATTTCCCCGCGGGAACGCGTGAGGTCTCAGCGGTGCCTCCAGCCGCCCCTGCAGTTGAACCGGAAGCTCCGCCTCCCGCGCCGCCTCCCGCACCGCCACCAGCTGCCGCCGAGCCTGACAGTGAGCCCAAGGAGCCAGCTCCGGAAGAGCCCACTGAGGAGCTCCCCGGTGACCCCGGCGCTGACTAGATCAGTGCGCTGAGCAGGTCACGGCGCTGACCGAACCGAGCGGGGCGAGCAGCCCCTTCGAATGTGCAACAACTCTTTGCGGCACCGCAACATTTCAACTTGGTTTCGGCGCCCAATGGTTGTAGGGTACCCGAGTATTCAGCGAGGTTGGGCGCTTTCAGCTGAACATTGCACCGCAACAGCCGAAGCCTGTTTCGGCGCCACAGCGGCGGGCATTGGGGAGGATCGACATGCATCGGGGACAGATTCCTGGGGCGCGCGTGCGCCGTTCGTTGCGCCCTTTGAGCGCGGGGTTGGCTCTGCTCGCAACGGGTTGTGGCGCCGCAAACGAACGCTGGAGCGAAGGAGACGACGAACCGCTCGGGGAGTCGAGCGAAGCGCTCGGCGCGGGCAGCTACCAAGAGGTGACGGGGTTCGGCTCCAACCCCGGTGGGCTCAAGATGTATCGCTACGTCCCGAATCCGGCGCCCGGTCCTGGCGCGCCGCTGGTCGTCGCGATGCACGCGTGTTCACAGGACGCAGCGACCTATCGCAGCGCGGGCTTCGAAGAGGTCGCTGACGAGAACGGCTTCTACGTCGTGTACCCGGAACAGCAAACGGCAAACAACGCCCTGCGCTGCTTCAACTGGGCGGGTGAGTACGGCGTCACCGACAACTTGCAGCGCGGCAAGGGTGAGAACGAGTCCATCGTCGAGATGGTGCTCAAGATGGAGGCGGACTTCGACATCGACTCAGGCCGCGTCTTCGTCATGGGTCACTCCGGCGGCGGCGCACAGACCTCGGTGATGATGGCAACTTGGCCCGATGTATTCGCGGGCGCCGGGATCATCGCGGGCATCCCCTATCACTGCACGACCAGCACATTCCAAGTCTCCACCTGTCTCTCCCCAGGCATCAACAAGACGCCGATGACCCACGGCGACCTGGTTCGTCAGGCGTTCCCCGGCTACGGCGGCGCGTACCCGCGCTTGAGCATCTGGCACGGCACCGGCGACACGCTGGTCAAGCCGATGAACGCTAGCGAGCTGCTCGAGCAGTGGAGCAATGTGATGGGCATCGACACCACGGCCGACGGCGAAGACGTGGTCGATGGCGCCACTCACAAGGTCTTCAAGGACGGCAGCGGCAACCCCCAGATCGAACTCTACGAAATCCCGGGAGCAGGCCACGGCACCTTCGTGGACCCCGGCAGCAACTGCGGTTCGACCAGCACCTACATGCTGGACGAAGGGATCTGCGCGGCGCGCCGCATGGCGGAGTTCTGGGGGATCACTGCTTCCTCGGGGAACGGCGGTAGCGGCGGCTCCTCTGCGAGCGGCGGTTCGTCGGCCAGCGGTGGCTCTTCTGCGAGCGGTGGCTCTTCTGCGAGCGGCGGTTCGTCCTCGAGCGGCGGTTCGTCCTCGAGCGGTGGCTCGTCTTCGAGCGGTGGCTCGTCGGCCAGCGGTGGGAGTTCGAGCTCTGGCGGCAGCGGAAACACCGCTTGCATTCCGGGTCAGCAGCTGGCCTGCGCCTGCAGCGGTGGCCTCACGGGCGTGCAGATCTGCAGTCCGAGCGGCATCGGCCTCGGACCGTGCGACTGCAGCGGTAGCCCATCCTCCGGAGGTTCCGGTTCTGGGCAAGGCGGGACCACGAACGCAAGCGGTGGCAGCGACGCGAGTCCGCCGGATACCAGCGCGTCTGGCGCATGCGAAGCATCCGTTGCCGGCAATCACGGGTCTCGGGGCGGATCTCTTGCTATCTTGGGTTTGGCTTTGGGCCTGCTGTTCCAGCGTCGGCGCATAGTCAGTGCCCAACATGCGCCTCGCGAAGCTCACGCCTCCAAGTAACCGTACGGTAACACGGCTCGGCGTCGTCCTCGGCTTGGCGCTGGTGAGCTGCGGCGCTCCTCTCCCCGATCAAGAAGTGCAAGGGCAGACGCGCCTCGCTTTCGAGGGAGCCGGGACGTTCGAACCAATACAAAACTTTGGTTCAAACCCCGGCGCGCTCAACATGTATCGCTACGTGCCGAGTCCGCTTCCCTCGGGATCCGCCCCGCTGGTGCTCGCGCTGCACGGCTGCGCCCAATCAGCCGCTGACTATCGCCGTGTTGGCTGGGAGCCCCTGGCGGACGAGCTCGGCTTCTTCGTGGTGTATCCTGAGCAAACGGTGGCCAACAACGGCGCCCGTTGCTTCAACTGGTACGGCGAGTTCGGCGACCGCTCCAACCTGGAGCGCGGGAAGGGTGAGAATCAGTCCATCGTCGAGATGGTGCAGCGCATGCAGGCGGACTTCGCCATCGATGCTTCGCGCGTCTACATCATGGGCTTGTCCGCGGGCGGCGCCCAGACGGCGCTGATGCTCGCCACTTGGCCAGATGTCTTCGCCGGTGGCGGAATCATCGCGGGTATTCCCTACGATTGCTCCACCAGCCTGACTCAAGTCGCGAGCTGTCTGTCGCCTGGCATCGACAAGACACCGCAGCAGCAAGGCGATCTGGTGCGCAGCGCATTACCAGGTTACGCTGGCTCGTTTCCGCGCGTAACCATTTGGGCTGGTGGCTCCGACACGGTGGTGAATCCCAACAACCAGCGGGAGCTGATGGAGCAGTGGACGAACGTCCACGCCATCGATCAGACGCCGGACGAGTCAGAGACCGTCGGTGCGATCCAGCGCGACGGCTACAGCGACAGCTCCGGCGACCTGCAGGTGGAGACAGTACGCATCGCAAACGCCCCCCACGGCAGCTTCGTCGATCCCGAGACAGGGTGCGGCGCAACCGGGACTTGGGCCATCGACTACGACGTATGCGCGGCGCGATCCATGGCGAGCTTCTGGGGCCTCGGCAGCGTCGGCGGCGGCGGCGCATCGAGCAGCGGCGGCGCATCGAGCAGCGGCGGCGCATCGAACAGCGGCGGGAGCGGCCCAGCAGGCGGGAGTTCGGGAGCCGCAGGCGGTGGCGGAGCCGCAGGTGGTGCCGGAGCCGCAAGTAGCGGAGGGACTGCAGGTGGCAGCTCGAGCACCGGCGGCGGTGGCGCGAAACCGCCAGGTGAGACCGGCGGTTGCAGTTGCGCACTCCCGGGACAGTTACTGCCCCGCGGCAATGACTCGAGGCGCGTTGGCCTAGTTGGTCTGCTCGCGGCGCTCTGGCTGTGCCGGCGGCGCCGCGACTGAACGGTCCTCACGATTCGCCCAGAAGTCGCTCATTTGCTTCCACAGTCCATCGCGCGCACGGCGTGACACGACCGCACCGACGTGGCCGCCCGGCAGCTGCAGGATGTCCTTGTCGCGGCTCGCGATCAGCTCGTGCAAGCGCGCGGCGCCCCGCCAAGGCACGATGTGATCGTCGCGAAAGGTGATCACCAACGTGGGGCAGCTGATGGTTTCGAGACGCGCGGCTCGGCCGCTCAGTACGAACTCGCCGCGCACCAGGCGGTTCTCACGGTAGAGCTCCTGGATGTAGCGCTGGTAGCAGGCCCCTGGAAACGACACGTTGTCGTTTCCCCAAATTTCCGTCGCGAAGAATCCCCGCAGAAACTCAGCGTCCGCCCTGCGGTCGATCAAGGTGATGAGCTTGCTGACAGCCAGTGTGGGCCGCAGCATGTGAAACGACGCTTGCATCAGGGGCCACGGCACATTGGCGAAGGCCTTGACCAGATTTGGCAGGTCAAACGTCTTGGTCAATGTCCACGCGGATAGCAGCCCGCCATCGTGAAAGTCAATGGGCGCGGCGAGGGCGGTCAACGTGGCGACGCGCTCGGGGTACGCCGCTGCATAGATGCTCGTCAGCGTTCCCCCGAGGCAATAACCCAGGAGGTGCACGCGCTGGGCGCCAGAGTGACGACGGGCGGCGCGGATCGCCCGGGATATGTAGCGGTCGCAGTAGACCTCGAAGTCGAGGTGGCGATCTTCGGCGCTGGGCGTGCCCCAGTCGATCATGTAGACGTCGTGGCCCTGCTCCACCAGGAACTCCACGAAGCTCTTACCTGGCAGCAAGTCGAGCACGTAGTTGCGATTGATCAGGCTCGGCACGATCACGATCGGTGTCTTGTGACTGATGCCTTCCGGCCGCGGCGTGTAGCGCAGCACGCGGAGCTTGTTTTCCCTGTGCACGACCCGAGCAGGCGTCTGCCCTACGACGCTTCGGGGCTTTCTGAGGAGCTCGATCAGCTCCGCCCACTCCGCGCGCTGGAGCTCGGCTTCTCCCAGATCGTTGGCTGGCTTAGTCATACAGGCCTTCGAACGCAGCGCGGAACCGCTCGTAGACAGCCTTGCGGCGCAGCTTCAGGGTCGTGGTGAGCATGCCGTCGTCCACGCTCAGGCTCGGGTGCATGAGCTTGAAGCGCTTGATCTGCTCGAAGCGCGCAAGGTCGTGGTTCGCGGCGTCGATGCGCGACTGAATCAGCTCTTCAGCGGTCCGACCGCTGCTCTTGCTGCGCTCTTCGAGCTCCGCTCGATTCGGCCACACCCCGAGCACGATGTACTTCTTTGCGTCACCATAGGCGACCGCGTGCTCGATGAGGGGGTCATCGGCGAAGAGCTTCTCAATGTTCCCCGGGGCAACGTTCTTCCCGCCAGCAGTGACCAAGATCTCCTTCTTGCGTCCGATGATCTGCAAGAAGCCGCGATCGGTGAAGCGCCCCAGATCTCCGGTCTTGAACCAACCCTGGGAGTTGAACGCCTCCGCGGTGGCTTCAGGGTTCTTGTGGTAGCCGCGGAAGATGCTCGGGCCCTTCGCCAAGATCTCTCCATCTTCGTCCAGCTTGAGCTCAACGGAAGGCAACGGCTTGCCAACGCTCTCGAAGTCGAAGTCGTCAGGCCGGTTGAGGGTCAGCGTCGGGGAGCACTCGGTCAACCCATAGCCTTCGATGATCAGGATCCCCGCGGAGAGAAACTGCTCTTTCACCTGGCGCTTCAAGCCGGCGCCACCAGACAGGCAGAACTGAAGCCGACCACCGGTCACCTCCTGCAGCCGCTTGGCACGGGACGCTTCGTCTGGCAGGTCGATCACCGCCGACGCGAGACGCTCCCAGTACACCGGGACACTCATGAACACGCTAGGTCGAATACGCGGCATCAAGTCGAGCACCGTCTTTGGATCCGTGAGGTAACTCAGGAAGCCCAGACGGTTGCCGATGATGGTCTCGCCGTAGCCGAAAATATGGCTCATCGGCAGCCACAGCAGGTCTACGCCGTCTTCAGGCAGCCTAGGGGCGTTGCTGACGAACCAGTCACGCCAGTTGATGCCCAGGTTTTCGTGGGTCAGCGGCACGCCCTTCGGGTGCCCTGTGGTGCCGCTGGTGTAGAGCATCATGCCCGGCGCACCGACGGGTACGCTCGCGGCGCTCTTGGTCGCGAGCTCCACTTCCGCCTCACCCATGGCAGAAACCAGCTCACTCCAAGGCGCGGTGCGCTCCAGCAGCGCGCGAGCGCTCGCGTGCTCGAGCCGCGAAGCGAGCAGGTCGCCCACCACGGTGAGGCTGAGGTCGGGGTCGATGAGCTGCACCCGTTCGACGGCAGTCAGCTGCCCTGCGTGGTCGAGCAGCCTTCCGAGCAGCTCCACGGAGTCGACGAACACGACGCGCGCGTCGCTGTGGTTCACTATGTAGGCCGCCTGGGGTCCGGTCGACGCCGGATAAATCGGGACGCACACGCCGCCCGCGGCTTGAGTGCCTAGCGCTGCGGCCATCCACTCCACGCGGTTATGCCCGAACACCGCGGCGCGCTCACCGCCCTGGAGTCCGAAGTCGCTCAACAGGCGCCATACCGCGGCGACCTGCCTCGCGTGTTCGAGCCAGCTCAGTGGAGCGAAGCCGCTGTGATTGTTTCCTCGAGGCAACTCGGACGTCGGCAGCATGAAGCGCGGCAAGTCGCCGTGGCGCGCGGCAGCCTCGAGCAAAATCAGTCCAGCGTTTTCGACTTTCAGGTATGGCGTAACGTCCATGGTTCCCCCAGAAACGGCGCGCGGGAGGCGCGGGCTCTCAAGACCTCACTCGCGGGGAGCGAGATCGGCGCCTTGGAGATCTTCCAGGCGCTCTTCCAAATCGATCAAGCGGCTCTCCAGCTGATGCAGCACGTGCAACGTCCGCTCCTGATCGCGGCGCGTCGGCAGACCCATGCCGGACCATAGCCCGGCGCTGAGGCTGTCTGCCGCGCGCTTGAGCTTCGTGGCCGCACCCAAGCATCCGGCAACGGGCTCCAGCAGCAGCGGGTTCTTGAGCAGACTGTCGAGATAAGGCGTGGTCGCGGTGTCCCACGCCTGGTAGTAGCGCTTG
>JBFXBK010000449.1:0-7166 GCA_050183255.1 Polyangiaceae bacterium | reverse complement strand
TGCTCTTCCGATCTTTTGGCTCCCCGGTGGACGTCGATGTGGACGAGGCGCGCATCGCCCAGGTGCTGCCGCTGAGAGCGAATCCACCGGATCGCAAGAACTACATCAACGCCGGTCACTACGAAGCCAGCGCGTTGGTGCTCGGCATCGGGCTGACGTACCAGTTCGACTCAGAGAAGGAAGCCCCGAGCGAGCCCCCGGAAGGCAGTGGTACCTTCCGCCTCAAGCCGAAGCCCGGCATTCAGCCCGACGTCGAACCCGAGCGGAAGTCGAAGTCGGGTGGCGACGTCGAGGACCTCGACGAGGAGGACGAAGAGATCCACCTCGACGACCAGGGCAACCCCATCGAGGAGCCAAGCACGAGCAAAGGCAAGCGCTAGGACGTCAGGTCCAGGTGATCACGACGTCCAGGTCGAACATCGCTTGGCCCGCTTGATTGCCGACTTCAGTCACGGCGGTGAACTCCACCTTCGAGGCGCGCGCACCAGCCAGGCAGAGCGCCTCCTCGCTGAAGGCGGCGCTCGTGACACTGAGCCATTGCACTAATCCGCGCGGAACCCCACGGCGCACACCGCGCACCTCATTGGGGCCGGCGACCTGTGTCTCGAAGCGCCCGAACTCGTGGTACAGCGCGCTGATCCGCGGCCCCCAGAGCGCGACGTTTTGATTGGAGACGAAGCGCAAGAGCGCGCGGTAGATACCGCCGAAACCTCGCTTGGCGTGCCACCGGCCAACGTCCTTCTGGTGCTCGATGAAGGACACGCGGCGCAGGCGGGCCGCCGCGAGCATCATCAAGGGGTTTGGGAACACGTCGTACCAGTCGGAGGCGCGAAACGGCGACGCCACGAAAGCCTTCAGCGCTGGGTCCAGACTTGCGAGCAGCGCCGGGATCCCCCCGGGCACCACTTCCGCAAGGTAATCCAGGTCGCCGAGCCAGGCGCTCCCCTTCTGGCGAAAGGGACTCTCCCCCGCCGGGAACGGAAGACTAGCCGGAGGGCTGAAGTAAGGGTCGAGAACGCCGGGCACTTCGGGCACATACAAGCACCGCGCCGGGGGACTGCGCAAGGCGCGGCCGCGGCTATTTGTCGGCGCTCGGTGTGCCCTTGGCGCCACCCGGCAAGCTGTCGGGCTCCGGCGGCTTTACCTCGGGCAGTGCCTCGCGCTTGGCGTCGCCCTCTTCTTTGTCGTCAGTCACCTTGTCTACCGCCTTGGCGTAAACGATCAGCGTGTCCCCAACCTGCAGCTGCTTGTTGCGGGAGATGCGGTTGATGCGCTCCATCATGCCGACGCTCATCCCGTAGCGCTTCGCAATTTTCCACAGGGAGTCCCCTGCCCGCACCGTCACGCGGATGCGCTTGCGACCGTTCTTTGCCTCGAAGTGTTCGAAGAACTCCTCGCTACCGGCGACCAGGATCTTCGGAGCGTCCACCAACCGCACGCGCCCGAGGTCGAACGCGGGCTTCACGAAGAGCTGCAGCACCATGCCGCTCAACAGGCGGGCGCTGGTGTCGAGGCCATTCCAAGCGATGACCTCCGCGCGGGTCACCTCAAAATGCGAAGCGACGGCCTCCACGCTATCTGAAGGCAAGGTGCGGTAGAACACCCGCTTTCGGCCCTTGTAGTTGAACGGCCGCGGGGGCACGACCGCGACATCGGGATCGCCCT
This sequence comes from Polyangiaceae bacterium, assembly GCA_050183255.1. Classification (GTDB taxonomy): domain Bacteria; phylum Myxococcota_A; class Polyangia; order Polyangiales; family Polyangiaceae; genus JAHBVY01. The sequence goes on along the minus strand of JBFXBK010000449.1, from coordinate 5,501 downwards.
TCGGTTGGGGGGGAGCGGCGCCTTTTTGCACCAGCAGCACCGTCCCCGCCTCCAGGCGTTCATTGCGCCCGATCGCATTGGTCTTGCGCAATGAATACTCGCTGCCCGGATGCTCCGCGGCGATGGTCTCGACGGTGTCGCCGAAGCGCACCACGTAGGGTTCGAGCTTCGAGTCGATCTTGGCAATCTTCGCCAGGCCCTGGCGTGCCCGCACACCTTCTCCCCGCGGAACACGCAGCCGCCAGCTCGCAGGCGCCTTCTCATCGCCGGGCGGCGGGACGCGACCCGCCAGGTAGTGTGGGTTCAGCTCTTCAACGCGCTGCTTGGTGATGCCGGTCGCCGCCGCGACTTGGTCGAGGCTCACTCCGGCGGGCACGCTGACGGTATCGAAGCTCTCCGCCGGATCCGGCTTCACGTCCTCCAAGCCGAAGACGCGCTTGTTGTTCATCACGATGGCGATGGCGGCGATCTTGGGGACGTAGAGCGTGGTCTCCCAAGGGATACCCGCTTCGTAACGGGACAGCTCCCAGTAGTCGTTGGTGTTGTACTTGCGGATGGCGCGGGAGAGCCCGCCGTGGCCCATGTTGTAGGCCGCCATCGCAAGCTCCCAGTTGCCGAAGCGCGTGTGGAGATCTGACAGGTACTTGATCGCCGCGTCGGTGGCGCGCTGCGGGTCCAGCCGCTCATCAACCCAGCGGTCGACCGTCAATCCGTAGATCCGTCCGGAATCAGGAATGAACTGCCAGAGGCCGGCCGCGCCAGCGCTCGAGTAGATGGTCGGGTTGTGTCCGCTCTCAATCAGGGAGAGCCACACCAAATCCGTGGGGAGACCGGCTTTCGCCAGCTCGGCCTGGATGGCCGGCGCGAAGCGGCCGCTCTTCTTGGCCCACACGCGGGCGATGGCTTGGCCCCGGGGATTGGTCTTGTAGAACTCGAGGTACTTCACGACTCGCGGGTCGAGACGCACATCGAAGTTCGGCATGCTGAGCTGCCTCAGCCACGCTGCGCGCTTGCTGCCCTCGTCCTTCTTCGGCGTGGTCAGACCGGCCTGAGGGGGTAGCCCGCTTCCGCCGCTGCGTGGAGCGGTCTTTTGCGGCAGCCCCCAGGTCCAGCCAGGGGTCGCGCCGACGAGTGGCCGCGGAAACAACACGCGATCGGCATCGACCAAAGCGCGGATCTGCTCGTCGTCGATCTCCGCCTCTTCGTCATCGACGGGCCCTTCCGCGATCGCGCGGCGCACCGCTGGGTTCGCCTCGGAGTGAGGTTCGTCATCGGGCAACTTGGGGTTTGGCTTACGCGGCGCGGGGCCGCGCTGGTGCGTCTTGGCGGCGCGATCCGCTTCGGGCTTCGGCGCATCCTTGGCCTCTGGTTTGGCGTCCTTCGCGTCTGGCTTGGGGTCTACCTTTGCGTCGGGCTCGATGCGGCGCTGACCAGCGCCCGCGCCAGGCCCCGGTTCTTTCCCATCAGGCTCCGCCTTTGGGTCGGGTTTCGCTTCCGCCTTGCCCGACTTGTCCGACTTGGCGTCGCTCTTCGGCGCAGCCTTGCCTTTGCCGTCATCCTTTGCGGCATCGCTCCTGGCCGGCGCATCCGCTTGCTTGTCCTCGGCGGCCCACGCTTCACTTACGAGCAAGCCGCAGAGCAGGCCGATGAGCCCGGTGAGGCTCCGCCGGCGAAGGCGTGAGGCGCGAACACCCAACGCCGCCATTCCGGAGGCAGAGATTTTGAACGCAGTGGTGTCGTGAACGGCGCGCATCACGACCAGTCGTAACGGTCTCAGACGAATGGGTCAAACGAGCGCCGCGGAACTCCAAGTTCTTGATCCCACCGCAACAATTCTGGCAGGGGCCGCAATGCGTTCAGTAGGGGCTGCGGGCCGTGCGCCGGAACGCGAACCGGCACCTGGTGCGCCTCCCCCCCAAACCCGCGTGCAGCGCTTCCAGCAGAACGTACGTCGGACGCCGAAGTTGACGGATCGGGTTGGGTAGCCCGGGCGCTTGGGGCATGCTCCCGCCGCCATGACCGTACGCATCGAAAAAGACACGATGGGCGACGTCGAAGTACCCGCAGACAAGCTCTGGGGCGCGCAGACGCAGCGCAGTTTGACCAACTTCAAGATCTCCGGCGAGCGCATGCCGATGGAGCTGGTGCGAGCGCTGGCTCAGGTGAAGAAAGCCGCCGCGCTGGTGAACCAAGACTTGGGCAGCGTGGACGCGAAGCTCGCGGGCGCCATCGTCAGCGCTGCCGAGGAAGTCATCGCCGGCAAGCACGACGGGGAGTTTCCCCTCGTGGTGTGGCAGACCGGCAGCGGGACCCAGTCGAACATGAACATGAACGAGGTGCTGGCGAACCGAGGCAGCGAGATCCTCGGCGGGCAGCGCGGGATGGAGCGCCTGATCCACCCGAATGACCACGTGAACCGCGGGCAGTCCTCGAACGATGTGTTTCCGTCGGCGATGGCCGTCGCCGCAACCGAGGCAGTGCGAAACCACGTCCTACCATCTCTCAAGCGCCTGCGTGATTGCCTCGCGGAAAAATCTGCGGCGTTCAACGACGTGGTCAAGATCGGCCGCACGCACCTGCAAGACGCGACTCCCCTCACCTTGGGTCAGGAGATCAGCGGTTGGGTGGCTCAGCTCGACCACGGCATCAAGCACCTGGAGAGCAGCGTGCCCCACCTGTGTGAACTGGCCCTCGGCGGCACAGCGGTCGGCACAGGACTGAACGCGCACCCGGAGTACGCAACCCGCGTCGCCGCGAAGCTCAGCGAGCTGACGGGGCACCCGATCGTCACCGCGCCGAACAAGTTCGAGTCGCTTGCGGCGAACGACGCGCTGGTGTTCGCCCATGGCGCACTGAAGACCCTCGCGGCGAGCCTCACCAAGATCGCCAACGACGTGCGCTGGCTGGCTTCGGGCCCGCGCTCCGGCATCGGAGAGATCCTGATCCCCGAGAACGAGCCAGGTAGCTCCATCATGCCGGGCAAGGTCAACCCCACCCAGTGTGAGGCGATGACGATGCTGTGCGCGCAGATCATGGGTAACGACGTCGCGATCAACATCGGCGGCCAGAGCGGCAACTTCGAACTCAATGTGTTCAAGCCGGTGATCGCTCACAACTTCCTGATGAGCTGCCGCTTGATCGCCGATGGCTGCGACAGCTTCCGCGAGAACTGCGCCGTCGGTATCGAGCCGAACCGCGAGCGCATCGAGGAGCACGTCGGCAACTCGCTGATGCTCGTGACGGCGCTGAACCCGCACATCGGCTACGACAAGGCCGCCAAGATCGCGAAGACGGCGCACAAAGAGGGCACCACCCTCAAGGCCGCCGCGGTCAAGCTTGGCTTCCTCACGGAAGAAGACTTCGACAAGTGGGTGCGCCCGGAGGACATGGTCGGCCCCAAGGCCTGAGCGTCCACCGGCAACGCAGGCACGCCTGGTTCCCCGAGGAACTGGGCGTCTGCCTTTTGTACTACTTCCTACCCACTTCGAGCAGCATGTACATCGCTCGGCCACCGCGATACACGAGCAGCAGCGCCTTGGTACCGGACTTGTGCTTGGCAAGCGCCTGCTCGAAATCCGCTACGGATTTGACCGCGCGCTTGTCCACGCTGGTCACGATGTCCCCACGCTGGATCCCTGAGAGTTCTGCGGTACTCCCGCCTTCCACCGATTTCACGATCACACCGCCGGGCACGCTGTCCGGCAGGTGCAGGCGGCTCCTCAGCTCGGGCGTCAGCTCATCCACCTTCACGCCGCCCCAGGATGAAGACGGCGCCGCGCGCGGAGATTTCTCCCGTGGGCCCTTGGTCTTTGCTTCGCCGAGCGTCACGTCCACGCTCAGCTGTTGCTTGCCTCGTAGTACTCCGAGTTTGACGCTGCTGCCCGAGCCCGCCGCCGCGATGGCGTTGCGTAGCTCACCGGTAGACTCCACCGGCGTGCCGTTCACGCTCAGGATCACGTCGCCTTGCGTGAGGCCCGCCCTGGCTCCGGGACCGCTCTTTTCCATGTCGGAAACCACGACACCGTGGGTCGCAGAGACTCCCAGCGCCTGCCCGAGCTCCGCGTCGAGATCTTGAATGACGACCCCGAGCCAGCCCCGGCGCACCTCCCCGTATTCGATCAGGCTGTGCATGATCTTCGAGGCCATGGCGCTCGGAATGGCGAAACCTATTCCGACGCTGCCGCCATTGCCCAGGATCGCGGTGTTGATGCCGACCAGGTTGCCCTCCATGTCGATCAGCGCCCCGCCGGAGTTGCCCGGGTTGATCGCGGCGTCGGTCTGGATGAAGTCCTCGTAGTCGACGATGCCCATGTTGGAGCGTCCCTTGGCAGAGACGATACCCATGGTCACCGTCTGTCCCACTCCGAATGGGTTCCCCACGGCAAGGACGATATCACCCAAGCGCAGGCGCGCCGAGTCGCCGAAGTTCAACGCCTGGAGCGCGCTGGTGTCTCCCTCGAGCCTGAGCACCGCCAGATCGCTCTGGGGGTCGCTGCCGAGCAGACGCGCCTTCACTCGCTCTCCCGAAGCGGTGCGCACCAGGATGCGATCCGCGTCGGCGATGACGTGATGGTTCGTGAGCACGAACTTCTGTCCAGGCGTCGCCGGATCCGAGACGATCACGCCGGAGCCAAGGCCGTACTGGTTGTGCCGCCGCGGCGGCTCACCCTCCGGAAAGAAGCGCTTGAAGAACGGATCCCCAAACGGTGTGCCCTCGTAGTCCACCTTGCGCCCAAGCTTGGTGGCGCTGATGTTCACGACACTGGGCGTGACGTGCTCGGCAACGTCCGCGATGTTCGACGCCGACCCCACCTGGGAGAGCGCCGGGTGCGGGAGCACCGTGAGCGGCACTGCAGGTTGGCTCGAGGGCGCCGGCTGCTCGGGGGGAGACGCGTCAGGTGCCTTCGCGACCGGCGACCCCCCGGCGCAGCCCCCGAGCACCGTGCTCAACGCCAACGTCAACGCGAGCGCCGGTGCCCTAGTCGGTAGAAGCCTTGCGGTGCTCACTCGACGCAATCCGTAAACCTGCATGATCCCTCCGTCCCTTCTGACGCGGCAGCTCAGCGATCATTGGGCCGCTCGGCAGACACGGCCCCGATAGCTCTACGCACGAGCGACGGCTTGGTTCTGCGCCCACGGAGTCGTGGAGGGGGAACGCCAGAAGGTGGCGATTTATTCGAACTGCTGCCAATCAGCAGCACGCCAACGGTTCAGCCGCCAAGCTCCGCGAGCCAGTCGGCAATCGCAGGTAGCGGCATCACTTCGTTCACCACGCCTGCGCGCACCGCCGAGCCAGGCATGCCGTACACGACAGCGGTCTCCTCGCTCTCGGCGATCACGCGACCGCCGGCGGCGCGAATCGCCTTGGCGCCTTCGACGCCGTCATCTCCCATGCCGGTGAGGATCACGCCCACGCAGCGTGAGCCAGCAACCTTGGCGGCGGAGGCGAGCAGGCGATCGGCGCTGGGGACGTAGCGATCGGTGCTGTCTGGAAAGCGCAC
>JBFXBK010000448.1:0-7208 GCA_050183255.1 Polyangiaceae bacterium | reverse complement strand
CACTAGCGTTGGTGCGTGCACGTCGGGCAAGAGGTCCTCCGCCGAGTGTTCGCCCGCGAGCTGGAGCATGCGGAGGAACATCGGAAAGTCGACGTGTGCTACGTGGGCGAAGTACGGCTCGATGTCCTCGACGCGAATCGCGCTCCCATCGATTTCTCCAGTCATCACCGCGACCCGCAGAGCTACGCGAGGCGGCACCCGTGACCAAAGTGCGCGCGCGAGCTTGGGGTGATCGACGACGAAGTCGATCAGCTTGGGCAACACCGACGCGAGCAGATCGCTGCCCTTGAAGGTGTGGGTGACGCGCCCAAACGTACCGCACATGAGCACCAAGGCCTTGACGCCTTCTGGGCGCTGTCGATACGCCTCCAGACACACTTGGGCGCCGTACGAGTGCCCCACCAAGACGACAGGGGGATCTCCAAGGTGCTGCCGGACCGCACCCAGATCAGCTGCGAAGTCCGCTACCGAAATGCGCTCCGGATCCTTGGGAAGCGCACTGCGCCCATGCCCGCGGTAGTGCCAATGCGCGACCGAAAACGGATGCGCGATATCGTCCCACAAGTACTTGTAGATGAACCCATCGCACACGATGCCGTCGCAGAGCACGACGGTCGTGTCCGACTCTCCTCGACGCTGACGCACGTAGAGCCGCGTCCCGTCCTCGGCTAACGCAAACGCCTCTTCCATCGCGCTCACAGCATTCCGCAGCCTGCTGGGGTCCAGCAAGCGCAGTCCTCAGTTCTCCGCTACGCGGCGATAGGTCGGTCGCGCGACTGCAACCACCACCGCGCCGCCAAACCTCAGGCGATTCGGAGGACGGCAGGGTCAGCTGCGATCATTCGCTGCCAGCGTCGTCGTCACCGATGTCATTCACGCTCGGGATCTTCTTGATCTCCGTGCGCGCGAGCTTCCAAGCCCGCTGGACAATCCAGGACAGCGACCGGTCGAGGCGAGCGGCCTCATCCTTGATCTCCTGAAGCATCGCTTCAGGAAAGTACAGACTCTGCTTTCTCTTGTCGCTGCCCTTGGAGTTGTTCTCGCTCATCGCTTCAACCCTTCAACGTCTGGTCGACCGCCGGTTGCCTTCGCACCCATCCAGTCCAGCCAAGGTGACCGGGCCGAGCCAGGCCAGTGGTGAACCGGGGATTGGTTTATCAATCGAATAGCGTTCGGGCGACCTACTTCTGGCTACCGGGTCCCAGGTCCGGCGACCGAACCCGAGCTGTGCGATACCAGAGTCGACTCGAGGAACACCACGCACCCCGAACCGCACCGTCCAGCGCCACCCGCTCTGGACAGGTCGCCCCAACGAGGAGGCGACCCAACAACACAGGATGTTCCAGCTCGCACCCAGTGGTGCGGACTTGAACTCGAATCTCGAGCCTCAGCACTCGAGATTTCCTTTCGTATCACCTAGAGGCCCTCGTAATCAATCAGGTTCTGGCCGACGGCCGGTTCGGCCCGCTGGTTCGCATGAAATGCGGAAATGATGCAGCGCATGATGTGGTCTGTGAACGCGGGTGTGGGGCGCGGTCATCCTTGGAGGATCGCACGCGGTCACGGTCAGACCAAGAGCGCCAGCGTAGGACCAGCGCGCAGGAGCGCAGTCGTAAGGGTGCCGCCAAGGGGCGCGAAGGTGCGACTGCGACGACTCGACGCACCATGCGTAGTGCATCGGATGCGGCTCCGTGGGGGTTGGAGTAAGGAAAAGCCCACCATGTCCATTCGCGCCGACCAGCCCAATCGCGCCGACCAGCCCGCTGACTTGCCCGAGAGCGCCTCAGGCTGCGACTCGATCCAGACTCAGGGCTCCGCTTACCCGTGTGCCGCAGCACCGCGAGCCGGCGCCGGTTCGCTGACCCCGAACTCGAGCCGGCTCGCGACCTCGGCTAGCAGTGTTGCTGTATCGGGCAGTGTTCGGCGTCGCGCGCGCCCCGCGAGCCGCTGGCTGCAAATCGGCGGTTTGGTGGCCATCGCCTTCGCTGGCGGCGCCGTGACTGGCGGCGCTCACACCGCCCTCGCCAAACCCGTTGCGGCGCAAGAGAGCCCATATGCCTTCCTTGGTCAGTTGGCGCGTGTGTTGGTGCTGATCGAGAACGAATACGTCGAGCCCGTCGATCGCACACGGCTCTTGGAGGGTTCGATCAAGGGCATGGTCGCGGAGTTGGATCCGCACTCTTCTTACCTACCCGCCCAGGACTACAGCCTTTTTCAGTCCGATACGGAGGGTCGCTTTGGCGGGGTTGGCGTAGAAGTCGACCTACGCGACGAGCAGGTCACGGTGATCGCGCCGATCGAAGGTTCCCCCGCGGAAAGAGCTGGGGTGCAATCCGGAGACAAGATAGTCGCGATCGACGGTGAGAACGTCCGCGGCAAGCCGACCGACGACCTCGTCAAGCGCATGCGCGGCAAGCCCGGCAGCATCATCACGCTGACCATCAAGCGTCGCGGCGTCAGCAAGCTCCTGAATTTCAAGCTCACCCGCGAAGTGATCCAGGTCACCAGCGTCGCCTCCCAACTGTTGGACGGAAACGTAGCCTACCTGCGCATCAAAGCCTTCCAGAGCGGCACCCACGCCGAGCTGCTGGAAGCGATCGCCAAGCTGCGCAAGGAGGCTGGCGGTCCGCTCAAGGGCACCATCTTGGACCTGCGCAACAACCCCGGCGGCTTGGTCGATGAGTGCAGCGCCGTGGCTGACGAATTCCTCACCTCCGGCGTGATCTATTCCACACGGCACCGGGGCAAGGTAGTCGACGAGGTGAGCGCGAAGGCTGGTGGCGCGCTGAAATCAGGCCCAATGGTCGTGCTCGTCAACGAATACTCGGCCAGCGCCGCGGAGCTGGTCGCAGGTGCGCTCAAAGACCAGCAGCGAGCGAAGATCATCGGCGCACCGACGTTCGGCAAAGGCAGCGTGCAGTCCATTCTCGATCTGCCAGGCGGCGCCGGGCTGCGCTTGACCACCATGCGCTATTACACCCCGAGCGGCTTCGCGATTCAGGCAAAGGGAATTCAACCCGATGTCCTCGTGGAAGCAGCATACGCGCGCGACACGAGCTTCGGCGTGATCCGCGAGAGCGATCTGGAAAACCACCTGCCAGCTGAAGGCCCGCCCGGTAGCGCTCCAAAGAAGAAAGACGAGAAGCCCAAAGCCGACGGCGAAGAAGACCTCTCGGAAACGCACTTGGGCGTCGCGCGGAAGATCCCCAAGAATCCAACCGGCGGCTCCGACCTCGCATTGTCGATCGGCTATCAGGTGGTGAAGGGCGTGTTGAAGAAGTAGACGCCTGACCTCGCCCCAAAAAGACGAAGAGCCCCGAGCTGACGCCCGGGGCCCCGCCAACTTGAATCCGTACGGATATCAGCTTGCGAGCTGACGCAGCACGTACTGCAGGATGCCGCCGTGGCGGTAGTAGTCGAGCTCCACCAAGGTATCGATGCGGGTGCGCACCTCGAAGTCGACGTTGCTGCCGTCATCCCGACGAGCCGTGACCTTGAGCCGCTTCCCAGGCTTGAGGTCATCCGCCACGCCCGTGATGTCGAACACTTCTTCCCCAGTGAGGCCTAGGGACTCGCGGTTCTGGCCGTTGATGAACTCCAAGGGAAGCACGCCCATGCCGATCAGGTTCGAGCGATGGATGCGCTCGTAGCTCTCGGCGATGACCGCGCGAATCCCCAGCATGAAGGTACCCTTCGCCGCCCAGTCGCGGCTGGAGCCCGAGCCGTACTCCTTACCGGCGAGCACGACTAAAGACACATTTTCCGCGCGGTACTTCTCTGCGGCGTCGAAGATGCTGAGCTGCTCGCCATCGGGCAAGTGGCGCGTCCAGCCGCCTTCGGTGCCGGGAGCCAGCTGATTGCGCAAGCGGATGTTGGCGAAGGTGCCGCGTACCATCACCTCGTGGTTGCCGCGACGTGAGCCGTAGGAGTTGAAGTCCGACTTCGCGACCCCGTGCTCCTTCAGGTACTTGCCCGCCGGGGAGTTCTCCGCGATCGAGCCTGCAGGCGAGATGTGGTCCGTCGTGACGGAGTCGCCGAGCATCGCGAGCACGCGAGCGCCACTGATGTCAGCCACCGGAGCGGGCTCCTTGGCGAGGCCATCGAAGAACGTGGGGCGACGCACATACGTGCTGTTCGGATCCCAGCCGAAGCGGTTGCCATCGGGGATCTGAATGCCGCGCCAGCTCTCGTCGCCCTCGAACACATGGGCGTACTCTCCCGAGAACATCTCGCGATCCAAGCTCGCCGCGAGCACCTGCTGCACCTCCGCCGGCGACGGCCAGATGTCCTTGAGGAAGACGTCGTTGCCGTCCGTGTCTTTTCCGAGCGGATCCTTGGCGAAATCGAAGCTCATGCGACCTGCCAACGCGTAGGCGACGACGAGCGGCGGGCTCGCCAGGTAGTTTGCGCGCACGTCGGGGTTGATGCGCCCCTCGAAGTTGCGGTTGCCGCTGAGCACGCTGACGGCGACCAAGTTGCCTTGCTTGATTCCGGCGCTGACCGGCTCCGGGAGCGGACCGCTGTTGCCGATGCAGGTGGTACAGCCGTAACCGACCACGTTGAACTTCAGCTTCTCGAGCTCATTCAGCACGCCCGCTTTCGCGAGGTAACGCGTCACCACCCGAGAGCCGGGAGCGAGGCTGGTCTTGACCCAGGGCTTGACCTGAAGGCCCCTCGCCGCCGCGTTCCGCGCGAGCAAACCAGCACCCATCATCACTGACGGGTTCGAGGTGTTGGTGCAGCTGGTGATCGCCGCGATCACCACGTCACCGTGCCCGAGCTGGAACTTCTCGCCGTCGAGCTCGACGGCGACCTGCTTCGACTTCGCGGAGACGTCTTGCTTGCTCGCGACGAGCAAGTCTTCGAGCGTCTTCTCCCAGGCCTTCGCCGCGTCCTCGAGCAGCACCTTGTCTTGCGGGCGCTTCGGACCGCTGATGGTCGGCTTGACCGTGGCCAGGTCTAACTGGAGCGTGTCGGTGAACGTCGGATCCGGCGTCTCGGTGGTGCGGTAGAAGCCTTGCGCTTTGGCGTACGCCTCGATGCGCTGCGCGGTCTCTTCCGAACGGCCGCTGAAGCGCACGTAGTCGATGGTCTGGGAGTCGATGGGGAATATCGCGCACGTCGAGCCAAACTCGGGGCTCATGTTGCTGATGGTCGCACGGTCCGCCAGCGGCAGGCTGTCGAGGCCTTCACCGTAGAACTCGACGAACTTCGCGACGACGCCCTTGTCACGCAGCATGCGCGTGATGGTCAGCACCAGGTCCGTCGCCGTGGCTCCCTCCGGCAACTTGCCGTGCAGCTTGAAGCCTATCACGTTAGGTACCAACAGGTTGATCGGCTGGCCGAGCATGGCGGCTTCCGCCTCGATTCCGCCGACACCCCACCCGAGTACGCCAATACCGTTGATCATCGTGGTGTGGCTGTCGGTGCCCACGAGGCTGTCCGGATACGCGAGCCCATCTTGATCGAAGACGACGCGCGCGAGGTACTCCAGGTTGACCTGGTGCACGATGCCGGTTCCCGGAGGAACTACCTCGAAGTTGTTGAACGCAGTCTGGCCCCAGCGCAGGAGCTGGTAGCGCTCACCGTTGCGCTGGTACTCGAGCTTGGTGTTCAGGCTCAACGCTTGGTTGTTGCCGAAGTAGTCGATCTGCACCGAGTGGTCGATCACCAGCTCCGACGGGAACAGCGGGTTGATCTTGGCAGCGTCGCCGCCCATGTCGGCCATGGCGTCGCGCATCGCCGCCAAGTCGACGACGGCAGGCACGCCGGTGAAGTCCTGGAGCACCACGCGCGCAGGGTGGAAGGCGATCTCGGTGTTGGGCTCAGCGCTGGGATCCCACTTGGCGAGCCCGAGCACGTCGGCCTTGGTGACCGCCTTGCCATCTTCGTGACGCAGCAAGTTCTCGAGCAAGATCTTCAGCGAGAAAGGCAGCTTCGTGATGTCGACGCCCGAGGAGGCGGCAAACTTCGGGAGGCTGAAGTAAGCCAGCTTCTTCCCGCCTACTTCGAACTCACTCTTGGTGGAAAACGAGTCCAACGACTGATTGGCCATGTATTCAGGGATCCTTTGGTAGGAGCGATCTGCCCGGGAGTGTGCGCCCGGAGAAGGCATCGGAAAAGTCGAAAGGTTGGATGTTATCCATCCAAAATCTCGATGGTCTGCTCTCGGCCGCTCCGACTCGCGGGCGGCCTCTTTGCGCCGGCTTGGCGCCCTTCGGGCACCCGGGTTACCCGATTCGCCGCACGACTGCAACGCCAGGTCACGAACCTCGATGCGTGGCGCTGGTCGCAAGCCCGGGTGTGAGCCGCTAGCCCCAGCGCGCTTCGACCACCGCCTCGGTGTCGCCGTCTCTCCCCCCAAGCAATGAGCGAAACGTCACGGCCTTCGCGCCCGCGAGCTGCAGAAAGCACTCCGCGCCAGCAAACTGCTCGACCCACATGTCCCGGCTCCAGCCTTTGCATCCGGAGTAGCGCGCCCGCAGGTAGCGATCCCCCTTCTCCGCCGTCTCTATTTTCCCCATGGTAAAATAGCGAGGGAACATGCGCTGCGAGATCGACATCAAGGTCGTTGGCGAGAGCATGCGCAGCAACAAGCGGTGAATCGAGGTCAGATCCGACTTCATGGATACCGCGCCGACCTCTCGAAGGAACGCCTCGCCGCCCATACGTCGCACGCCGGCCATCAACTCGCAGTACGTCGCTACGGGGTACCAGCCAGAGACCAGCACCTCTTGCTGCTTGAGGCGTAGCGCGAGCCCCTTCGGCAGCGCTCCGAACAATTCCTCGACGCCCCCCTCCCCGCGTAGCGAACGCACCGCTTCAATCACGGAGTTGAACGCCAGTCCCTTGATTAGCGGTTCTGAACCAGCTTCGGACCCGTTCGCTTCACGCACGTACGCGAGCGTAGCTCGAAAGCTAGCGCTGAATCAATCGTACGTCCGACCTCGAATCCATGTCTCTACGCGCCGACGTTTCCAGCCTCTGACTCCGCTCGAAATCCACTGCCTCGCGGCGCAAGCTCTCGCGTGGCACCGACCTTGTCTTACCCAGGACCACAGCGACACCGTCGACATGCTCAAGCTACTCCGCAAGCGCCGTCGGGATCGGCTGACCCGTGAAGCCAGCGCGGTACACCTCAAGGATTGCGGCATCGGACAACGCTTGATTCCACACGGCAACTTCATCGACGTCGGCGTCCAGGTAGC
>JBFXBK010000447.1:0-7213 GCA_050183255.1 Polyangiaceae bacterium | reverse complement strand
TGGATCTTCGGGGCCCTCGCGCTAGCGACACTGCCCGCCGTCGCGCGCTCCAAATCAAAGCAGCGCGGCGCCACATTGGCCGCAGCGCTGACGGCCATCGCGTTGCCTTTTATTTTTCCCGCGTGGAATTTGGCCCGACTCACGAGCGGTGTAAACGTCTACTTCGAAGGCTGGCAGCAGCCCGACGAGGTGCTGTTCTTGCGCGAGGACGTCCACGGAGGCGTGACGACGGTCACCAAGAAGGACGACCTCTTCACGCTGTACACGAACGGCAAGTTTCAGGGAAACAACGGCCACGAAATGCAGGCGCAGTACTCGTTCGCGCATTTCCCAAGCATGTTCGTTTCGCGCTGGGACAACGCGCTGGTGATTGGCCTAGGCACCGGCACGACACTCGGCACCTTGAACGGCTACCCGTGGAAGCACATCGACGTAGTCGAGATCTCTCCGGCGATCGCTGAAGCAGCGAGCAAGTACTTTGGGATGGTGAATGACCACGCCCTGGACGACCCGCGCGTCAAGGTCCACTTCGACGACGGTCGCAACTACCTGCTGGTGCGCGCTCAAAAGTACGACTTCATCGGGATGGAGCTGTCGAGTGTGTGGTTCGCTGGCGCGAGCAGCCTCTACAGCAAGGAGTACTACGAGCTCGTGAAGCAGCACCTGTTGCCGCACGGTATCTTCCAACAGTGGGTGCAGGTGCACCACATGGAAAACCACACCTTCGCGCGCATCTTGAACTCGCTGCGTCGGGTGTTTCCGCACGTGGCCCTGTTCTACGCCGGAGGGCAAGGCGTGCTCGTGGCTTCCGAGCAGCCGCTCGCTGCCTCGCGGGCGCGCTCGGAGGAGCTCTCGGCCCGCCCTGGCGTGAAGCGCAAGCTCGAGGCGGGCGCACAGCTGGTAGACCTACTCAAGTACCTGATGCTGACAGGGAAGGACCTCGACAGCTACATCGACGACGAAGCGTCGCGCTCGAACGTGCCACTCCCGGAGCTGATCTCCAGCGACGACAACCTGTTCCTCGAGTACGCCACGCCGCGCGGTAACGTCCTGCCGTGGGGACATCGTCGGCTACTGCTCGAAGAAATGTCCCGCCATCAATCGCCGGATGCCTCGGCAGCGCTGATCGCGCCCTGAGCGTCCGAGCGCCTCGATGACCGGCGTGAGACCGAGCGCCGTGAGACTGCGGGGAGGCCGAGCGCCGTGAGACCGAGCACCGTCTCCACAAGCCCGTGATGCTTCCGCAGCGGGCGGCACGGGTTTTACATCCCGAGACCTTACCAGGCTGACGTTTCGCTAGGGTCGTGATACTCGGGGAGGATGCGCCTTGGTCTCGCGGCTTGCTTCGCTCTTGCAACGTTTGGCTGTGCCAACACCATTCAGCGACTGGACGGCGAGATCCCCCTGGCCACCGGGCCTGCGCGCAATGCCTGCGAAAAGCAGGATTGGTTGGTCATGGCACCGACTAGTTACGAGGTGGTGCTGGAGAAGTCGAAGACCAGCGACACCCACAGCGACGGCGCTGCGCTCTACGATGTGGGCGGGCGCGACCCGAAGGAGCTCCCCGAGCTTGGGCCGCGGCTCGACAACGACCCCATCCTGACGCGCAAGGCGGACGAGGTCGCGCCCCATGATCGCGACCGCACCATCGCCATGGTGCTCGGCGGTCTAGGCGTGGCTGCGGTGGCCACGGGCACCACGCTGTTCATCACCGGCTTCGGCGAAAAGACGAACGCCCAGGGCGAACCGGAGACCGACAATGACACCACGCAAATCGTCGCCGGCGCCATCACCGCAGGAGCGGGTTTCATCATCGGCATCGTCGGACTCGCGGTGAACCCAGACAGCGCCGAACGTGCTCAGGCTGATGCATCACGCTACGTCTTCAACCCGAGCCAGGACGACCCACGCAGGGTCAAGGCGCTGATCGAGCGCCACAACGCCCGCGTGCGCCAACGCTGCGACTCGGGTGTTGGCGTCGACGAACCAGCATCCGACGCCCCGATCCAGAAGCCGTCTACCGAAGAAGCCGCTCCGTGGCTACAGGGCGACTCCGCCCCCGCGCCAAGCGCTGCTCCCACCCCCGAGGCCGCTGAGTAAGCGCGCCCATGGGCCCGCTCAGTTCGGAGGGCCCACGCTCAGCGCTGCATCACTCAGCGCTGCATCACTCAGCGCCGCGTCAAACAGCCGCGCGAAGCTGAGCCAGCGTCGCCGCGTCGGAAGTCAGACGCACGACGTCTGCTGCCTCGCGCCGCGCGAGTTGGCCGGTGTGTAGTCGCGCCAGCTTCGTGATCGAATCGCACAGCTCACCGAAGCCGTAGCCCGCCTCGCGGGCGATCTTTGGCAGCAGGCTGGTCTGCGTCATGCCAGGCAGGGTGTTCACCTCGAGCACGTACTCGTTCTGGCCCTCGGTGACGAGCAGATCCACCCGCGCCGCTCCGGAGACCTCGAGCGCGTTGGCCGCGCGCTCCGCGAGATTCAGTACCCCGCGGTAACGCGTGGTGGGCAGGCGAGCCGGCTGGTGATAGCGGGTCTTGCCGGGGGTGTACTTCGCTTCGTAGTCGTAGACGCCGGAGAGGGGCTCGACTTCGATGGCGCCCAGGACGCGGCCGCCCAGGATCCCCACGGCAATCTCCTTACCTTTGACGAAGCGCTCGACGAGCACGCTCTCGTCGTACTTCTTCGCCTCGGAAACGGCCTTGGCTAGCTCGACGGCGTTCTTGGCGACGCTGAGACCGATGCTCGAGCCTTCACGCCGCGGCTTGACCACGACCGGGAACCCAAACGACCCATGCACCTCTTCGAGGTCCGCCAGGGTGTGTTGCGGGCCGAACACGTAGTACGGAGGCGTTGGCACGTTGTGCAACCGGAACAGCTCCTTGCTCTTCAGCTTGTCCATGGCGAGCGCAGAGGAGAGCACCGAAGACCCGGTGTACGGTACTCCGAGCACCTCCAGCAGTCCTTGGACACATCCGTCCTCGCCCAAGCGCCCGTGGAGCGCCAGGAACGCAACGTCCATCGGAGCCGCTTTCAGCGCCGAGAAGGCGTCGACTCCAGGGCCCAAGACGATCGGAGAGACGTCCCAGCCTTGCTCGGACAATGCACCCGAGACGGCTTGCCCGGACTTCAGTGAGATCTCTCGCTCAGCGGAGCTTCCGCCCATGATCACGCCCACACGCTTTGCACTCATTCGCTCCTCCGGGCGACCGATGACTGCGGCCAACCTGTCGTTAGCCGCTAACGGACAAACGCCGCAGCGGCCAAGTTTCAGGCCGAGCGGTCGCTCACAGCAGCGGACGCTGCTCCTCCCCCCAAAGAGCGAAGGGTTCAAGCGATGCTCGAACGCTAGCGGAGGGGATATCCGGCGCGGAAACGCGCACTTGGCTCAGGAGACTTCGACCAGAATCGCGGTGATGTTGTCTTTGCCGCCGCGCGCGTTCGCCAGCTCGATGAAGCGTTGTACGGATTCCTGACCACCGCTGGCCGCGAGCGACGGGATCTCTTCCGTGCGCAAGTAGCCGTGCAAGCCGTCTGAGCAGAGCAGATACTGGTCGCCCAGCTGCAGCTCGATCACGCCCGTGTCCACCTGGACGTAGTCTCGATTACCCACGGCGCGGGTGATCACGTTCTTGTGCCGACTGTGCTTGGCTTCTTCGGGCGTGATGAAGCCTTGCTTGATCTGCCAGGCGACCAGCGTGTGGTCCTCGGTCAGCTGAGTCACCTGGGTGTCCCGGATCTGGTAGATGCGGCTGTCCCCGACCTGCGCCGTCACCACGAAGCCGTTCAAGCTCATCATCGCGGTGATGGTCGTGCCCATGCCGGTCTTGCCCTTGTCCATCTCCCCGATGGCATAGACCATGTAGGTGGCCGCCTGGACCGCGCCTTCCAGGAGGCGCGAGGCGGATGCCAGGGTGCGCTCGTCGGGGACTTCGTGAGGACGCAGCTCGGCCTTGCCTCGCTTGACCATGCCGTAGACGGTGTCGATGGCCTCTTGGCTCGCCACTTCTCCCGCAGCGTGGCCGCCCATGCCATCCGCAACGACCCACAGCCCGAGCTGGTCATCGCGCATGAACGCGTCCTCGTTGATTTCCCTACGACGACCAACGTCAGTTGCTCCATACGACAGGAGCATGAGCGGGTCGGACGGTTCGCTCATCGTTTCGTAGCCTACGAGAAACCCCAATGCCGGGGAAGCGCATCTTGACGTCACGCCTCAGCAATCGTTGCTTGATCGCGACTGTTGCTTGTTCGCGCCTCCCGGGCGCGAAGTGTTGCTTGTTCGCGCCTCCCGGGCGCGAAGTGTTGCTTGTTCGCGCCTCCCGGGCGCGAAGTGTT
The DNA here is from genome assembly GCA_050183255.1 of Polyangiaceae bacterium. Lineage (GTDB taxonomy): Bacteria > Myxococcota_A > Polyangia > Polyangiales > Polyangiaceae > JAHBVY01. The sequence continues at coordinate 2,878 of JBFXBK010000447.1, read as the reverse complement.
GCTTGTTCGCGCCTCCCGGGCGCGAAGTGTTGCTTGTTCGCGCCTCCCGGGCGCGGCTGTGTTGCTTGTTCGCGCCTCCGGCGGCGAAATCGGGCTGCGGGCGGAGTAGAGTGTGCGTTCCGAGCTGTTGGTGTTCGGGCGGTTGGTTTTTCCTGCCAGAGGTCGAGGGCTGTCGTTTGAAGGCTGCAAGTTTCGTCGTCGAGGCCCATAGCGCCGCAAAGGTCGTGAAGGCCCTGGAGGGCTGTGTGGACCGGCTGCGTGGACCTCGTTGGCCCTCCGTGGGCGGGGGAGCCGAGGGGGAGAAAGGCGCGGCGCTTGTGTTCGTATGTGGGCAACTGGCGCAGGCGATGCCAGAGCTCGCCGAGGGCGTTGCGGCCGCCAAGCTCGGGATCCCGGTGCTGATCGCTGCCGGTACTGGGGTACTGACTCAGGCTGGTGAGGTCGAAGATCAGTCGGCGGCGTCGGGTCTGGTGTGGACTGGAGGTCGTGCTGAGCCGGTGTGCGTGAACAGCCGCAACCCGGAAGACCTCGGGGAAACGCTGAGCCGCATGATCCAGGATCGCACGGCGAAGACCGCTCCAACGGTGTTGCTCTTCCCTCGCAGCGAAGGTTTTTCACCGGAGGCACTGAGCCCGCTCTATGAGTCTCGAGGTACTCCGCACGTGTTCGGTGGCGGGACGATCGGGCCCCACGGTGCCTACGTGATCCCGGCGTGGGGCGAACCCCAGACCGGCAGTGCCTGCCTGCTGTTTCTCCGCGGGATCACCCCACCCCAGCTCCGAACCTCCCCCGCGTGTCGACTGCTCACCCCGCTGCGCCCAGTCACTGAGGTGCGCGGCTCCATGGTGCTCGAAATCGACGGCGAACCGGCCCTCGACGTCCTGAGCGAGGCCGGACAGGAGCTCGGGGAGGAGCGGCTGATGTTCGTGGCGCTGGCACCCGAGGAGGGCGGCGCACCGACCCTTGGGGGTCGCGCGGACGTGATCCTGCGGGGCGTTCAGGGCGTCGACCCGGTGAGGCGTGGGATCCTGGTGAGCGAAGAGGTTCGCCAAGGCATGCGCCTCGGCCTGGCGGTTCGCGACCCCCAGGCCGCGCGTTCGGACCTGGACGCGGTGACTCGAGAGCTCGTGCGAGACATCCGCGGCGCTGCTCCGAGCTTTGGAATTTACATCAACTGCGCGGGCCGCGGCTCGAAGTTGTATGGCCAGTATGATGTGGACACGCGGATCCTGCGCCAGCGCTTCGGGGAGATGCCCATCGCTGGGATGGCCTCGGCTTTCGAGGTCGGCCCCCACGGCGGGCGCCCCGCGCTGCAGCTGTTCACCGGCGTTCTGGGGCTGTTTACCGCGCCTTCCTGAGTTCGTGTCTATTACCTTTCCTCCCGGAATCACATGCCTACCCAAGCCTTGATGCGCGGCCGGAAGAAGCGGCCACTCGGTATCGCAGATGCCGCGCTCGCAGCCATCGTGATGATGGTCGTGGGGTTGATGATCGTCCCCCTCCCCACCTGGCTCCTGGACCTGCTGATCGCGACCAATCTGGCGACCTCCGTCGCGTTGCTCTTGGTCACGCTCTACGTGAGCGACGCGCTCAAGATCGCTTCATTTCCCACGATTCTGCTGATCACGACCCTGGTGCGACTGGCGCTCAATGTCTCGTCCACGCGCTTGATCTTGCTGCAGGCCAACGCTGGCGAGGTGATTCAGGCGTTTGGCCAGTTCGTCGTGCGGGGCAACTACGTCGTTGGCGGCGTGATCTTCCTGATCTTGGCCATCATCCAGTTCGTGGTGATCGCCAAGGGCGCCGAGCGAGTCGCCGAAGTCGGCGCTCGCTTCACCTTGGACGCGATGCCCGGCAAACAAATGGCCATCGATGCTGAGCTTCGCAGTGGTGCGATCGACTCGACGGAAGCCCGGCGCCGACGTCGGGAGCTCGGCCGAGAGAGCCAGTTCTACGGCGCGATGGACGGCGCCATGAAGTTCGTCAAGGGCGACACCATCGCCGGCTTCCTGATCACCCTGGTGAACATCTTGGGTGGATTGGCGATTGGTGTCGGCCAAAAGGACATGGAGGCGGTCGGCGCGCTCAAGCGCTACGGCTTGCTGACGATCGGCGACGGCCTGGTCAGTCAGATCCCCAGCCTGGTGATTGCCGTTTCCGCGGGGGTACTCGTGACGCGCGTGGCGAGCGAGGAGGCTGGGACGCCCCTCGGTGAGGAGCTGTCGGCGCAGCTCCTCGGCGCACCCAAGGCGCTGCGGGTCGCAGCGATCTTCGTCGGCGTGCTCGCCATCATTCCCGGGCTGCCTGCCCTGCCCTTCATGATCATCGGCGCGCTGCTCTTCGTCGCCTCCCGCGCCCGAGCCCGGCAACTTCGCGAGGTCGAAGAGCAAGCCGCGCGGGAGCCGATCCAGAAGGGCGCCACCGATCGCGGGGGCCCGCGCTTCGTGCCGGTGGTGATCCCTTGGGCGATGGAGTTCTCCCGCGATCTCGAGCCCTTGCTCGACGATGATATCCGCGGGGATGAGCTGCGCCGCGCTGGTATCCGCTCCGCGGGCGTCGCTGTTCGGGAAGTGCTGTTCCGTGACCTCGGGGTGCCGCTCCCCCCCTGCAAGATCACGTTCTACGATGAGCTGCCCGAGCGCCACGTTGTCTTCAGCATCCATGAAGTCCCCGCCAGCGTGTTCGCGGTGCCCACGGATCTGAGTGACGCCGAGGTCGCCGAGCGGCTCGTGGAGGAAGCCTCCCTCGTGCTGCGCGATCGCAGCGCCGACTTCTTGGGCATCGCAGAGGTCCAGATGCTCCTCGACCAGCTGGAACAGGTCGCCCCGGCAACCGTGCGCCAGGTCGTGCCCAAGCCGGTCACCTTGCCCTTGCTGAC
>JBFXBK010000446.1:0-7260 GCA_050183255.1 Polyangiaceae bacterium | reverse complement strand
CGCGCCCCTACACGGTGCTCCTGGTCGACGTCAGCGATGGCGTCTGCACCCTCACACTGAACCGCCCGGAGCGTCGCAACGCCATCGGCGCGCCGATGGTCAACGAGTTGCTGTATGCCCTGGAGGACGCCCACGCGGACGCCGAGGTGCGCAGCATCGTCATCACTGGTGCGGGGCAGGCATTCTGCGCGGGTGGCGACTTCAGCCAGATGACCGGTGGAGACGATGCCGCGGCCCTGCCGCCAAAGGGCGACTACAAGGACCTGCTGCTGGCGCTGCTCAACACGACGAAGCCCATCATCGCCCGCGTCAATGGTCACGCGATGGGTGGTGGGCTCGGGCTGGTTGCGGCTTGCACCTTCGCCGTCGCCAGCACCGACGCCAAGCTCGGCACGCCCGAGATCAACGTGGGGCTCTTCCCTTACATGATCATGGCGGTGCTCGAGCGCGTGGTCTCTCGGCGTCGCCTCACGGAAATGTTCCTGTCGGGCGAGAGGCTGAGCGCCGAGCAGGCCGCGGAGGTCGGCTTGATCAATCGGGCTGTTGCACCGGGGGAACTGGACGGCGCCGTCTCCCACTTCACCTCTATGGTGGCGAGCAAGAGCCCCAAGACCATCGAGCTCGGTCTCAAGGGCATGCGCGACAGCGAGTCCCTCAGCCTGGAGAGCAAGCTGCCCCTGCTCAGCGAGCGCCTGCTCGAGACCCTCGCCACCGAAGACGCTCAGGAAGGGCTGATGGCCTTCTTGCAGAAGCGCGCTCCCGAGTGGAAGGGGCGCTAGCTTGAGCGACGGGGGCGAGGGGCAGGGATCCTCGGGGAAAAGCAGCGGGCCGTCACGCATGCGCGAACGCGTTGCGGAGCTCGAGGCCCGGCGCGCCAAGGTGCGCGAGATGGGCGGGCCCGAGCGCATCGAGAAGCAGCACTCGCGGGGCAAGCTCACGGCGCGGGAGCGCATGGCGCTGTTCTTCGACGACGGCGTGTGGTTCGAAGTTGGCCTCCACGGACGCACGATGGGCGCAGCCGGGGAGGCGGGCCTCGTGCCCGCCGACGGCGTGCTCACAGGCTTTGGCAAGGTGGACGGACGCATGGTGTGTGCGGCGGCCTACGACTTCACCGTCAAGGGCGGCAGCATCGGGCAAACCGGCGAGGAGAAGGTGACGCGCTTGCGGTCCATGTCGCTCAAGGGTCGCTGGCCGATGGTGTGGTTCATCGACTCCGCAGGCGCGCGCATCGATCCGTCGCATTCCCATCCGGATACGCTCTCGCTCTTCGCGGGTTCCGGGCACCTGTTTCGCGAACAGGTGATCATGAGCGGCGTCGTACCTCAAGTCGCTGCGATGGTGGGGCCAGGCGCCGCAGGCACGGCGTACATTCCGGGCCTCGCAGACTTCGTGCCCATGGTGCGAGACATCGGCTCGATGGCGCTCGCGGGCCCTCCACTCGTCAAGGCCGTGACCGGAGAGACGATAGACGAGCAGTCCCTCGGCGGCTCGAAGGTGCACACCCAGGTGAGCGGCGTCGGTGACGCGGAGGTCGACGACGACGCGCAGTGCATCGAGCTCGTGCGGCGCTACCTGAGCTATTTCCCCTCGCACTGCGAGGAGGCGCCGCCGGTCTTGCCGGTGACGGATCCGGTTGAGCGCCGTGCGGAAACGTTGCTGGATGTGATCCCGGACAGCCCGCGGCAGCCTTACGACATGTATGAGGTGATCGACGCGATCGTCGATCACGGCGAGCGCCTTGACCTCAAGCCTGCGTTTGGGCGCAGCCTGATCACGTGCCTGGCGCGCATCGGCGGCCGCCCAATCGGGATCGTCGCGAACCAACCGATGGAGCTCGGCGGCGTGCTCGAGAACGACGCGAGCGACAAAGGCGCTCACTTCATTCAGGTCTGCGATGCCTTCGGGATCCCCCTGGTGTTCCTGCAAGACACTCCGGGCTTCATGGTGGGCAGCCGCGTCGAGCACGCCGGCATCATTCGTCACGGCGCCAAGATGCTCCACGCCATGAGCGCCGCCACGGTGCCCAAGCTCACGGTCGTGGTGCGCAAAGGCTACGGGGCTGGCTACTACGTGATGTGTGGTCGAGCCTACGAGCCAGATCTGCTCCTCGCCTGGCCAGGCGCGGAGATCAGCGTCATGGGCGCTGAAGGCATGCTCGGAATTGCCGGGCGGAAACTATTCGGAGGGATGGAGCCACCGCCCGACGTGAAGGCGCAGATCATCGAGCGCCTGCAAGCCAACATCGACATCGACCGCGTCGCAGGCTGGGCGCTGGTCGATGACGTGATTGATCCCAGAGACACCCGCCTCGCCCTCGCCTGGGGGCTCGAGCTGACGGCCCACAAGCGAGTAGAACGCCCCGCCAAGAAGCGGGGCGTCATGCCGGTCTAGGCCCTGCGGAGGAGCGCTCAGCGCTTCGGCAGCCGGAAGGGCTTTTCGCCGCCGCGGATGCGCACCGTGGCGGGTTGCTCGGCCACGATGCGGCCGGTGAAGCCCTGGAGTCCGAACTCCGCGCCATCGTCCTTGCTGTCGAAGCGGGCTCGGATCAGGTAGAGCCCCGGGCGATCGAAGGTGCCGCGAGGGCAGAGCTCCACCAGACGGCTCACCACGCTGATGCTGCGGCCGGGCCCGAGCGTGGTGAACGCCTGTGCCTCGGGGAAACGCGTGCGGGGCTCGGGCGTACAGCTCTTCAGGCCGTCGGGGCCCATCACCTCGAAGCTCAAGAGCTCACGTCGGAAGTAAACGATGAGCTTGCGGTCTTTGCTCGGGTTCTTGAGCTTGACCTGGACCGTCGCCATGCGCTCGGCGGCTGCGTCCGAGCCGGTCTGCATCGTGAGCATCGGCTCTGGGGAGTCCCAGTCGCTTTGCTCCGGCTTGTCGTCTTCCGCGAGCGCATCCTTCGACCAGCCAGCGTACGCGCTGCGCAGGCCGAGCCCCTTGCCCTCGATCAGCTTGAGATGTGTCTCTTTCTTCGGCAGATCTTGCTTGGCGCGGGGTTGCTTCTTTCCGCGCCGGGGCCGCTCTGGAGGAGTGACGGCGAAGGGAGCGTCCAGCTCTTCCGTCTGCAGCCTTTTTCCGCCCCTCCAGGACGTCTTGAACTTCTTCGGCCAGCCAAAGCGCGGGTACACCACGGCGCCAGCGACCAGCTCCGTCTGGCCGCCCGCAGCGAAGCAGTACAGGCGCGGGTCGAAGCGCTGCCCGAAGCGCTCGCCGGGGCGGAGCATGAGGCTGAAGTCCTTGTCGGCGTGCTTCGGAAACAGTTCCGCGGGGAGACGACAGGTGCGCCGCTTCTTCTTGCCAGGTACCTGCACCTCGAACCACAGGAGGCGCGGGTCCGCCGCCACCCGGACGGGCCGCTCGCCAACGTTCTTGATCTCGTAGCTCCAGGGCAGGCTCGGACCATGCTGCTTCACGCTCAGCTCGAGCTCTGAGGGCGCCGGTGGCGCATCGGCATCCGCCTCTGGCTCCACGTCAGGTGCTGGTGCGTCGGCCTTGGGTGCTTCCTCGTCGACGATCTTCGTGGGCGGCTCGACCGGCTTCTTCAGCGGTTTCTTGGGAACGGCCACGGCGTTTCCTGCCACCAGGGCGGCCGCAACGAGGCCAGCAAGCACCAGAGATCTCATGCTTGGACGCTACAATGAGATGATGCGCTAGGCCACGCCTCGAGCGTGCGTTGTCAGCTTGGCGCGGCAGCCGATTTGCACCCCGAGCAGGGGGTTCGGGCGAGGAGCAGCGTCTTGGCAACGCACCTCACCCCCCGATCCTCCGTGGGGAAAGGCGGCTGATCCGCTGCATTCTGGGCGCTTTGTAGTAGCCTCGGCCGCCAATGACGGACCACGCCTCGCTGCAGCTTCGCGGGCTCTACGCGATCTTGGACTTGGACACGCTGGAGGCGCGCGAAATCACTCCCATCTCTGCGGCTCAGGCGCTGCTCGCCGCGGCTCCCTGTGCGCTCCAGCTGCGCGCCAAGCACGCGTCTGCACGGAACAGCTTAGCGCTGCTCGAGGCCCTGTTGCCATTGTGTCGCGCAGCTGGCGTCCCGCTCTTCATGAACGATCGCCCAGATCTCGCGCTTCTCGCCGGAGTCGATGGCATCCACCTGGGGCAAGACGACCTTTCGTTGTCTGAGCTTGGTCGCCTGTTCGAGCTGACTGGGAAGCGGCTGTGGGTTGGGATCTCAACCCATGACGGGTCGCAGCTGGGGGCAGTGCTGGAAGAGCGCCCCGACTACGTCGCGTTCGGTCCGCTGTTCCCCACGCGGTCCAAGGAGAACCCGGATCCGGTGGTCGGGCTCGAGCGCCTGGAGACGATGCACGCGCAGTGCCTGGAAGCAGGCATCCCGCTGGTCGGGATCGGTGGGATCAATCTCGAGCGCGCCTCGCAGGTCGCTTGCCGCGCGGAATCGGGAGCGGTGATCGGAGAGCTGTTCGCCGCTGGGCAGAGCGGCATCACGGCGCGCGCAAAGGAGCTCCACCGGCTGCTGGGAGGCTGAGGCGCTATTGGCCTGGGCTGCTGTGCCTGAGTCCGCCGATCAGCCCTGGCGCAAGGTTGCGATCAAGCTCTCGACGGTGAGCGCTGGCGACGCGTTCTGTTCCAGCGCCTCCATCGAGGCGCCGACGGCCGCGAAGCGACGGGCGGCTTTCTCCGCCGCGCCCGGATCCTTCGCGACGATGACGCGAGCGCGCTCTGCCAAGCTGTGCGCGAGGAAGGCGAGCTCCTGGCGCAGCTCCCGGCGATCCTTGTTGCGCAGGTCGAGACCGGAGATCGCGGAGCCGAGATCGGGGGCCTGAAGCGCGCGCTTGATGTTCTCGACGAACTCTGCGCGTCGCTCCGACAGTTCGACGTCCGAGAGCTCGAGCGCCTTGCTCGCGCTGCCACCGGCAAAGCGCGCGACTGCCGCGTCGACGCCCTTTTCCTCGAGGATGCGCGAGACGACCTGATCCGGCAGGGGACCAAAGCGAACCGCCAGCGTGCGCGAACGAATCGTGTCCAGGATGCGCCCCGGGCTATCGGTCAGCAAGATGAAGTAGGTCGCCGGCGGCGGCTCTTCCAGCGTCTTCAGTAGCGCGTTCGCCGCCTGAACCGTCAGCTCGTGGGCGTCACGGATGATGAAGACGAGCGCACGCCCTTCGTGAGGTGAGTAGCCAGCGCGGCTCAGCACCACCTCTCGGATCTGCTGGACGCTCACGCCGTTGCTCTCGGCCTTGCCCAGCGTCTTCGAGTAGAGGCCGCGCGCGATCAGGATCACGTCGGGGTGGAGCGGGACGCAGGGGTCCTCGGAGCTGAGGCTCACCGCGCGCCGGCAAGCGGAGCACGCGCCGCACGCGAGGCGCTTCTGAGTTGGCTCGCTGCACACCAGCGCCTGGGCGAGCGCGAACGCAGCGCGCTCCTTTCCCACGCCATCCGGTCCTTCAAAGCGATAGGCGTGGTGGACTTGGCTCCGCTCGAGGGCGAGCGTTAGAATCCGTGTGGCAACGGGCTGGCCCAGGAGGTTCTCGAAGCTCACTCGCCGCCTGCCCAGGATAGGCCACCAGAGTCGATGACTCCGGGCCAGCCGTCTACGTAGCGCGATGGCTCGCCAGGGCCTGAGACGTCCACCCAGAACGGGTGGCCGCTGCCGAAGGGCCGCACGTCCACGTGGATGAAGTTGTGGTGCGGGTAGTAGCCACACCCCACATCCTTGAGCTTGTGGCAGTACTTGAACAAGTCCTCGTTGGGGACACCCGTCATGAACAGATCCAGCGCCCGTCCCTGCTTGTGAAAGCTGCCGTGCGCATCCCTGCGGTAACCGCTGATGAGGTAGATCGGGTGTCCTGGGTAGGCGAGCGCGAGTTTGTTCACCAGCCACAGGAGGCGCGGGTGCAGGAGCTTCACGCCGCGGAGCCACTCTCCGTTTTTTACCGCGTCAGGGTCGGGTTCGGCGGGGAGCGGCAGCTCCGGGCGCTCCACTCCTGGTGGGCGAGCCATCACGCTGAGGCGATCGAGCGCCTCCGGCGCCACCGAGCCGTCACATTCGAGGAGCAGGAAGCGATCGGACTCCGCGCCGTAGCGTCCGATGGTGACTTCTCGTGGCGTCGGCTCCCACGGCGCGCAGGGCTTACGCAGCGGCGCGAAGGAGAACGGCTCCGATGGGGCAGGGGCCGCTTGCAGCGCCCAGATGGGCAAGAGCTGCGGCCCGCGCCAGGGCGAACTGAGATCGTCACCGCTGGCCGAGAGCGCTTGGGCCTGGGAGCCCCGGAGCCAGATGGGCTGATTGTCCGTCGTTGATTCCGTGGGGAGGAGATCGGGGAGACGGAGGTCCACACCCGCGTCGGCTTCAGCGTCCAGCCACACCAGATGCAGATCGCTCTTCAGTGCGCGCTGCCCGAAGCGTCCGTGCCAGAACTCATCCGCCGGGTGCCGACGCTCAACCCCAGGATTGACGAAGCGCTGCAGCAGGGGAGCCTCCGACCAACTCGGTAGGCGATAGCTCTGCCCTTCACCCACGAGCCACGACGTCGCGCTGAGTGGCCCGAGGTCCCGAGTCGGGAGCGTGGGGCCACGGAGCGAAGGCGCGGGGCCTGCGCTAGCGGCTGCTGACCAAGTCGCGCAACCAACGAGCGTCATGAGCCGGCGCTTCCAGCGCCTGCTCGAACTCGTTGTCACCGCACGCCTGTTCACCCGCCGAAACATGCGCCACGACCAGCGGGGTCGTCAACCTGCGCGGCGCGCTTTGCTGCATCGAAATCGCTGTAAATTCCGTGGCTTCTTCGGCAGCGAGCCGCGCTGGACACAACGCTTACGCGCCTGCGGCTGCCTTGGCGGCCTCGATTTCCTTCAGGCCGAGGCGCAAGAGCAGCAAGAACAGCTGGTAGGCCTCGTCGGCCTTTGCGTCCTCGCCTTCGAGATATTCGGCGACTGACAGTCCGTTCAAGACGGCGATGATCAGCGAACTCACGGGCACCAGCTGTCCACCGAGTGCGCCCGGATCACCCAGGACGTCGGCCATGCCCTCCTGCACGAGCTTCCGACTGTCCTGGTGGAGGGCCGCTGCGCGGCGCTTGAGCTCCTCGTCACGGCGTGCGGATGCCCAAACCTCGATGTTGAGCCACAGCGTCGTGCGGTTCTCTTTGAGGGCGCCCCACAGCGAGTTGAGGGCGCTGGTTGCGCGCCGGGCTGGGCTGTCGTCTTTCGGCGCCTGGTTCAGCGCCGCGCGGACTCCGTCGAGATGGCGATGGTAGGTGTAGCTCTGAACTTCGTGGATCAGCGCTGCCTTGCTCG
>JBFXBK010000445.1:0-7281 GCA_050183255.1 Polyangiaceae bacterium | reverse complement strand
CCGAAGTACAGTGCAGTTCGCTTCACGGCGCGGACTCTACACCCATCGAAGAAGCCGTCCACCTCGCTGCTCAACCAGCTGGTCAAAGGCGAAACGCCCGGCAGGTCGCGAGCGGCCTGCCGGGCGTTCAGCGCTGAAGTGTCTGCGCTCAGTCTGGCTTCTCGTCCTTGAACAGCGCTGGAAACACCAGTCCCGCCAGCACGCCACCCACGATGGGTGCAACCCAGAACAACCAGAGCTGTCCCAGGGCCCAACCGCCAGCGAACAGCGCCGGCCCGGTGCTGCGCGCTGGATTCACCGAGAGGTTTGTCACGGGGATCCCGATCAGGTGGATCAAGGTCAGCGCGAGGCCAATGGCAATGGGCGCAAAGCCGGCGGGGGCCTTGCCATGGGTCGAACCCAAGATGATGAACAAGAAGAAGAAGGTCAGCACCACCTCGGCGACGAGCGCCGAGAGCATGCTGTACCCACCGGGCGAGTGCTCACCAAACCCGTTCGAGGCAAAGCCAGCATGGACATCGAACCCGGATTTCCCCGAGGCAATAACGAAGAGCACGCCCGCACCGGCAACGCCACCAATCACCTGGGCGATTACGTACGGCAGCGCCTCCTTCGCGGGGAAGCGGCCACCAGCAACCAGCCCTGCCGTGACCGCGGGATTCAAATGACAGCCAGAGATGTGGCCAATCGCGTAGGCCATGGTCAGCACCGTGAGCCCAAACGCCAAGGACACTCCGAGGAGCCCGATCCCGACGTTGGGGAACGCGGCTGCCAACACCGCGCTGCCACAGCCACCGAACACCAACCAAAACGTTCCAAAGGCCTCCGCGGCCGCGCGTCGTCCCAAGCTCATGCGAAATCTCCTGCGATGGGTAGGCGCAAAAGCGATGACTCGGGATGAGACTCGCCGTTTGCAGGGCGCCCGAGGCGCCTATCGCGGAGCCACCTCAGCAATGCACGTACCAACGCGCCCTCGCGCTGAGGCACGCGGCTGAATTCTCAATTTCCACGGAGTATTAGGTAGATTCGCACGCGGTGTCGCGCTGGCTCTCGCGCCTTGGCTCGAGACAGCGCCCGGCGTACGCAGCACTCAGACGACACCCGCGTAGTCTAGAGACCGCAGTGACTATTGCGGTTTCGGCTGGTCTTTGGCCTTGGCCATCTTGGCCTCGGTGCAACCAATCGAGAGCAACCATGCCTTGCGTTGTTCGCCGTTGCCCTTGCCCACGTATTCCGTGCGGGCGATGCCATCTTCCATGAAGGCGCCGTTGCACTCATCGAAGTGCTCATCGACAGCCTTCTTGCGCGCTTCCGCGCGACGCAGGTTATCCTGGGCGCTCGCCACGCTCTTGTCGGCGTCGGAGCGCAACTTCGGCGCGCCGAACTGGGTCTCGAGGCACCAATCCACCGCGTCTTCGCGGCAGGCGTCGTACATGTCTTGATCCTGCTGGGGTAGCTCCATGTAGGGCGTGGATGACGCACACGCTAGAAGCGCCACCGCCGCAACCGCGCCCAACGCAAAAACGTCCCGCCCACGAACTCGCCTGTCTGACATCGCCACCCTCCGTCGATTAACCGGCGCCCGTCGATCAAGTAGCGCCTCAACGACTGAAGGTGCCTGACGTCAGTGGGCGAGCGTATCCCCCAACTGGGAGATACAGCGGCTGGGGGTCGCAGTCGTTCCGGGCTGCAGTCGTTCCGGGCTGCAGTCGTTCCGGGCTGCAGTCGTTCCGGGCTGCAGTCGTTCCCGGCTGCAGTCGCTCCCGGCTGCAGCGGCGCTCAGAGCAACAGCAACAGCGCGCCGACGATGCCGAAGATCACGAGCATGAAGACCAGGCTTCCAATGAGCATGATCACGGTCATGTTGCGCGCCCGCTTGAAGCCTTGATCCACGTGGTACTGCTGGAACTGCTGCAGGTTGTTCATGCCTGCACCATAGCCGTAGCCCACCTGAGGGATCTTGTCGGGGGGCGTGCCTGGGTACTGCGCGCCAATTTGCTGAGCAAGCATGCGGTTGATGAGCACTTGGTGCTCTGCGGCTCGCGCGTGGTGCGGGAGCACCTGCCCACAGAACGGGCAGTTCGGCCGCGTCATGTCGTTGAGCGCAAGAGTGCCACCACAGTGCGGACAGTTCATCGTCGGCTGGGTCACGTCCCCCTCGCTTCCTTGCGTGTTGCGCGGGCGGCGGCGCTCGGGTCAATCACGCGCCCGAGCACCGTTTCCGCATGGTTTACTAAGCCTGTACGACAGCGTTTGACGGGATCCACTGCTGGGAGCCGCCTTCGAACTGCACGAGATATTGATTGGGCGCCGCTTGCAGGACCTGACCTGGATAGCGATTGCCGTCGGACCACATCACCATGACCCGAGAGCCTGCGGTGATGCCGCCGGTCAGCACCGCAGCTGCTTGCCCAAAGCCAAACCCAAGCGGGTTCTGCATGATGCTCGCCGCTGCGGCCTGTTGCTGCAACACCGCGGGGTTGTTCATGGCGGCCGCGATCGGGTCCTGATTGGCATAGGCAATCGCCTGCTGCTGCGACGGACCCTGTTGGGCAGCTGCGCTGGAGTCGACGGTCTTTTGCACCTGGCGCGGAGGAGCGCCACCACGGATCTGCGCCTCCCACTGTTGCAGCTTCTGGGGATGCCCCGCGTACTGCATCATGTTTTGGGCCATCTGGTTGTTCCAGTAACCGGCGGCCTGAGTCCACTCACTCTGGGTCATCCCCACGGCCTGCACTGCCGGCTCGAAGCTGTAGACCTTGATCATCGCGGAGACGTAGACGAAATCGTCGTAGCTGATCCGCGTGGCACCGCCTTGGCGTTTGGCTAGCGCCGCCTGGTACATCGGCATGAACGCGGTTGCCACGCGCCCCATCAGGCTCATGTCCTGCATGCGCGCCGTCCAGCCCGCCTTGGCGGCCTCGTAGTCGGCCTGGCTAACGCCTTCCGCGGCCAGCACCTGGGCGGTGCCCGCGGGGTCGTTGTCCTTGCCGTCGAGCGCCGCGCCGAGCTCGGCGTAGCGTTCTAGTGAAATCCCATTGATGGGTGCAAACGGATCCATTCTCGCCTCCTCTCCCCAGCAGGCCGGAAGTCATGGGGCCTTGTAAAGAACAATCGCCGAACCCAATCACGACGCGTTGTCGGTACGTCGCGGAAACCGAATCCCCCTCAATTCCGCGCGCAACCCCATGCGCTCCCGCGTGAGCAGAGCATTCCAGCCGGAAGCGATTCACGCCGGAAACGCTCCCCAGGGAACGCTACGCTTTGGGCCCTCTCAGCACCTTCGCGTAGCACCAAGCCGCGAACCCCCAAACGAAGGTCAGCGACACCACCATGCTCACCCAGCCCCCGAGCGTCATTCCGCATCCTCCATACGCTCCGTACCTTGGTCCGTAGACCACCGCCCCTCAGCCTTCCAAACGCAGAACACCAACACGCTGGCGACCCCTGCGACCACGCCTAGCGTCCACAACGCGATGGGGTTGTCCGCGAGCGCCTTCAGATAGCCTGGGAGGCTCTGAATGCAGAAGCCAACGAACACCACGAGCAAGAACAGCGGCGAGACCCAGCGAAACACCCAGCGGAACCAGCCGGGAATGCGCACGTCCGATCCATGATTCGCTTCGTCGATTCCACGCTCCGCCCCAAAGATCCAGGCAAACACCACGAGCTGCAGTGAGCCCATCACGAAGATCAGCGTCGTCCCGACCCAGAAATCCATCGTGTCGAGCGCGGTGAGGTCCTTGCTGAACCACATCACCCAGGCGACTCCAGGCAACACGAGGCCAACGAGCACGCTGGTCGCACGCTTGCGAGAAACGCCGAGAGATTCCGTCAAGAAGGCGGTGACGGGCTGCAGCATCGAGAGCGAGCTCGTTATTGCCGCGAGGAACAGCATGGAGAACCAAATCGCGCCAACCCAGCGTCCGAATGGTCCGAGGTACTGAAACACCACCGGCAGTGTGTTGAAGCCAAGTCCGAACGTTCCACCAACGGCGCCGCTCGCACCCAAGAACACGAAGGCTGCGGGGATCGTGATCATGCCCCCGAAGCCCACCTCGAAGAGCTCGTTCGTCGCGGTGGCCGTCAGGCCATTGAGCACTACGTCGTCCTTGCGCCGCAGGTAGGAGGCGTAGTTGATGATCACGCCAAACCCAACGGACAACGAAAAGAAGATCTGCCCGGCCGCAGCCAGCCATGTCTTGAAGTCCCAGAGCCGGGAGAAGTCTGGGTTCCACATGTACCCGAGCCCCGCGAGCACGTTGCGCTCCGGGTGGTCCGGGTGGGGTGTCCCCAAAGTCAACACGCGAATCAGCACGACCACCGCGCACACCGCCATGACGGGCATCGCGTAGGTGCAAAACTTCTCGATGCCCGCGGACAGGCCCCGGTAGCAGAGCCACACGTTGAGCACTAGCACGACGATCAAGACAATGTTCTCGGTGTCGAGTCCATGCGCGAAGAGTTGACCGTTGCCGCCGATGCCCGTGGCTCGAGTAAACACCGCCTCGCTCGCCTTGGTGTATCCTCCGGGATCCGTGCCCAAGTCCATCCCACCGGTCACGTACTGGACGGCGTAGTACAGGCACCACGACTCGATCAGCACGTAGTACATATAGACGACGAGGGGGATCAGGACGCCGATCACCCCCAGATAGCGGAACGCCTTGTGCCCACTCACTCGACCCAAGATCGCCGGCGCCGAGTGGTACCCGTGCGCGCCGCCTCTACGCCCCAGCGTCCACTCGGCCCACCCGATGGGGATCCCCAGGATCAGCAGGGAAACGAAGTACGGAATCATGAACGCCCCGCCTCCGTTCTGCGCCGCCTGCCCAGGAAACCTCAAGAAGTTCCCAAGCCCGACTGCACTCCCGGCCACCGCCAGGATGACCCCCAAGCGTGAGCCCCACCCGTCCGCTTTCGCGCTTGCCTGCTCGACCTCAACCGACCCGCTCATCCTGAACGACCCCGCGCACCGAACCAAACCGCGTATGTAGCCGCGGCAAACGCGCCGCGCGTCGGGAAGCTACAGCGCCGATCCCCGCGTACGCAATCGAGGACTGCAACCCCGCAGCGGCGGACTGCACGCCTGCAGGCCGTACGGCGGGTAGATTGCCGGTTGACCCTTCCCCTCGAAGCTCCATGTGAGGCCACATGCCCCCAGTCGCTCCCGATTTCGTCCAAGTTTCCACCCCGGCACCGGCTACGGCGCCAGCGCTCGCGCTTCCCCAGCATGCCTTCAGGCTGGATGTGCCCGAAGGTTGGCGACAGGGGCGAGGAGCGTTCGGTGGCTACGTGATCGCGGCTCTCACCCGAGCGACCGATCAACTCGAGACCAACGCGGACCGCAAGCTGCGCTCGCTCACCTCGACCATTCCCGCCCCCGTCATCACTGGCGCGGCGGACGTCTACGTCAGCCCGTTGCGCATTGGCAGCGGTGTTTCCACGTGGCAAGCATTGTTGGTACAAGAGGACGAAGTGCGCGCTCAGGCGACGCTTGTCTATGGCAAGCAGCGGGTCACGACCCCAGGCTGGGCCCCGAAGGCCCCCGAAGGTCAGCGCCACTGGTCAGAAGTCGACATCGTGAACATGCGCGCGCCAATGGGCCCCGAGTTCGCGCAGCACTTCGAGTTTCGCCCCGTGGGCGCGCCTCCGTTCAGCGGTGGAACCGATCCCGTCGCGAGTGGTTGGATCCGCAACCGTCCGGCGCTCTCGAAGCTCAGCGCCGCTGACGTGCTCGCGCTGCTCGACGCCTGGTGGCCCGCTTCGTTCGTCCTGGAGACGGCGCCGCGCCCGATGGCCACGTTGACCTACACCGCTGAGTTACTGGCGGATCCTGAGAGCCTGGGCGACGCGCCGCTCTTCTATCGCGCGCGCAGTGAAGCGATGAACGGCGGTTTCTGCGCTGAGTTCCGCGAGCTCTGGACCGCCGAGGGCACGCTCGTGGGTCTCAATCAACAGACCTTCGTCATGATCCGCTAGTGACAGGCAGCCCAGAATTGCCACACGGCTGATTGTCCGAGACACTCTTGGGCATGGCTGGCCACCCCCGCTTTCCCCAGTGCCGAAGCAAGCGCCTGCCCGCGCCCCGACTGATTCCTTACGGCAACGTTCAAAGCACCTGGCTCTGCCTCGCGATTTTTTGGGGGTTAGGGGTAGCAGGCTGCGGCAACAGCGACACTGGCGACACGGGTTCAACGCAGGAGCCCCCGAGCGGCTTGCGCGCCATGACGTTCAACACCGGCACCACCGGTGGCCTTGCCCACGACAAGCCACCGGACGACGGCTACACGTCGCTGGAAGCCGCGCTGTCGGATATGTACTACGGGGATGGCCTGGCGTGGGGCAGCGTCGTGGACGACACCCAAGCGTTCCTCGCTGATCTCAATGGGGACCCGGACACCGCGATCGACATCATCGCATTCCAGGAGATCTTCTACTCCGGGGAGTGCGAGAACGTGCCAGACGAGGCCAAGCGAGGCTTCGTGTGTGAGACCTGGCAGCCCGGAGACCCAAGCGTCGCCCAGATGATCCTTGGGGCGGGCTACCGCGTAGCCTGCAATATCGAAAAGCGAGACAAATGTATTGCCGTACGGAAGGACTTTGCGGCCATCCGTGGCTGCGATCAAGACCTGTGCTTGGACTCCTTGGCTGGAGCACGCGTCCCCGACTGTGGCGGTGGCTCCAGAGTGGGACGTGCCGAGCTAGACTTGGTTGATGGCGGTGAGCTAACCGTGGTGTTGGTGCACGGTTCGTCAGGCATCGAGCAGAAGGATCAGGACTGCCGCGTGCAGCAGTTCCAGCAGGTGTTTGAGCAGCTCGATCCGAACATCGACGCTGTGAAGAGCCCGCCCGCCGCAAACGGGGTCCGCAACCTAGTCCTGGGCGACCTGAACACCGATCCGGGGCGCAACTTTGACTTCGACGAGAGCGCTGCGTACTTCGCCGCTCATGCGGATGGGACGCAGTTCCACTTCGTGACTGACGTCGGACCTGAAGCCACACCTACCTATGGCGGTCTCTTCAACATCGATCACATCGTCAGCGATTACTACGACGGCAGCTGCATCACCGCTGGTGTTAGCGAGGGAGTGCCGGGCGTCACGAGCACCGTCTACTTCGACCACAAGCCGGTGTACTGCGATCTCGAAGCGCCGACGCGTTAGGGTCCAACGTCAGCTATCCGCCAGCACGACCCAGCCGTCTTCCAGCGCGCCCGGCGTGACCGCGGCGAGGAGGTTGCACACCTGCTGCACCTCGGCGACGGTGCGGGAGTGCGTG
>JBFXBK010000444.1:0-7355 GCA_050183255.1 Polyangiaceae bacterium | reverse complement strand
CGGGAGTCTACTGGCCCGAGGGTGTTCACCCCCACGACCGAGTAGAGGACTGGGCGGCCGCGCTCGCCACACGCGGCTTCTCGCTCTGCGAAGATGGTCACCTGGAAACTGATCGGGTGAAGGTTGCTATCTACGCTCTGTCAGGCGTCGCTAAGCACGCCGCCCGACAGCTGAAGGACGGTCGCTGGGTCTCCAAGCTGGGAGACGATCACGACGTCATCCACGACACCCCAGATTGCGTCGGGGGTGGCGCATACGGCGAACCCGTGTGCTTCTTGGCGCGGCCGCGCACCTCGGAAGACGAGTAGCCTTCCCGTCCCGAGACGCGGCCGAATAGGCACGGAGACAAAACGCCTTCACTTTGTGCATTAGTGAAGGCATATTGTCTCCGTGGGCTCCAAGGACTACGAACGCGAAATCAAGCTGTTCCGCCAGCAAGGCGGCAGCCTGCGCATGTCCAAGGCGCTGCGCCACGGGGTAAGCCGAAAGTCCCTCTACAAGATGCGGGACGCCGGGGTCATCGAGCCAGTGACCCGCGGCCTCTACCGGCTGGCTTCCCTCCCGCCGGTCGCGAACCCCGATCTGCTAGCCGTCGCCTCTCGAGTGCCCGAGGGCGTAGTGTGCCTGATTTCGGCGCTGTCATTTCACGAGCTGACGACCCAGGTGCCCCACGTCGTCCAGGTCGCGATCGAACGCGGCGCACGCAAGCCGCGCATCGACTACCCACCAACGGAGTTCCGCTGGTTCTCCGGCTCCGCGTTTCACCAGGGAATCGAAGTTCACTCAATCGATGGAGTCAAGCTGCGCGTCTACGACCCGGAGAAGACCCTCGCCGACTCCTTCCGCTTTCGCAACCAGCTCGGGATGGAGGTGGTGCTCGAGGCGCTGCGCCTGTGGCGTGAGCAACGCAATAAGAAGCTCAATAGGCTGCTCGAGTATGCCCGCATGCGCCACGTGGAGCGCGCCATGCGCCCCTATCTCGAGGCGCTGAGGTAAGGTGGAGCGATCGACCTCGCTTGAGGTGAGGTGAAGGCCCTCGGCGAACCGAGGGCCATTGTGATTGGCTACTTCTTTTTCGGGCCCAGAGGCCACGCCTTCAGACCGTAGTCCTCGGCACGCATGACTTTGCCCGTCCGCCAGTGTCGAAAACTGGTGACGAACTGCGGGGGCCCGGGGGGCCGACACTTGTTTGCCATGATCGCGCGCTCCTTTCCTTGCCGGTCGGGTGAAAGACGCGATTGACTCCCTGCTGCCCCACGATGGTAGGGTATGCACGTGTGGTGGAGCCCCCTCGCGTGAGGGAAGCCGGTTTCCGCTCATGGTGCCGGACTGTCATCAGCAGTCCGGCACCCTCATTTGATCTCGTGAACGCCTCCCCAGTGCGAGAGCGTTCAGCCTGAACAAGTTCTGCACAACTAGGCTGTCAAGAACATTCAGTGAGCTCCTTCAATACGCCAAGCCCTTGGGGTGCGTCCAGGCGAAAAACCCAGCATCTGGGGGTGCACCGGATCTGCACACCTAGTCCCAAGACTGATTACCCACAGGCGGAACGAGGCCGGAATCTGAACTTCCGCAGCCCTGAACACAAGTTACGCTAAGGTGTTCAACAACGTGTTCACAGGATGAACACGGATGACTTTGTTCGTCCCCATTACGATTCCGAGCGGCAAAGCAGTCACAGCGCGACCGGCGCCTCCTGCGGCTTGCGATGCCGAGCGAGTCTTGGCGACGCGGGTGTGCCTGCCGAGAGTGGGTCGGACCGCTGCAATTCCGGCTCATTCGCGCACCCCGAGAGGTGAGCCGCTGTGCTCGACGCGGAGCAGGGCCTTGAGTAGGCTCCGAAGCTCTCTTTCGAGCAGGATTTCAGCACACCCGGCGTAGCGCGTTTCACGCCGCGTGCGTCCGGGCGGCACTCGGTCGACGCGGCCGAGCTGGGTGGCGGTGCTCTCGCTCTAGCGAGGGTCCCGCCCACACTTCAAAGACATCTCAAGATGGCCCTACCCTCCCTCAAGAAGCGCCTGCAGAGCCTCGAGCCTCAGCCAAACCCTCAGGCTGAGCTGGACTCGCCGCTATTCCTCGCGGCAGCGACGCCGGTGCTGAAGCAGCTGTTCGACGACCTCCTGAAGCGCGCGGATGAGTCCAAGGCCGTGACCCTGGCACTGAAGGCGCGCCACGCCGAGGAGAAGCGGGCAGAGCGCACGGCGGATGGCTTCCCCCAGTGGCGGCGGCACTTCGTCGATCAGGTCGCAGCGGCGTGGTTGCTCTCGTGTGTCTTCGTTCGCACGCTGGAGGATCGGGGTTTGGGGGAGAGGGCGCGCCTGGCAGGGCCGGGAGCGCTGGACAGCGAACGCCAGTTCCAGCAGCTGGCCCCGAGCCTCACCGCGCGGGACTACTTGCTGTTCGTGTTCCGGGAGCTCAGCCATTTCCCCGCGGTCAAAGATCTGTTCGACCAGCGCCACAACCCGGTGTGGCTGCTCGCGCCCTCCGCCGAGGCGGCGAAGAAGCTCCTCGACCTCTTCCGCTCCGCCGACCCGGAGGCCCCAGCCTTCCGCTTCGGCCAGCCGGATTCGCGCTTCCTCGGTGATCTATATCAAGACCTGAACGAGGGCGTGAAGGCGCGCTACGCGCTGCTCCAGACCCCACGCTTCGTCGAGCGCTTCATCCTCGAGCGCACGCTGGACCCGGCAATCGAGAGGTTCGGTCTCGAAGAGACGAGCCTCATCGACCCCACCTGCGGTTCTGGTCACTTCCTCCTCGGCGCCTTCGAGAAGCTATTCGACGCCTGGCTCATCAAGGAGCCGAACCTCGACGCGCGCCAGGCCGCCGCCAAGGCGCTGGATCAAGTCTACGGCAGCGACATCAACCCCTACGCCGTCGCCATCGCGCGCCTCAGGCTGACGCTGGCCTTCCTCGAAAAGGCCCAGTTCACCCGTCTGAAGGACGCACCGAACCCCGACGTCCGCCTCGTGGTGGCGGACTCCCTGCTCTACAACCCCCAGCTCGAGCAGACCAAGTTCGAAGACCTCGAGACCGAACAGGTCGCCCAGTGGAGCGGCGACATGCTTTCTCTCGAAGACCCCGTAGCCGCACGGAAAGTACTGCACCGCCAGTACACCGCCGTGGTCGGCAACCCGCCCTACATCACCGTCAAGGACGCGAAGCTCC
Organism: Polyangiaceae bacterium; assembly: GCA_050183255.1. Taxonomy (GTDB): domain Bacteria; phylum Myxococcota_A; class Polyangia; order Polyangiales; family Polyangiaceae; genus JAHBVY01. The sequence goes on along the minus strand of JBFXBK010000444.1, from coordinate 4,190 downwards.
GCGACCGCTACCGCGCGATGTACGTGTCGACGTTCCGCGAGTACTCCCTCGCCGCTCCCTTCGCGGAGCGCTTCTTTCAGCTGGCCAAACCCGAAGGCCATGTCGGAATGATCACCGCGAACTCTTTCATGAAGCGCGAGTTTGGCAAGAAGCTCATTCAGGAGTACCTGCCAACCGTCAACCTCTCGCTGATCGTCAACACGGCGGGCGCATACATCCCGGGGCATGGGACTCCCACCGTCCTGCTTTTCGGGACCCACGCACCGCCAAGCGGGAGCGAGGTCGACGTGGTGCTGGCCAACCGCGGGGAACCCACTACTCCAGCAGACCCAGAACACGGCGAGGTGTGGAGCAGTATCTACGCCCATTGGATGGAAGATGGTTTCGAAAACGACTACGTATCTGTTGCTCGCGCCCCACGCGACGTCCTCAGCAAGCATCCTTGGAGCCTATCCGGCGGTGGAGCAACGGAGCTAAAAACGCTACTGGAAGCGCGCGCCACCTCCAAGCTGTCGGACATTGCGGAAGAGATCGGCTTCGTCTGCATCACCAGGGCAGACGATATCTACTTCTCCACCCGAGATGCGCTGCGCCGTGCAGGCCTCTCAGAGACTCATATCATCGACAACGTCGAGGGAGAATTTGTACGCGACTGGAGCGTTCAGAATCCTCGCCAGGCGGCGTTTCCATACGACTCCCCAAACACTGTGACTCAGGATCCCTCCGTCCTGAGATTTCTTTGGCCGTACCGCACATTGCTCTGGTTGCGCCGAGAGCCCAATGGAGACCACAGGCAGCTTGGCCGCACGTGGTGGGAGTGGTCTCGCTTCCAGTCAGCACGGTACGAAGCACCGCTGAAGATCACGTTCCCCTTCGTCGCCACCCACAACCACTTCGTCCTCGACCGCGGCGGAAGAGTCTTCAACCGCACTGCCCCCATCATCAAGCTCCCCGCGGAAGCAACCGAAGACGATCACCTCGCCCTCCTCGCCTACCTCAACAGCTCCGTCGCCTGCTTCTGGATGAAGCAGGTGTTCTTCGACAAGGGCAATCGAGGCGAAGGGGGTGGCCTCACGGCAGAAGCCTGGGAGAAATTCTATGAGTTCGACGGTACCAAGCTGAAGTTGCTACCGGTTCCCAAACTCTCGAATGAGCAGAGGCGGCTCGCTGTTGGCCTAGCGCGAAGGTTGCTTGGCGCCGCAGACGAGCGTGCGGCGTTGGCGGATTGGTCGGGTTTCCTCGCAGACGGCGCGGACGACCAGGCAGGGCAGGGCGCCAGCAAGCGGGTGGCCGCAATCAGAGAGGCCGAATGCCGAATTAGAGCGATACAAGAAGAACTCGACTGGTTCTTCTACCGAGTGTTCGCCCTCGTGAATGACACCCCATCGATAGCGGCTTCGCTGGAACCAGGCGAACGCGCTAGCGACGTCCTGTTTGCGGACGCGGTCTGCAACGGAGCCATCGGCGAGCGCTATTTCGAACTCTGCAGACTCCCGAAGCCCAACGCCGTCAAAGACTTCGATACGAGCACGGTAGTGGCAAGCGCCCTGAATCTCATCAAAGGCAACAAGCACCTGCAAATCCTGGAGACGCCCGTGTTCAAGCGGACGTTTCGTGAAGGCTTTCGATCCGCTGAGTTGTCTGACGCCAAGGACTCACGCTTCCTCGCTGAGCTGGAAACACTCCTGGCGCGAGAGACCGTTGCCCATACGCTGACCGAGCTGAACGCATCGCAACCACTCGATACGTCTGCCGCGCATGGCCGTAGAAAGAAGGTCGAGCGTGAGTGTGCCGCTTTCCTAGCCGCTCACCGCTTCACCGACTCCGGCCTCGAAAAATACGCCCAGTGGGAGCACACCTGGGACCTGCAGCGCAGAGAAGACCGCGGGGAAACAGTCGGCGAGATCCCGGTGCCGCCCAAGTACGATCAAAAGTCGTATCGCGACGCGAACTACTGGCGCTTGCGCGGCAAGCTGGACGTGCCCAAGGAGCGCTTCATCTCCTACCCGGGCTGCGAGAGCGACACCAACGGCGAACCGGTCTACGGCTGGGCCGGCTGGAACCACGAGCAGCGCGCCGCGGCGCTGTCCGCGCTGTACATCAGTCGACGGGATGATGAAGGCTGGACCAAGGAGCGCCTCACCCCCCTCCTCGCCGGCCTGCTCGAGCTCTTGCCCTGGCTCCAGCAGTGGCACTCGGAAGTGAACCCCGAGTTCGGCCAGTCCGCCGCCGACGAGTTCAGCAGCTTCCTCGAGGCGGAGTGCCGCAACTGGGGCCTCACCCACAAAGACCTGCGCGACTGGCGCCCCGCCACCAAGGCCGAGAACGCCGCCAAGAAGCGCGCCGCCAAGGCAGCCAAGCCCAAGCCGGCCAAACCTCCCAAGGAACCCAAGCAACCCCAAAAACCGCGCGGCAAAGCCAAAGCCAAGGCCGAGCCCGCTGACCTTCCTTCGATCCCCGAGTCCGCTGCGGACTGAGGCACCATGAGCGAAACCCGCGTCCGTGATCTGTTCGAGCTCCCCGACCGAGTCGGCAAGCTCGATTTCGTGCTCAGCCTGACCGCCGGCGTCCGTTCCCCCGAGGCAACGGTCAACACCTACGTCCCCACCCCCGCGCTGGTGGACGCCTTCGATCGCGCGCTCTCCCTGGTCAACAGCTCCCTCACCACCGGCCGCAGCCAGGCCAGCTACCTCCACGGCAGCTTCGGCAGCGGCAAGAGCCACTTCATGGCCGTCCTGAGCTTGCTGCTCAACGGCAGCGAAGTCGCCTGGCGCGTGCCGGAGCTCCACCCGCTGCGGGAGAAGTACCCCTTCGTCGGCAACAAGCAGCTGCTCGAGCTGCACTTCCACATGATCGGGAAGGACAGCATCGAGAGCGCCATCTTCAGCGAGTACGTGCAGCGCATCCGCCAGCTGCACCCCGACGCCACCATCCCCGGCGTGTACGCCGACGAGCAGCTCTTCGCCGACGCGCAGAAGCTCCTCGACGAGCTCGGCGACGAGAAATTCTTCGCCCCCATGAACCCCGAAGGCCAAGGCGACTGGGGCGAGTTCGGCAGCCAGTGGGACCGGGCGCGCTTCGAGGCCACCATCCAGAGCAGCGATCTCAAGGACCGCGAGGCGCTTTTCACCGCCCTGGTCGAGTCGCGCTTCTCCGCCTACACGAGCAACAAACAAGCCTTCATCGACATCGACACCGGCCTCAGCATCATCGGGCGCCACGCCCAGGAGCTCGGCTACGACGGCATCATCCTGTTCCTGGACGAGCTCATCCTGTGGCTCTCCCACAAGGCCAGCGACGGCGCCTGGCTGCACAACGAAGTGCAGAAGATGGTCAAGCTGGTGGAGGCGCAAGAGGCGAGCCGCCCCATCCCCATCGTCAGCTTCATCGCCCGCCAGCGTAACCTCGCGGAAATGGTCGGCGATCAGTACGCCGGCAACGAGACGGCGATGCTCAACGACTCCCTCAAGCACTGGGAGGGCCGCTACGACACCATCCAGCTCGAAGATCGCAACCTGCCCGCGATCATCGAGCGCCGCGTGCTCAAGCCGAAGGACGACGCCGCGCGCCAGACCCTGAATCAAGCCTTCGAGCAGCTGCGCCGCCAGGCCGGCAAGAGCTGGGACACGCTCCTCGGCACCCAGGACGCCCAAGCCTTCGAGCAGACCTATCCCTTCAGCCCCGCGCTGGTGGAGAGCCTGGTCGCCCTGAGCGCGTTCCTTCAGCGCGACCGCACCGCCATCCGCGTGCTGATGGAGATCCTGGTCGAGCACATCGAGGACCTCAAGCTCGGCAATGTGGTCTGCATTGGCGACCTCTTCGATCTCCTGGCTGGGGGTGAGGAAGCCACGGACGGTGCCATGCGTCACCGCTTCCAGATCGCAAAGGATCTCTACAAGCAACAGCTGCTGCCCATCATCCAGCAGCAGAACGGCACCACCACCGCGGAGAAGTGCCAGCGCGAGCGCTCGAGCCACGCCCTGCGCCTCGGCTGCAGCAACTGTCCCGAGACGGCTTGCCGCGCGGATAACCGCCTGGTGAAGACGCTGCTCATCGCCGCCCTGGTGCCCGAGGTCAAGTCCCTCAAGGACCTCACCGCGAGCCGCCTGCACGCCCTCAACCACGGCAGCATCAAGACCCGCATCGCGGGCCAGGAGTCGGCCATGGTGGCGGAGAAGCTCCGCAAGTGG
>JBFXBK010000443.1:0-7372 GCA_050183255.1 Polyangiaceae bacterium | reverse complement strand
GTGGAGGGTTGAAGGCACTGCGGCGTGGCAGGTCGGCGGGTGGGAAGCGTTGAACGCGGCGGTGGCTGCGTTCAAGGGTCGCTAGCATACCCTCAAAGGCTCACTTGTTAGAGCGGCTCACTTATTGAGGTGCTTCCAGATGACCCCTCCCCCCCAATGAAAAACGCGCGTTGACGCCCGCCTGCTCAAACGCTGGCTGTCTCGTCCGCCGTCGCGCTGGCTCGTGTTTCCGCCCGGGTCGAGTCCTGATACGCTGATTCGCAATGTCAGGTGGCCGCACGCGTTGCTGAGCGGACCTGTAGGAGGAACGTCGAGTGCAACTGGATTTCGCCGCGCGAGAGCTGACCGTCAAGCTCGTGTACTACGGGCCGGCGCTCAGCGGGAAGACCACCAACCTGCAGGCGTTGCATCAGGCTTCCGATACGGAGAGTTCGGGCCGTCTGATGACCCTCGAGACGAAGGACGATCGAACGCTGTTTTTCGATCTGCTTCCGCTCACGTTCAAGGGCACGGGTGGGTTGAGCGTCCGGCTCAAGGTGTTCACCGTCCCGGGGCAGGTGATTCATGCCTCGACTCGCCGCTTGGTCGTTCAAGGTGCCGACGGCGTCGCGTTCATCGCGGACAGCCAAGAGAACGAGACTCAGCACAACGCCGAGTCGTTCATGGACCTGAAAGAGAACCTGAAGGCGAACGGGCTGCTGCTCAAGCAGATGCCACTCATCATTCAGTTCAACAAGCGCGACTTGAAGAACATCCGCAGCGACGAGGAGATCGCGAAGCTCGCCGCTCAAGGCCGGGAGCCGGTGTACCTCGCGGTAGCGACGCGAGGCGAAGGCGTGGTGGAGAGCTTCATCGGTCTCTTGCACTTGACCATGAGCCATCTGGACGCCGAGCACGATCTCACGGGGAAATTCGGCATCAGCACTCAGGGGTTGCTGGAAGAGGTCAACCAGAAGCTGGGGATGCGTAAGCCGGTGAGTGAAGTGCTCTCGGCTGCGGTTGGAGGCGCGCTCGACGTGCTGCGCCCAGAGGAGGATGAGGGATGAGCGCCGGCACCACCGAGCGAACTCTCGATGAGCTCACGCTGGATTCGAAGCTGAGTCTGGAGGACCTCGTCGATCGCGGGGCGCTGCGCGAGATGGTGCACAGCTTCTACGAGCTGTTCCGAATCCCTCTGCGCATCTACAGCGAAGATGGGGTGCTGCTGAGCGATGTCGCCGAGCAGCCCGCGATCTACGCGTACCTCAACGAGTTCCGGGGTGCCCGCGAGGCGCTGCTCGCGCTCGTCCAGCGTGTGAAGGGCATCGACCCGAAGGTCGATGGTGAGATCGCGCAGCCCTGCATCACCGGCGCGGTGTACCAGGTGTTCGCCATCCAATACGACGGTCGGCAGATAGGACGCTTGATCCTCGGGCCCTTCCGTTCGCCAGAACACCGGGAGGTGCCGCGTGAGCTCTTGGAGCTCGATCCTGGCCTCGAGCTCGCGAAGCTGAAGCCGTTGCTCGGTCAGCTGCCGCTTGCGGGACACGATACGGTTGCCCACATCGCGCGGCACCTCAAAGGTGCGCTCGACCTGATCCTGTTCAGCGGCCACAAGGCGCTGCTCACCACGAACATGCACCTCGCGAGCGTGCGCGAGAGCTTCAGGGAGCTGCAGGAAAAGAACGCGAAGCTGCAAGAGGCCTACAACCGCCTGAAGGAGCTCGACCGCCTGAAGAGCAACTTCCTCGCGACGGTGTCCCACGAGCTTCGCACACCGCTGACGTCGATCATCGGCTACAGCGAGATGCTCGCAGAGGGCATCGCGGGGGACATGACCGACGAACAGAAAGAGTTCGTCACCACGATCCACGACAAGGGCGAACAGCTGCTCGAGCTGATCATGGGCCTGCTCGATCTCTCCAAGTTGGAGAGCGGCACCATGAGCCTGAACCGTCGCGAGATCGACGTGGAGCCGCTGCTACAGGACGTTGCGAATACGCTGCAACCGACCGCGCGGAAAAAGGGCGTGAACCTCGTCGCCCGGGATTCGCTCGGGCTACCCGGGATCTGGGCGGACCCTGAGCGCCTGCGTCAGGTGCTGTTGAACCTGACCGAGAACGCGATCAAGTTCACGCCTGAGGGCGGCACCGTCGAGCTTTCGGCAGACGGCACCTTCATGGACGTGAACAGCGATGACGCGGACGGCGGTGGCATGGTGCTGTTCAGCAACAAGCGTCCGGCAGTGGACCTGATCGTGACCGACACCGGCATTGGCATTCCGGACCACGAGAAGGCGCGCGTGTTCGATGCCTTCTATCAAGTGGACGGCAGCTCGACCCGCGAAGCGGGGGGCACTGGTCTCGGCCTCTCGATCGTCAAGCGACTCGTGGATGCACACGACGGGCGCATCGACATTCGCGATAACGAGCCTCACGGCGCTCAGTTCGTGGTCACGTTGCCGCGTCGTCGTGCCAGTCTCTCGGGATGAAGGTTCAGCGCCCGCGGCAGAGCAAGCAGCGTCGCGGATCCCACCTTGAGGGCTCCCAGGGAACGGCGAGCGTATCGCAGAGTCCGAGCGAGGCTCAGCTCATTGCGGTGCTCAGTCGGGAGTTTGCCCAGGGCGTCGGAGAGCAGGTCAGCGTCAGCATCGGGGATGATGCTGCGGTCCTGCGGTTCTCGGGCAATTTGGTCGTGAGCGTCGACGGCCAGGTGGAAGGCACGCACTTTCGTCGCGCGTGGCTGAGCCTGAGTGAGATTGGCTATCGTAGTTTCCAGGCGGCAATCAGCGACCTGGCGGCGATGGGTGCCGTGCCCGTGGGTGCGGTCTCGCACTTGACCTTGCCACGGCGCTTCTCCGGGGCTGAGCTACGGCGTTTGACTCGCGGGCAGGCTCAAGCTGCACAGGAGACGGCGTGCCCGGTAGTTGGCGGCAACTTGAGTCGTGGTCCGGGGCTTAGCGTCGTCACCACGGTGCTCGGCAAAGCCACGCGATGCCTGAGGCGCAGCGGGGCAAGACCCGGTGATGAACTCTGGCTGGTAGGCGAGGTGGGAATGGCTCGCGCTGGTCTGGAACTCCTCGCTTCTGAGTCTGCCTTGCGCTCCGCGAGCGCGCGGCGCGCCCTGCGTAGGTGGCGGCGTCCTCAAGCGCTGCTCGCAGCCGGTCGGGCGTTGGTCGGTAAGGCTCACGCCTGCTTGGACGTTTCCGACGGCTTGGCCCGCGACGCCCAGAACCTGGCGAGCGCCAGTGGGGTGCGCGTTGACATCCATGCGGAAAAGCTTGAGGAGTCCCTCAGCGCTGATCTCATCCGCCTGGCTCCGAGCCTCGGACTCTCGCCGCTTGCGTTGGCTTGTGAGGGGGGAGAGGACTATGCGCTGTTGGCCTGTGGACCGAGCTACCGTCGCCCCCCGGAAGCAACGGTGATCGGCGCCGTGAGCGCCGGGGAAGGGGCTTTCTTGGTCGAAGACGGGGCCTCGAAGCCACTCTCCGGTGGCTTCGATCACTTCGGTGTAGACGGCTGAAGATCTCAGGCTAGAAGCCGGGATCCGTGACGGGCGGCGGGACGAAGCCGTTGTCCCCCGTAGGCTTGGGTTTCGCGGTGGCGGTTGGTGCCCCGCTAGCCGTGGGAGCGGGTCCGCCCTTGACCTTGCCGGTGCCCCCAACATGGGGAACCGGGCCTCCGGCGTTGGCCGGTTTGGTCTCCTTCTCCAGCTCGTCCGCGCTCAGCGTTGCGCCCGCGTCTTCATTTGGCGGTGCAGCCGGATCGGGGGCCACGGCTTCTGCTTCGGGCGCGGTTCCGGTCTCGGCACTGGTGGGCGCCGTTTCCGCGGTGTTCGCTACGGCGGTCTGGGGTGCTTCCGGCTTTTGCTGGAGCTTCATCACGGCGAAGGCCGCGCCGCCACCGAGCACCGCCAAGCCGAACAGCGCGCCGATGACGAGGCCTGCGCCCGACTTCTTTGGCTTGACTGGCGGAGTTGCCGTTTCGGTTCCGTACGGAGTGCCGTGCGCCAGCCCATAGTCTCCGCTTGGGGGCGGCGGCAGGCTGCTGATGTGACCGCTGCTTGGGTGCGCGCTGCCACTAGGCGGCCCGGAAGCGTGAAGCCCGCTGTTTGAGTGCAGGCCGCTGTGTGTGGACAGCTGCACTGTCATCGTGTCGACGAGCGTGCCGGACGGTGGAACGGAGTCCCCGTCCGCAGGCCTGCTCACCCGGGGTAGCGAGACCTGACTCAACAGGTCCGGCATGGAGCGCATCTGTAGTCGCTCCTGATTGTTCACCGCGCGCTCGTCGGCCTGCTTGATCGCCTCTCGCAGAGCCTCTCGGCGCTTTTCCCCGCGCTCACCGAGGAGGCCCGTGATGAACTTGCCGACGTCGTCGGCCCTCACTCTGGGCATGTTCGGCGGGAACACGCGATCGAGAGCAGCTTCGAACTCAGCGGCGGTTTGGTAGCGCTCGTTGGGGTCGCGCGCGAGCGCCTTCATCACCACCGTCTCGAGCGGCCGCGGGTAGTCCTTGTCGAAGGCGCGGGGCGCCACGATGGGGCGATCGGAGACGATGTTCTGTAACGTGATCACATCACTTTCCCCACGGAAAGGATGTTTGCCGGTCGTTAGCTGATAGAGGATGATGCCCAAAGCAAACAGGTCGGTGCGCCGATCGATCTCTTCGCCCAGCGCCTGCTCGGGGCTCATGTAAGGGGGCTTGCCCTTGATCTGTCCCGCATTCGTCTCCGCAGCGCTCCGGCCTGCCGCCTTAGCGACACCGAAGTCCACGATCTTTACCTGACCATCGAAGGTCAGCAGGATATTCTGTGGGGAAATGTCGCGGTGAACGAGGCCGAGAGGTTCGCCCTGCTCATCCTTGAGCTCGTGCGCGGCGTGCAGGCCGGCGCACGCATCCGCGACGATGCGAACCGCGATGTTGCGCGGAATTCCGCCTTCCTTGGCTGCCGCGCGGCGAATGGCGCTGAGTGGTTCGCCGTCGACCCACTCCATCACCAGATAGAGGATGTCGTTCTGCTCACCGAGGTCTTGGATCTGAACGACGTTGGGGTGCCGGATGTTCGAAGCGATCGTGGCTTCGTCCAAGAACATCTGCTCGAACATCGGATCATCGCTGATCGTCGGCAGCATGGTCTTGATCGCGACCGTTTTCGAAAAACCGCGCGTTCCGTGCAAACGCGCTGCCCATACGGCCGCCATTCCTCCCTGTGCGATGGGCACCAGGAACTCGTAGCGACCTAGGGTCTGACCAGGTTGGATTTCCCCAAGCGTCTGCATCAGCTGAATGTCTCAGCGTTGCAGACGGCGGCCCGTCGCACAAGATGAGCACCGTCGATCTGAGGTCTGCGCCTCGGAGAGGTGCGAGCCCCAACTACCCCGGCCACGTGTCGCCGCACGGTGCGTCTCATCTCGCTTCACCAGCGGTGATAGCGCGCGCGCAGCGCGCGCGTTTACCCAGGGATTCACGCCCAAGCGTGATGCGAAGCGGAAGCCTGGGGGAAACCTGGAAGATGCGAACTATAGTGCGGGCTCCGGCGCGTACTCAGCAGCAGATTTCGGTCGCCTGTTCGGGTCTCTGGGAGGGATCGACGCCAGGCTTGGTTTGCTGTGTAGAAACAGTACTGCCGTAGGGAAACAATCATGTCAGGTTGGAACGCGCGCCGCGAGCGAAGCGGGAGAGCCCAACGCTGACCAAGACCGCGCAGGTGAGAGCCAGCGCGCTTGCGCTGACCACGAACCGCCAGCGGGTCGCGCCCAGGATTTCCCAACCTTGCGGGATCTGGTGAGCGGCGTTGACGTTCGCTTCAGACGCCAGAAAAAAGCGGGAAAAAGCCACGCAAAACCCCAGCAGCAACAGCGCCCAGAGCCAGCCCCTAGGCGCGGGTCCGATGCGCCGCGGCGCGAGCAGGGCGAGCAAACTGCCACCGAGATGGACGGCATATGACGTGGGGATGATGTTCGAGTGCGCCAGCCACACATCGCTCATCCACACCGCCGTACCAGGCAAGAGCCAGATCCCCCCTGCAGCACACAGCTTGGGATTCCGAAGTAGCCATCCGACGGCCAGCACCAGGGCGGACACGTTGCAGATCCAACAGCAGTCCGCCGCTCGCCCGTCGCGTAGCGCAACCGCGTCGTGCGCCAGTATCCCAACCAACAGCGTCGCGCCCAGCGCTCGGTCCCAGCCGCTTGCTCCCATGCCTCGTCCCTCTCGTTGGGATGATCGGCGCACCTGATACCAGCGTCACGCTTCGGACCCCGGACCAGCGACCGTGTCGGGGCCCCAACCTGTCTAAAAAATCTTCTGGGCCCAACCTGTGAACACGTTGTTGAACACCTTAGCGTAACTTGTGTTCAGGGCTGCGGAAGTTCAGGTTCCGGCGTCGTTCCGTCTGTGGGTAAGGGCGCCCGGGACTAGGTGTGCACATCCGGTGGACCCCCAGATGCTGGGTTTTTCGCCTGGACGCACCCCAAGGGGTTGGGGTATTCAAGGCGCTCACTGAATGTTCTTCCCTGCTCACGGGTACAGCATCAGAGGCTTGAGACTTGAGCGCCTTGGCGCAACAACGAATCATTAGATCAGCGCTTCATAGGATCAGTACTGGTCAGAAGACTGGAAGGACGCACAGCTAGTGAGCGCCGCGGTGTTTCCGCGCTGAGCCCGGCTCCCTCGAGAGCCTGGCGGCGCGGGTCGGTGATCCGGTCGGTTCGTCAGCTTCCACAGCTTCCAGCTTGCCTTACTAGCGGCGCCCGTTCGGGGGCCGCATCCAGAGCAAACGAGTCGCATCCAGAAGAACGTAGCGTCACGGCGTGCTCCAGGTTTGGAGTCGCTTCGCTTCCACCCGACGAACTCGGCGCGGAAGCAGCGCACAGAATGTCCGAAATCATGCTCAGCACCTCCAACAGCCAGACCCAGTCGGGAGCCGCGACTCGTGCGTGCTGCCGTGGGGTTCGTGCTGGTTGGAGGTCAGGGCCGGCTCGAGCAGCATTCGCTCGCGTCCAAGTGACGGGTCGCGGGATCACGAAGCTAGGTTCCACGCGCGCAAGCGCGCTCGTAGGTCATCCAAAGGTCTGAGGGGGATTGGGGAAGCGTCGAGCCGTGGGCTTGGCGTCGGTTCCGTTTTGTGACGACGCGGCCACGCGCTGAAGAAGGTTCGAGGTCGACGAGGCAGTTCGAAGACGAGGCATCAACACGCTCCGCGGTGGAGCAGGCCAGTCTGGCGGACAGTTTTTCAAAGTCCCCCAAAGGTGGGGTTGGTTTTGAGGTCGTGCGGGTCACGACCGGGCGTCGCAGCGCTGCTGCGGCAACAAAGAGTTCGCGCGGGTCGGCGCGAGATGGAAGGGATGAGAGGAAAAATGGCGCAATCGATGGTGGGGCATGAAGTGGGGGCA
>JBFXBK010000442.1:0-7379 GCA_050183255.1 Polyangiaceae bacterium | reverse complement strand
CGCGGCCTCCTGCGCTAGCGTGGGCTGTGACGACGCAAACCCGTGTACCGATGACGTGTGCGAAACGAGCGGTATTTGCAGCCATGCTGTCGCGCAAACAGCGCCGGACAGCTGCCTCGGCTTTGCCTGCGACGCCACCAGCCTGAGCTGCAAGAACAGCTGCGCTGGCGCTACGGACTGCCTCACGGGTTACGACTGCATCGCGGGGCGCTGCACGAAGACCTGCAGCGCGCCCACGGATTGCCTGGGCGGGATTTGCAGCGATGGCTACTGCTGCGACGTCGCCTGCAGCGGGAGCTGTCAGGCGTGCGACGTCAGCGGCAGCGAGGGCACCTGTAGCAACGCGCCCACGGCTGAGGATCCGAAGCAAGTCTGCTTGGGCTACGGGTGCAACGGCGCTGGCAGTTGTCGCGCCGCGAGCTGCAGCGGGGACGCGGAGTGCCAGGCGGGCTTTCACTGCGTCGGCACGGTGTGTACCAGGGACTGCACGGTTGACACGGAGTGCGCTGGTCGGAAGTGCGTCGACGGCGTGTGTTGCGGCGAAGACAGCTGCGACCCGGGCGCGACATGCAACTTCGACGTGGCGCATGCCGGCACCTGCATCAAGGCTCAAGGCAGCGACTGCAGCGCAGCCAGCGAGTGTGGCTCGGGGCTCTGCACCGACGGTGTGTGCTGCGACACGGACTGTCAGGGCACCTGCAAGAGCTGCAAGGTCGTCGGCAAGCGGGGCACTTGCTCGTTCATTCCCGACGGACAGGACCCCAGCGAAGAGTGTCCGACGGACGCCGCGATTTGCGGCGGCTTCTGCGATGGCAGCGGCGCTTGTCGACTGACTGAGGCGGGGACCGAGTGCCGCCAAGCGCGCTGCGAAAATGGTTTGTTGTTCGAAGCGGCCGAGTGCGTTGGCGACGGAAGCGCCTGTCCGGCGAGCAGCTCTGCGCCGTGTCCCAACGCCTATGGCTGCGAGCTGGATGGTCGCAGCTGTCGCACCACTTGCACCGAGAACTCCCACTGCGCGCCGGGCGCGGTGTGTGCGAGCGGGGAGTGCAAGGCCGCGACGGTGACGCTCTGCACGGATGACTCTCAGTGTGAATCGGGTTTCTGCGCCGACGGGTACTGCTGTAACTCGCGTTGCGATGGGGCGTGCCGTTCGTGTGCAGTGAGCGGAACCGAAGGCGTGTGCAGCTACGTCCCTTCTGGCGAGGACCCGGATCAGGAGTGCGGCGCTAGCGCGTGCAGCGCGACTTGCGATGGCGCCGGAGCCTGCTTGGGCTCTTCCGTGGGGAAGCAATGCGCGGCCGCGAGCTGCGCTGGCGCGAACGTCTTGCTCGAGGCGGCGAGCTGTTCTGCGGACGGCGCCGAGTGCCCGGCGCGGGTTCAGGTGAGCTGTGGTGCTGGCAGCTGTCGCAACGCTGCCTGCACGCTGCGCTGTGCGAGTGACTCCGATTGCGCCGCGGGCGCCGAGTGTTCCGCGGGGCAGTGCCGCTTCCCGTCGACAGACGCCGGTTGCGGTTGCCGTACGGGGTCTCGTTCACCCCAGCACGCCTGGCTGCTGCTCGGGGCCCTCGCTGCATTGATGCGGCGCCGCAGACGCCTCCTCGCATGACCCCTCACGGTTTCAACAAGCTTGCTGCGTTTGCCTACTCTGTCAGCTTCTGCGCGCTCGTCTACGCGCGGCTGGGGCCACCCCCGGCGCCCGTGTATCCCGACCCAATCGTTGCGCTGCCAGAGAACTCGGCAGTCGTCCTGACCGCGAATCTCGATCGTATGCGTTTGACGGAGCTCGGTCGTCAGTTGCTCGATGAGTCGGGCGGCGCCGCGCTACCCGGCGATTGTCAGGCTGTGGTCGCCCATGCTTCTCGGGTGGCGGCAGCGATGCCCCGCCTCGAGCACGCAGAGGACGTGGGCGTGCTCGGTGCGGCGTTCAGCGGCGGCTTCAAAGCCACGGAGCTCGAGAGCTGCGTGCGTCAGTCGTTGGCGCAACGGGGACAGCAGCTGCAGCGGCAGCGCGACGCAGACTTTCTGCGCCTCGGGGGCGAACCGACTGGTCAGGAGCGCAGCCCAGGTGCTCAGGGCGTGGTGGCGCTACGCGACGATGGGCTCCTGCTGGGCGCTCCCCAAGGCTATCTGCCGCAGATGGTCGCTGCAGCGAACCGCAGCGCGCCCAACGTGAGAAAGTCGGAGCACCATCGTTTGTTGCGCGAGCTGGTTGGCGTGAATGGAACGCTCCTCCTCAGCGCCATCTGGGATCTGCCATGGTTTCCGGGGGTGAGGGCAGCCGCGGTGAGTGCTGACTTCTCTCCGAGTCTGCGTGTCGAGCTCGCGGTGCGCTGCGATGACGAGTTCCGTTGTGCCGCTATCGCGACGCGCCTGCGCTCACTGGAAGACGAACCCATGTTGAAACTCGTGGGGATCGCTTTGCCGCGCGGTTCCCTGAAGGTGCAAGATCTCGACGGGCTGGTCAGGGCCAGCTTGGATGTTCAGGTATCCGAGGCGCGGCCGCTCTTGAGGCGAGCGCTGGAACTCATGAAGTCGCGTTGAGTGGTAGGTCGTGCACCCACATCCATCGTCGTACCAAAACTTCAAGCCTCAACGAAATCGCTGCTCGGATCCACGCGATGGGCAGGCCAGCCTGGACGCTATCCGCTAGACTATCCAGCGCCATGCCGAATCTTATCACCTCGCGGAAACAACCAGAGCATAGCAGTGCCACTGCCCAAGTCGCGAACCCGGCCAAGCGCCGTCGCGTGAGCGCGGTGCGCCTTGGCGCGCTGTTCGGTGTCGTCGCCCTCGCGTCGCAGTTCGGCGCTTGTAGCCCGACTGGTGGCGGCGGTAGCGAGGTGGGGAACAACGGCGGCTCGTCGAGCAACGGCGGCAACAGCTTTGGCGGCTTCGTGAGTGGCGGTTCCAGTAATGGCGGGGACGGCTTCGGCGGTTCCTTCGTCGATGCGAACGGTGGCAGCAGCGCGAACGGTGGATCCGGTCAAGACGCGTGTGCCTCGGACACCTACGGCGGTAAGCAGCTACCCCTCGACATGTACATCATGATGGATCGCTCCGGATCGATGGAGGGTGCGAACTGGAACGCGGTCACCAGCGCCGTTACAACCTTCGTCCAGTCGCCGGAAAGCGATGGCATCGGAGTCGGGTTGCAGTTTTTCCCTGCGGCAGATCCTGGAGTCACCTGTTTCCTCCCGCCTTGTCCCGCGGGCTGCGTGCAGTTTGGCTCCTTGTGTATTCCGCAGGACTCCTGCGATCCGAATGACTACCTACCACCAGCTGTGAATATCGCTCCGCTACCAGGAGTAGCCAACGCGATCGTTTCGGCGATGGCGAACACCGGGCCCGGTGGTGGCACGCCGACCATGCCTGCGCTGCAAAGCGCGGCCCAGGTCATGACGGCTTACGCCGCGGCGAACCCCACCCACAAGGTGATCATCGTGCTCGCCAGCGACGGTGAACCGTCGGACTGCGAGACCGATATCAACCAGATTGCGAACGTCGCGGCGGTGGCTGCCAGCTACAACCCACCGGTCATCACCTACGCGATTGGTATCGGCAACATTGGTGCGCTGGACACGATCGCGGCTGCGGGCGGCAGCCAGAAGGCTATCGTCGTGGACACCGCTGCAGGCAGCCAAGACTTCCTGGATGCCATGAACGAGATCCGCGGGCAGGCGCTGGGCTGCGAATACCTGATGCCGACGCCCACCGAAGGCGATGCGGACCCCGACAAGCTCAACGTGCGCTATACCCCCGAGGGCAGCGCCGAAGAAGTGTTTCCGCGCGTAAGCGATGCATCGCAGTGTCAGGGGCAAGCCGGCTGGTACTACGACAACCCCACCGACCCGACGAAGATCATCCTCTGTCCCGCCTCATGCGACCGAGTGAAGAACCTGGGCGGCTCAGTCAATATCGAGCTCGGCTGCGAACAGATCGTCGCGCCTCCGCGCTGACGCGGTCCATCGCGCAACCGCCACCTGACTCACCAGCAGCGGGTGGCGGCCAGCTCCTCCGCCAGTCGCTCCGCGACGAAGCGAATACGTGGCACGTCGAGGGCGCTCTTCGCGACGACCAGGTGCAGCGTATTCGTCGCGTACTCGCCAAGGTCGAGCTCTAGCTCCACGAACATGTCCTGCCGCAGGTAGCGATGCTCCACGCGGCCGAGGAAGATCCCTCCGACACCGCACTCGGCGGCCCGAAGCTGGACCAGGTAGTCATCGCTCGCAAAAACCGGGCGGAAATCTGGGATAAGCTCGGACAAGATGGAGTTCGGCACCACGTGATCGAAGGGCGGCGCCCAACCAATCCAACCGACGTCCGCCAGCCCGTAGCCCTTTGGCAAGGAGGCTGCGTACTCCGGCGTGGCCATCGCGGCTGTGTGGTGCGTCAGCGTCGCAAACGACACCAGGTCGCGCTGCTCGGGCGCCTTCCAACGCAGGGCTAGATCCGCTTCACGCCTGGCGAGGTCCGCATACTGGACACTCGCCAGCACATGCAGCTGCAGCTCTGGCCAGCGCGCCCTGAGATCTGCGGCGAAAGGAGCGAGGAAGCCGTATGCCAATCCTGGAGGTGCCGTGATGCGGACGACGCCTGCTGGCTCCTGGTCCCGGCTTTCCGCGCGCAACGTGAGCACCCCGGCCCACTCCGCCATACGCTGCGCGGGCTCCAGCAGCTCAGTTCCGCGACTCGTGAGCTTCACACCGTGGGCGCTGCGGTCGAACAAGGGGTAGCCTAGGTGCTCCTCCAAGCTAGCTACGTGGCGACTCACCGTGGGTTGCCCTAGACGGAGCAGACGGGCGGCGGCGCTGATGCTGCCGCTCTCGGCCACTGCTAGGAAGGTGCGAACGTCCTCCCAGGAGATATCCATTTCCGGATAACTGTATGCGATTACTGTCGATTTGCATCCAAATCCAGATGGCTAGGCTTCAGCCATGACTCGTCGGCGTCGCGTCTTGTTTGGGGTAATCACCGGGATCGCCTTGTTTTCAGCCACTCTCGCCGTGGTTGGGTTGCCCGCGTCCAGTCACGCGGTGGAACCATCCGATCTTGGGGTCGCGGCGTCGGAGGACGCGCTCTCCGGGGATCTCGATCAAGCGGGGCCCATCGAGTTCGATACCTTCGTCGCTGCGGACTGGGAGGTGCCGCTCAGTGGCTTGCTCAACCTCGACGCTCCGGAAGCTCGCGCGGCGGGACTCAGCGATCGGGACGAGCCGATTCAGATCTTCTTCTATTCCGTGCGGCACCCAAAGTTTGGGCTGTTCGTGGTCGACACCGGGGTCGAGTGGGCGCTTGCGAATCAGCCCGAGAGCTCCCTCCTGGGGGGCATGGTGGGTGACGTCATGCACCGCGAGCGCATCCAGGTGAAGCTCGACATGCGCTCGTGGCTGGCCAAGCAAAAGGAGCCGCTGCGCGGTGTGTTCCTGACACACATGCACACCGACCACATCGAGGGGCTGCCAGACATTCCCCAAGACGTGCCCGTGTACGCGGGGCAGGGTGAAACCCACGGTCGCGAGTTCTCCCACGCATTCACCGCCGGGATAACCGATGACGCGCTCGCCGGGCACCCTCCAGTGCGCGAGTGGAAGTTCCCCAGGGAAACTCGAAGCGTGATCGATGTGTTCGGTGATGGCAGCTTCTTTGCGCTCCAAGTACCGGGACACACGAGCGGCAGCACGGCGTACCTCGCTCGCACCACCAAGGGGCCGGTGCTGATGGTGGGAGACACCTGTCATACCGCGTGGGGATGGCAGCACGGAGTTGAACCCGGCTCCTTCACTGCGGACCAAGCCACGAACCGTGAGAGCCTCAAGTGGCTCAAGCAGCTGGTCGAGCAGCACCCGAAGATTGAGGTACGGCTTGGCCACCAGTGGCTCCCAGCGCAGACGCCCGCGGCGGCTCGTGGCGCAGAGTGATTGAGCAGCAGCGCGCCTCACCCCCAAACCCTTGAGGATCAGCGCAAATGGAAAAACGGGAGGCCCTGTGGGGCCTCCCGTTTCTTGGCTTGGATACTGCTGCTGCCCAGCGACTGCCGGCTCTAGCGCATCGAGGCAACGACTAGCTCAGCGCTCTCCGGCTCATCCAGATCCGTAGCAACCGCGTAGCCCACTCCACGGCGCTCCACCGCGGCGATGGTGTAACCCCGGCGGGAGCCCATGTAGACCGCCGTGTTACGCACGACCTTGGGCTTGAAGATGTAGCGAACTGGCACGCGCTCCGAGTCATACACGTAGACCGTCACCCGGTGACCCCCAAGACGGTAGCGGAAGGAAGCAGCCTTCTGATTCCGTACGGGAACGACGCTTCCGCCCAGCCACTGCGCGCCGTAGTCTTGCAGGCCCTGAGGCACGTGGACCGGTACACCAACTTGAGGCTCGAACGTTTCGACCAAGCGAGGCTCGACCACTTCGGGCTCCGGAGGAGGAGCCGCGTGATGACTCACCAGCTCGTCCACCAGGGCGTCGACGGTGATCGGCGTCGGCTGGCTGGACATTACATTCGCCTGTGCGCTGCTGCTCGGCTGAGACTGTGGGTGATCTCCGCTAGCACCAAGCACTAGAGTAAAGCCGGCGGCCGCGGCGATGGGTAGGATGTACTTCCACGGAAGGGCACGGCCGTGACCCTGACCTTCGAGCGCCTCTTCACGCTCCCTTTCCGCGCGGAGTGCACCGCGTAGACGAGCCTCGAACGCTGCGCTCGGCTCTTCGTCGGCCAGAGTTCGGCGCATGCTCTCCTTGAGCGCCTGGCTGAACAGGATCTGCTCGTGACAGTCCTCGGAGTCGAGCATTAGCTGCTCGACTTCCACCATCTTCTCTGGTGGCAGCTCCCCGTCAATGTAGGGGTCGACGAGCGGTTCGATGCGGCGTGCGGCGTTGCTCATCCCACACCTCGCTTCCGCTCGCGGTACGCATCCAGGTTGACCGGCTCGCTCGCCTTCTGCTTCGAGCCGACCTCGGCTTCGGGGCCCACGATGCCCATCTCTCGTGCTTGCTCGAGCAGCTCGGCTTTGAGCAAGCGACGTCCACGGTGCAGGCGGCTCATGACGGTTCCAATCGGACAGCCCATTACGTCGGCTATCTCCTTGTAACCGAGTCCTTCCACATCCGCGAGCACGACGGCCAGCCGGAACTCTTCCGGGAGACCCTCGACGGCGCGACGGATTTCGGCTTCGAGCACCGGGCGGAGCGCGGTCCCTTCGGGATCACGCATTCCACGCAGACTCGCCGCGCTGATCCAACCATCGCTGAGCGGGTCCGCATCCGGTCCGTCAAGGACCGCACGCTCCAACCCACCGCGGCGATAGCGGTTGATGAAGGTGTTCGTCTGAATGCGCAGCAGCCACGCCTTCATGTTGGTTCCGGGCTCGAACTGGTGCC
>JBFXBK010000441.1:0-7418 GCA_050183255.1 Polyangiaceae bacterium | reverse complement strand
CCGCGGAGTTCATGCCGCGCAAGAAGCTGAAGGAAGTCGCGCGATTCATCACCTTCTCCATGGGAGCGACGATGCTGGCGTTCCAGGACGCGGGGCTCGAGCTGACGGAGGCAGAACGCGATCGCGCGGGTTGTTTCGTCGGTGTTGGCCTCGGCGGCTTGGAGAATCTCGAGCGGGTCAAGATGATCCTCGAGACCAAAGGTCCCGGAAAGGTCAGTCCGTACTTCATTCCCTCGCTGATCGGCAACCTCGCGGCTGGCCAAGTCAGCATCGAATACGGCCTGCGCGGACCGAGCTTCTGTCACACCACAGCATGTTCCTCCAGCGCTCATTCCCTCGGGGAAGCCACCGAGTGGATCCGCCGTGGCAAGGCCGATGTGATGGTGGCCGGCGGCGCGGAAGCGACGATCACCCCGATCGGCATCGCTGGCTTCAGCGCCATGTTCGCGCTCTCGAGGCGCAACGACGACCCCAAAACAGCGAGCCGGCCGTGGGACAAGGGCCGCGACGGCTTCGTCTGCGGTGAAGGCGCAGGCACTCTGATCCTCGAGTCTCTCTCGCGAGCCAAGCGTCGCGGGGCGAAAATCTACGCGGAAATCACTGGTTTCGGTGCGTCCAGCGACGCCTACCACATCACCAAGCCTGCCCCGGATGGGGCCGGTGCCATCCGCTCGATGCGGCTCGCCTTGGAAGACGCGAAGGTCGCCCCTGAGAGCATCGGCTACATGAACGCCCACGGCACCTCGACACCGGCTGGCGACATCGAAGAGAGCAAGGCGGTCGAAGCGGTGTTTGGCGACTACGCGAAAGATCACAAGCTCTGGGTCAGCTCCACCAAGTCGATGATGGGTCACTTGCTCGGCGCTGCAGGTGCGGTCGAAGCCGCGGTTTGCGCAAAGGCCATCGAAACCGGCGCCATCCCTCCGACGATCAACCTGACCGACCCGGATCCGGAGTGTCGCCTCGACTATGTGCCGAACCAGGCTCGCGAGCGGCGCCTCGAACACGCGATGAGCAACTCGTTTGGGTTCGGTGGTACCAACGCGACGTTGGTGCTGAGCCGCTTCAAAGACTGAGCAAATCGCCAGCGGTCCGCGTTTGCCGACTGCACACCATGCGTCGCGGAGTTTTCCAGATCTGGCTCGCTGAACCTGATCGGACACGATTATTGCGCCCTGCGACCCGGTCTTGACTCAACCGGGCCGCACTGCGAGGTCGCCCTTACGCCTCGCCCCGGGTCTACCCAGCGTTCGAAACTGTGCTGGTCATTTGAAAGCGGCGGTACTACCACACCGGCCCGCTCCCCCTCGAAACCCATGCAGTGTCCTTTCTGCAGCCACACGGACAGCCGTGTGACCGACTCTCGTCTCGCTTCCGGCGGCACCGTCGTTTGGCGTCGGCGCGAGTGCGACTCGTGCAAGAAGCGCTTCACGACCTACGAGCGCGTGGAGCACTCGCTGCCAACGGTTGTTAAGAAGGACGGGCGTCGGGAGCCGTTCGATCGTCAGAAGCTGCTACGCAGCCTGCAGATCGCCTGCAACAAGCGCCCAGTTCCAGCGGACCGTCTCGACGAGACCGCAGAAGCGCTGGAGCGCGAGCTTGGCCAGTCAGGGGAAAAGGAAATCGTCTCACGGCTGATCGGCGAAAAAGTGATGGAGCGCCTCAAGGATCTGGATGAAGTCGCCTACGTGCGCTTCGCCAGCGTCTATCGCTCCTTCCGCGACATCGATGAGTTCATGGCGGAGATGGGAAAGCTAGTTCAGTCGCGGGCGGCGCAGTAGGGGCGGCGTGCCCCTGACTGAGCTGACGCAGACGAGGAATTGACATGGGTGATCTCGACGCGGAATTGATGGCCAAGGCCCTGGAAGCAGGGCGGCGCGGCGATCCGTCTCCGAATCCCCACGTCGGCTGCGTGGTCGCACACGGCAAAGAGATCGTGGGCACCGGGCACCACGAAGTCGCAGGTGAGGATCACGCCGAAGTCGCAGCGCTGAAGGACGCGGGTGAGCGCGCCAAGGGCGCGACGCTCTACGTCACCCTCGAGCCGTGCGCCCACCAGGGCCGTACCGCTCCGTGCGTCGACGCCATCATTGCCGCAGGGATCAAGCGTGTGGTGATCGGCTGCAAGGATCCGAACCCCCACGTCGAGGGCGGTGGACAGGGCCTGCTCGAGCAGGCAGGAATCGAAGTCAGTCTCGGCATCCTGGAGTCGGAGGCCAAGCAGCTGATCAAGCCGTGGGAGAAGTACATCACCCGAGGCAGTGCCTACCTAGCACTGAAGCTCGCGACGTCCCTCGACGGGCGGACCGCCACCCGTACCGGTGCGTCGAAGTGGATCACCGGCTCGGACAGCCGCGCAAAGGTCCACCTGCTGCGCACCCAGCTGGACGCGGTGATGGTCGGCATCAACACGGTAATCGCCGACGACCCGAGGCTCACGGTACGGGACGTTTCCGGGCGGAACCCAGTGCGCGTCGTCATCGACAGCAAGCTACGTTTCCCCCTGGATAGCCAGTTGGCGCAAACAGCGGATGAAATCCCCACCTGCGTGATCACGACGCCGGACGCACCTGAAGAGGTCGCTCACGCGCTGAGCGACCTCCGGGTCAGCGTGATTCGTGTCCCCGCCGGTCCCGATGGCCGGGTGGACATGGCCAAGGCCTTGGAGGCCCTCGCGGCGCGCGAGGTCGTCTCGGTGTTGTGCGAGGGTGGCGCGGAGCTGGCGGGATCGCTCCTCGCATCGAAGCTCGCAGACGAGCTCCACGTGTTCATCGCACCGGTGATGCTGGGTCCTCGCGGTAAGCCCGGGGCCGTAGACTGGGCGGGTCCGGAACAGCCGACGGAGGCGCCCCGCATCGACCCACCGCGCTGGGAACTCTGCGGCTCCGACGCCTACGTCTACGGGCCGCTGAAGTACCCGCGCAAGGTCCGCAAATAGCCGACTCAGACTCCACATCCGGAACAGGCGTCGGGGTAGCCCTAGCTCGCGGGTTTGGGGGTGAGGGTCAGTGCGTTGCGAGCCCCGTGAGCGGGTGATACGTTCCCTAACGTCATGGCCCTACGTGAGATCCTCGAGTTTCCCGACCCCCGCCTGCGCGAAGTGGGACAACCGGTCACGGTGTTCGACGACGAACTACGTCAGCTGGTGGAAGACATGGCGGAGACCATGTACGACGCGCCAGGCGTTGGGCTGGCAGCGACGCAGATCGGCGTCGCAAAGCGGTTGTTCGTGATCGACATCGCCGGCGAGGACGAGCCAAGCGACCTCAAGGTGTTCATCAATCCGGAGATCTTGGAGCTTGACGGGACGCAGGTGTGGGAGGAGGGTTGTCTCTCTTTCCCTGGGGCAACCGAAGAGGTGAAGCGGGCGGAGGTGGTGAAGGTCCGTGCGCAGGACGAGTTCGGGGAGACCTTCGAGCTGGAAGCCGACGGCCTGATGGCGGTGGCGATCCAACACGAGAACGATCATCTCGACGGCGTGTTGATGATCGACAAGCTGAACGCCATTAAGAAGCGCCTCTTCAGCCGCAAGCTGAACAAGGCAAAGCAGGCCTCTGCGCGAGCCTGATCGGGTGGGCCCGCGGCGGGGGTAGCCAAACATCGCGAGGCGACGCTCAGCGCAGCGACGACAGCGATGCGGTCAGCGGCCGTTACGGCTGAACAACGACGGTTCCATCGAGATCCCTCGCGCGCCGAGGTCCTCAGCCAACTTGGGCACCGTACCGGTGGAAGCGAACGTGCCTTCGACCGCGCCACCGGCGGCGGTGCGCTGGAAGCTGAAGGCGAAGATGTCGTCGAGGTCGAAGCCATCCGCCGAAAGCCCAGTGGGCTCTGCGACGCGTAGTACGCGGTAACGCTGATCACGCAGCTGCGCGACTTCGACCAGCAAGTCGAACGAGCCAGCGATCTGGTGCCGCGCTGCTTCACGCGCCGCTCCAGTTCCACTCATCAGCGCCGCAGTGAGCCGCTCGAGCGCCTGCTCCAGGTTCCCGGCTTGCGTCGAGACCACGCAGCCGCGGGCGCCCGCAGCAATGTTCTCGATTACCGCGGTCGCGACTTGGTTCTGCGCGTTCTCAACCAACAGGCGCGCATTCCCTAGCGTTGTTGCAGCGCCGATCACGCGACGCGCATTCGGGTCGCTGGAATCCAGCATGAGCCGGGTGACGCGAGCGTCGCCAGACAAGAGCTCGCTCTCCGCAACGCACAGCCAGTACGCGTCGCTGAGATTCGCGAGCGCGTTGAGCAGGTCCGACGCGCGAGCCTCGCGGGTTCCAACGACGAGGATGTTGGCGCCACCCGCGGTGGCGTGACGTAGAAACGTCGCCATGCCGCGCGAGAGAGTACCCCGACGTACCAGATCATCGACGACGCTGGTCACGCGACGCGCCTTGCGCAGCGACAGCAGACTGCGGCCACCGGCGACGGAGCCGCGCACCGCACGCATGCGAACAGCGCCCGGCAGCACACGCTCGACGACCGCCTCATCGGGCAGCGGTTCCTTGCCCGCGAGTCGGCAGAGCCGAGTGATCACGCGCTCGAGAGACTCTTCAGTTGCAAAGGGAGGCTCGACGACGCGCCAGCCCATCGCCGATTCGGCGGCGACATGGGCGAACCCCGTAACGCTCACCTCGGCGACGTCGTCATCATTCAGCAACAGGCCCAGCGGCCCTAGCGCGCACAGCTCGGCGCGCGCGTCGGATAGCACGCGCTCCTCGTCGGCCTCGGCAGCGACGGCACCTTCGCCCCGGAGCGCCGCCAGCTGCTCGACGACTGCCCGCTCCACGCGTTGCCGCGCGGATTCGTCAACGGGCTGGGCCAAGCGCGCGGCGCTGAGCATCTCGGTGACTCGCCCCACCAACGCGCGCACCGCGCCTCGGTGCATTGCTACGTGGGGTTCGAGCTGAAACTCCCGGGCGCGAGAAGAGACGCGGTCGCTGGAGGAAGATTGCTCGGGCGGCTCCGAGGTGAGCGCCGGAGGAGCCGACGCCGCAACTGGCGGAGCATGGGAAGCATGCGGCGCTGGAGAAGCGTGCGGCGCTGACGGCCGCGGTGGCGGCGGCAGCGGCGGAGGAACCGAGGGCGCGGGTGGCGCCGCGGAGGGTGCGGGCGGCGGAACCGGTCGGCGCGTGTGATGGTCCGGCGGCTCAGCATCGGGAATGGACGCGAACGACGGTTGCACCGGCTCGATCGCTCCAGCCGGGGCGGGAGCGCTCACGCTCACTTCTTCGCTGCTCGAGGGCGCTTCGTCCGATTCACTCTCGGGCAGCTCGATGCGCAGCACGAAGTCGCCGATATAGACCCGGTCCCCTTCGCGCACGATGGTCGCCTGGGAAATCCTGCGACGGTTGACGTACGTCCCGTTCGTGCTGTTGAGGTCTGTGACAATGAAGCGGTTGTCCCGAAACAGCAGGCGAGCGTGCCTCTTCGACACGTTCCCCTTCGGGAGCATCAAGTCATTCCCCTGCACCCGCCCGACGCTGATCTCGGGCCGGTCGAACACCTCGCGGCGCTCGGCTCCCCCTTTTTCGCTGATAACGACTGCGAACAATGATGGATTGCTCGGGTTGGGCGCTGCCACGTCGGAAACTCAGGTGTCGGTAACCTTCGCCTGGGCGAGGGGGTTGGAGAGCAGTATCGGCGGAGTGGGGCTGAGCAGTGCGCGTGCGTTGTGGGCGTGCGCGGGGCCTCAACGGAGTGTCGGGGCCAAGGGGTTTGGTGGAGCCCAAACCGGGGTTCTTAGCATCCTCTAAGGATATCCGCCTGGTAGCAAGTCTGAGGCGCAGAAGAACAGCCTCAACTAGGACTTTTTCGGGGCTTCATGTGTTCCGTGCGAAGCCCCGGTCCGTTTGGCTAGGCCGCGTAGCGCGCGACGACGCTTTTCTCGGGTCGCTCGACGGAGCAGAGGATGCTCGTGACCAGATCCCTGCCACCATCGCCGAAGTACAGGGCTTCGCCCACGGTAGGCTCGCCATTCACGGGGATCGCAACGCCGTTCTTCTGGAAGCGAACGGCCCCACTCAGGGACCGACCACAAGCCAGATGAGACTCGAGCCACGTACCGCTCTTGCGGTCACGCACCCCCACGCAGCGCAGGTCCCGGAAGTGGTATTCCGTGTTGCGCGTCACGAACATCTTATGGCGTCGGCGTTCTTTGCCAGTTCCAGCTGACATTGCAGCGTCCCTCCACACTTGGGCGAACACAGTGAATCCCGGCCCAGCCGGGGCGCCCGAACCGGGACGCATCTCGGATCGTCGCAGCCGCAGGACGGAACGGCCAACTTCGCGCGAGCCCAACGATCCTCGAAGCGCCACGCGGGACGTCGGCGCAGAAACTTTCGTTTCCCAGGAGGTTGTCCATACGATCTGAAAGTGTCCCGTCGCCCCCCCTCCATTCCGCCAAGCCAGCGCAGCCTGCTGGTTGGTGGTCCTGGGCTGGTCAAGACCTCGGGCATCCCGCGTCCAAGCAAGCGCTCATTCGAACTCTGGCTCTGCCCTGACTACTGGTGGCGGGACCTGTTCGAGCACGCGGACGTGATGAGCGAAGGAGCAACGCGAACCGACCCCGGGCCTGCGACCTACTTCGGCACCACTAGCATCCTGCTCCCGAGCGTCGAGCATGGCGGTCGCCTCAGCCAGTCGGAGATCGAAATCTGTCGACCGCTCGCTGCCCGCGATGTGCACGCGCGGGTGCGAGCGATCCGCATCGCGTGCCGCGAAGCGGAGGTACGCGCAGGGGTTCCGCTGAGGCGGATACGCGCGGAACTGACTGCGGTTGAAGACGCCCGTGGCTTGCGTCTGGACGTCGAGATCGAAGCACCTCTGGCTGGTAGCAGGGGCGTTCGCAAGACGCGGCCAACCGACGCCAAGCGGTCGGCCAAACGGGGCGGCTCGCAAATTTCCACCAGGAAATAATCTTGTGACGGGAGCCCAACCAGACCGGCTCTCGTTCTGCCGGGCGGCGGCACACGCCTCGCCTCCCCCCCAAACCACTAGCGACGACTCTACGAAAAGGGGAAGGTTGCGACGAGAGTCGAGCGCGACCGCCTCGCGCGATCGCTTGAACACGCTCTGATGTTCAGTAGCGCTGCGCTCTCTCACAACGCACGAGCGAAGCAAGCACAAAGTGCGACCGAGTGCTCTCGCCTGAACACAGCGTTCGTCAACCTCGATCGAGACATCGAGCGTGCGTGCCCGTGTAGCGTCTAGATGCGGCACGCATTAGAAACGAGAAACTTTTTGCCTCGCTCATCCACGAGCAAAGCTGCGGATTTCGTCGGTCGCTGAAGGCGATGCTTGTCAGTAGGGGGCCAGAAAAGGAATTGATGCGGGTCCTTCCGAGGCACGATGGCTGGCCGCAAGCGGAGCACAAATCGCAAACGCAAGCAGCCCGAAGGGAAGCTGATCCACGTTGTGTTCGG
>JBFXBK010000440.1:0-7442 GCA_050183255.1 Polyangiaceae bacterium | reverse complement strand
GTGATCGCCTGGGTGCGAGAGGTCCCGTACATCTGCTTGTACGCCTGGTGAGCGATCAGATGCAGCGGCGACACGTCCCGCCAGTAGCCCCTCAGCCGCAGCGCGTTGTCTGCAACTGCGGACATGGCCATCGACCAACACACACCAGCCGCGCCTTGATCGCGCACCGGGCCAGCGAACTCCGCGAAGCTCAGATCCGTCTCGATGGGCAACTCAGCCTTGGAAATCGGCTGCAGTCCCTTGCTCGTCTGGCGCAACGGCAGCTGAAAACGCCTGACAAACGCTGAAGTGCGCATCGCGGGGCGCTGCTCGCAGTCAGTGCTGCGGAAGACTCCGGGCGCGACCTCGACCTGGGCGCACGTCGCTGTGGTCGGCGTCAGATTTCCCTGCGGGATTTGTGAAGGAGCAGCCACGTAGCCGCCCTGGTGAGGCGTCGCGGTGCGCAGCGTGCAGCCGCTGGTGAATCCGACGCTGATCAGGAGCCCAAGGGTCATGGTGAGTCGCATGTCGGGACCCAAAGCACGCAGCATGCCGTTTCCACCTCGGCACGATTCTGCAGCCTTTTTTGGGGGTGAGGCGCAGTGATTCTGCGCTGCGATCAGCCGCCCAGCGCCGAACGGCTGATCGCGATCACTCCGTCTTCAAGAAGCGCAGCAGCTGACCCCGAGACACGCCGAGGCGCCGCGCAGCTTCACTGCGGTTGCCGCCGCACTGCTCCAGGACTCGCTCCACGATTTCTGGCGTGAGCGGTGCGGGCGCAGCGACGGGATTCGACGACAAGACGCCAGGGTTGCCGCTGCTCGGCGCACCTCTCCCCCCAAAACCCGTGGACAGATTGAGCCCCGAGTGCACGCCGTGGACCTTCAGCGCTGGCGGCAAATCGTAGCTCGCCGCGGTCTCCAGCACGCCGAATAGCTCGCGGACGTTGGCTGGCCACGGCTGCAGCATCAGCGCCTCGACGGCCTCCACGTCGACCTGGTCGGGGTCATACGCCACGTCTCCGCTGCGTGCCATGATCGCGTTGGCGATGGCGTAGAGATCTTCTGGCCGCTCGCGCAAGCCAGGCAGGTGCACCTCGCAACCGGCGAAGCGCGCATATAAATCCCTGCGGAATCCGCCGCCGTCCACCATCTCCGGCAGCACGCGATTGGTCGCGGCAATGATCAACACATCCACCCTCTGAGGCTGGGTCGCGCCGACGGCGAACACCTCGCGATTGTCGAGCAAACGCAGCAATTTTGGCTGTAGCTCGAGGCCCAGCTCGCCCACTTCGTCGAGGAACACCGTGCCGCCGTTGTGCTGCATCACCACGCCGGGCGAGCCGCGCCCAGCGCCTGAGAACGCGCCGCCGACGTAGCCGAAGAGCTGACCTTCGAAGACACCCGCAGCGACGCTCGCCACGTTGAGCGCGACGTAGGGCCTCCCTGCTCGCAAGTGATCCGCGAGCGCTTGCGCCAGCAGCTCCTTACCGCTGCCCGTTTCCCCAAGGATGAGTACGTTGCGCGGCGGACGCCGCCCGAAGTGGCCCAGGCGCTCTTCGACCCGACGCAAGCCATAGGGCCCCACGAGCCCCGTTGGTCCGCCCAGGCGCGGCGAGGGATTGAGGGGGTGAGGACCGCCGGTCAGGTGCTGTCGGTACACCAGCAAGGTGCGTCCGATGCGCAGCACCGCGCCGTCATCGATGCGCACGCGCACATTCGGGCTCAGGCGATGTCCGTTCACCCAGGTGCCGTTGCGACTGCCGACGTCCTCGAGCTGCAGCACACTGCCGGCGCGGCTGAACCGCACGTGATCTCGACTGACCTTGGAATCCTGAAGCCCTGCGGATTCAAACCACGCGCGACCTAGCGCTTGATTGAGATTGGGAAGTGGCAACGCCAGCGAGCCGGGGAACGCCACGACGAGCGCTGGGATCCCGCCTTCATTCGGGGGCTGCTCTGGCAGCTCGTAGTCTTCGGTCGCTTGCATCGTTCGCCCGCGCGCCATCGTAAACCAGCTTGCGCCGGGCTCGCTTGCTTCGCGGTGATCGGCGCACTGATCGCGATCAGTTCAGTTGCGTGATCGACTGATCACGACGCTCCCTCTCCCCCCAAAAATGCGAGGAAACAGCCGAAACTTGACTGGCACGGATGCTGCTCATGGAGCCGGCATGACTGGCGCGGTGGGGTTCTGGGGCGAGACGATCAAGCAGCGAGTGACGGTGGGTGTGTGCGCCTTGCTGGGCGTGCTGAGCCTCTTCACGAGTGGTTGTGGGTTGGCTCGGGTGAACAGCCGCGCGAGCTTGAGCGCGCAGGTGGACGCGGGCGCGATGTGTGACGCCGGGCTGCCGCTCCCGGCGCTGTGGAGCGACGCCAACCAACGCGCGTTCCGTAGTCAAGCCGCGCTAGGACCTGTCGTAGTCAGCCAGCAGGGTTGTCGAGTGTCGGTGCTGCCTGCGTGTCAGGTGGAGGGGGTGAGTGGCTACGCGACCAGCGATATGGTGCCGACCAAACACGGGAAGCATACCCGCTTGAGCGCGCAGGCCGCGATGGACATGCCCTGGATTGGCGCTCAAGGAGATGCGTCGGGCGAAGTCAGCTACAGCGACGTCACGGTCGCGAATCACAGCAGCTCGCTGACGGCGCGCACCGTATTGCGCGGCGCGTGCGCCGGAGCGACCCACGTCGTCATGGGCTACTCCACTGGTGCGTTCCAACTCCAGGCCAGCACCGTGCAGTCGGGACGCATGGA
The DNA here is from genome assembly GCA_050183255.1 of Polyangiaceae bacterium. GTDB lineage: Bacteria > Myxococcota_A > Polyangia > Polyangiales > Polyangiaceae > JAHBVY01. The sequence goes on along the minus strand of JBFXBK010000440.1, from coordinate 4,712 downwards.
CAACAGCGTCGTCTCCGGGCAGGCGGACGCTTCCGCAGGGATTCTGAGCGGCATGGGCGATCTCCGTAACTGCGAGGCGCTCCTGCCAGGCGATAGGGCGAGCTCTCCCGCTTGTGGCGCGGTCGTCGACTTGGAGCTGGCGCCCCTGGCTCAGCTGTGCGCCGGGCACAACTGTGCCGCGCAGCCTGCAGCGCCGCGTCCCGCTCCTGCGCCTGCCGTCGCTCCGCCTGCCCAACCCATCGCTGCACCGGTTGCCGCCGCCAACACCTGCACTAGCGATCTCCCCGCCTGCCAGCAGCGCTGCGAAGCGGGCGACAGCGCCGCCTGCTCGGCGCTCGGCAACGCCTGCACGCTGGGCTTCAACCTGCAAGCCTGCCAGCTGTACTGGACGCCGGTCGTCGCGATGAAGTGAAGGGGCCGCTTTCGTACGTCAGATCCTGCTGACCTGCGCGAACCCATTGCTATCGCTCGACTTCACAGCAACCCTGGCCAGGCATCACCTCGGCCGCGCAGCGGCCGCATTTGCCTGACTTGCAGTCTGAATCCGCGCGGCAAAGTGCTTCGCCATAGGAGCCACGCTCGCCTGGGCAACTGGCGGCGCAGTGAGAGCCGACGACACTGTGGCAGCACAGATGCGGTCCGCAATCGGCGCTGCTGACGCACGCGAAGACCAGCGCGCTCTCGTTGCAAGTGGAGGCGCCGACGCAACTCACGCGACGGCTGACTGGGTCGAAGCAGCAAGCGTCGCCTGCGGCGCAGTGGGTCGCTCCGCAGGTGAGGGCCCGTGGCGGGGCGTAGCAGATGCCGTAGGGGTCCATCGGCTCGTCTTTGGGGGGTGGACGACATTTCAAGCCTGGACCGCAGCCCGCGTCGCTGGCGCATAGCTGCAAGGCGTCGCAACTCGAGGCGCAGCGTGGTGTCACTGCCCGGGCAGCGCCGTCGGCCCCGAGGTCTGCCAGCAGCAGACCTGATCCGCGCGGCAATTGGTCTCACTCTCACATGGGTGCCTAGCTCAGCCTCACCGCTGGGCTGCGCTGCGCTGCGCGGCTTTGGGCTCAGTGGCTTTGAACTCGGCTGCGTTCGTGGGGCAGCGCCTTGGGCCGAGGTCGTGGCTGCCGGGTTGGGAGGAGGAGCCGGCGGGGAGGGCGCGCCGCAGCCCACGTTGACCGCACACACGAGCACGGTAAATAACCAGCGCATCTCCACCGCATCAGCCTAGAGTGCCGTGAGGAATAGTGCGACTCGCAATTGGCGCTGGCCCAAGCGAAACATCACCGACAAAAGTTCAACCAGCTCGGCCGCTCGCCGGTGCCGCAACCCTCGTAGCCACAGCTGCCGATCAGGCACTCGTAGTCGAATTTGCAAGGGACACCGTCTTCGACGAGGCTCACGCAGGCGCCGCTGCTGTCGCAGTAGGCTTCGTCGCAGGCGGGGGTGACACCATCGCCGCCGCAGGCTGCGTCGTCTGGAGTGCACTTGTTCGCTTCGCAGTGGAGGCCGAGCTTGCACTCTTGGTTGAGGCAGGTCGAGCCTACGGGCAAGTCCGCTGCGCACACACCCTGGTTGCAGTGCAGGCCCTCGTTCTTGAAGCACTGGCCTTGCCGGGAGGAAAGAGCGACGGACGTCTCGCAGCTGACCTTTCCCCCGCCGCCCTTGGTGCAGGTCCATTCGCAGGCTTCGCCAGCACCCGCGTGGGCCTTGGCTACGCAGACCTGCTGCCCTTGCACGACGTCGCAAGCAACCGTCGCGGAGGGCTGAGCGGCGCACTGATCCCGATCTTCGCACGCATCGCCCGTTTGCAGCTGGCCCTTCCAGTAGTGATAGCAAGAGTCCGGGAGGCGAGCCTCGCACGCGTGTGCGGCGTCCGCGGCATCGCTCACGCACTTCACGAGCTGGACTTGATCCAACCTGAGCCCGAGCGCTAGCTTGCCTGGCGCTTGGTCAACCGCTGCGTCCCGCGCACCCAGTAGGGTCGCCCGACAAGCAGCTTCGTCGTACGTTAGGTTCTTCGACTCACAGCACTGGTCCAGGCGGCCACAGTAGGCGTCTGCCGTCGCCGTCAACGCGTCGTACAAGGCTTGTTGCTCCTCGCTGCCAGCGCCCCCTCCGGCGCCTGCGACGCCGCTCGTGCCACCACTGCCGCCCGCGCCACTGCCGCCGGCACCACTGCCTCCAACGCCGCTAGTGCCTCCGACGCCGCCTGACGAACCGCCGTTCCCAGCGGTACCGCCGTCGCTCTGCGAACCTCCGCTTCCTCCAGAACCGCCTGCGCTCGTCTGCTCGCTGCTCCCAGAGCTCGAGCCGCCACAACCCAGCGCAAACAACGCAGAAGAGACGCAGTAGCCGAGTGTTCGGAGGGTGGGGGTGAGGGTCATGGCCCCGGGAGCGTAGCACGGAAGACCGATTCCGTGCGGTTTCTTGTTGCTCGCGTCTGCCGAGCGTCGCTGTAAGCGTTGAAATCGACGGAGTTGTCGCCCTCGGTCCGAAACGGTTCCGCAACGCGTTCGAGAGCGCGAGGTCAAACTGGCGTTGCCGTGCGGTCTGATGGGTCAAACGATTTGCCTCACCCCCAAGCGCAAGGCGCGAGCTGGGGCGACCCGTGGCCGCGGAGGCTCGACACTCGAGTCTTCTTCGGCTTCGAGGTGCGACGCGACAGGTTCGTGCCGCCATGTGCGTACACCGGGCATGAAGTCCCACGTTGCTTTGATCGGTCTCTTGTTCGCTTTTTCCGCCGCATGCTCCGATGAGAGCCAAAATCTCACGGAAACGACCGCGGGTGCTGGAGGCGGCGGGAGCGGGGGTGCCGCGAACGCGGGCGGCACTGGAGGGACGGCGGGTGCGGTTTCGAGCTCGGGTGGGGCGGCCGGCTCGGTCGGCGGAGCGGGAGGCAATGGCGGTTCGAGTGGCGGCAGCTCTGGCGGCAGCTCTGGCGGCAGCGGTGCGGCTTCGGGCGGCGACGCGGGTTCCTCGGGCGCTGGTGCTGCCGGGAGCTCGAACACCGGCGGAGCGGCGGGCGCGGCGGGTACGGGCGGTGCCCCGGGGCAACAAGGCATGTGTATGCCGCCGCCGGTCATTGGCTCATGCTTCCAGGGCGGCTATTGCATCAACTACTACGCGACCTTGGGCCTCGATCTGAAGGGCGATTGCCAGAAGGCGTATGGCGGGTGGTTCGATGGACCCTGCATCGGGAATCCCCCCGGTTGGTGCGAGAAGCCGGGCGCAGGCTACAGCGCGACGATCGTCTACTACGACATAACGCTGGTCGGCGCGCAGGGGAGCTGTGCTGCGAGCAATGGAGTCTGGTGTGACGGCAAGGCTGCGCTGCGACCCGAGTGCGCCGAGGGAGGCGATGTCAGCGCGGGCTGCGCGAGCTGTCTCGCGGCGGCCGAAGCGAGCGGCGGATGTTGCGAAACCCAGATGCAGAAATGCCGCGCGGATACGAAATGCAGCGCAGCCATGGACTGTGTGGCTGGGTGCACCGACTACAACTGTTTCAAGCAATGCCTGTCGCCGGATGACGCGTATCTGATCCCAGAGACGCTGGCGTGTCTCTACGGCTCAACGGGGCGCGACCGCGGCGCGTGTGCCGACGCTTGTCCCATCGAGCCCGGAACCCCGATGTGAGTCCCTGCTTGACCCGCGCATCCTCCCCGAACCCACAGCAGGCGAGCAGCCGTGACTACCGCGCAGATTGATTGCGAGCGGACGAGCCGCGAGGAGCGCTACTTGACCACCGTCGGGCAGCCGAACAGCAGATCGACCTGTGCGTCGCTCGCCGCCTTCGTCGCGTCACAGATCGCGCCGTAGAGGACGATCTGACTCTGATCGTCCGAGTAGTCCCAGCCGTCCTGGCGACTTGGGTCACGCTTGATGGGCATCGCGCCGCTGCCCGTGTTCACCTGCACGTTGACCTTGCCTGGGTCGAAGGACGCGTTGCTCGAGTCGGGGATGCTGAACTCGCAAGACTGAATGGTCCCCGCGACGTCGCTCAGCGCGTCCGAGAGGGACGTCGCGAAGTCCAGGCTCGGGTCCGTCAGGTCGTAGTGGCAGTAGACGGGGCCGCTGTCGGAGCAGCCGGGCCGCGCCGTGCCCGAGGCGGAAGCCATCTGCGAGAGGATCGCGCGGTAGCTGCTCGAGCCTTGCACGCCGATCACGAACGTCTTGAGTCCTTGCTGAGCGCGCCCGGCGATGTCAGCGATCATCTGCTGGTCGTCTTGGGCCAGCGCCGAGAGGGAGCACGCCGCATCGCAGCCCTGACACACCGTGCTCTGGCCATCGGTCGCGAGCACCAGGAAGCGATTGCCCTCGAGGGTCGAACCCTCCAGGCGTGCGAAGCCGTTCAGCACGGCATCGTGGGTCGGCGTGATGCCCTCCGGCGTCAACCCGTTCAGTGCCGCGGGGATACTCGTTTGGGCGCTCGCGAGCGGCGTGAAGTCGACCGCCGGAGCGTTCTGCGAGCAGGAGAAGGTGGTCGGGAAGTTCATCAAGCCCACGCTCGCGCTGGCGGGCAGCGCCGGCAGGATTGAAACCAGTGTCGAGCGGAAGAGGTCCCAGCGCGAGTCGTTCGGCGTGCCGGTTGGATCGGCGCTCAGGCAACCCGGATTGCTCACGTTGCAGTTCATGCTCCCGCTGGTGTCCAGCTGAAACAGCACCACCGCGGGCACTGCTTCCCCGCGGATAGTCTCCACGAGGCACGCGGAGTCTTCGTCGAT
>JBFXBK010000439.1:0-7446 GCA_050183255.1 Polyangiaceae bacterium | reverse complement strand
ACGCTCCTGGCCTGAACCGTTCGCCACCCAAGATCAGGCGTAGCTCCTCGTCGAAAGTAGCGTCGGCTTGGACGTTCGGCGTCTGGAGTGTCACGAGCCACTCGTTGAACGACTCCGCGAGCGCCACCCTCGCATCGAGCAATCGACCTGCGCCGCCTTGACCACGCGCAGGCTTAAGCTCGTCCACGCGTTCTCCGGCCTGAACCTGTTGGTTCAACAGCGCCTCAAACCGCTCCCGCTCTTGCTCTAGCTGTGCGACGCGCCCCAGCCTCATCCTAACCGTGGATAGATCGTCCGCTAGGGCAGTTACCTCGTCGACGACGTCGCCGTGGCCTTCCCCGATGCTTCGACGCTTTTGAGCAATCGCTCGTGCGACTTCACTCTCCGCTACTTTCAGTGTGTCAGCAAGACGGGACACTTCTTGCTGGATACTGCTCTCCGCGGACTCGAAGTCCTTTAGTTGGTCCTTTAGGAAGAGCAACCGTCTCCCGTAGGACTCCTCGGGCTGTCGGAAGAACCGGCAGTTTTGACTGCTGCAAAGGGTTCGAAACACCTCCGCCGCCACTTCGTTCTGCTCCAACGCTCTTACTTCCGCTTCAACGTCTGCTCGAGCCTGGCCCACGGCCTGGCAGCGTCGTTTGGCATTCTCCACATCGAAGCGGGCTGCGTCTCGACGGGCGACCGCGTCAACAACCGTGTCGTCGAGAGAGGTTTTGGAGGTGGCGATACTCTCAAGTACCGAAGCGAGATCCCGCAGGCGGGCCGCTACCGCGGCCTCCCGCGACTCCAGTTCCGCCAAAGCACCAGGCGCCGCGTCCTGCGCAAGCTCCGCTGCAAGTTCTTTTAGCGCGCCACGCTTCGCATCCAGCTGCAGCGTGAGTCGTTCGAACTCCCGCTTCGCCTTCTCGAACTGTGCCTTTTCGATGACTGCGTTCTTTGTTGGTAGTCGAAGCAGCCAGCGAACAACCTCTTCCCGCTGATTCTTGATGAAGCTTCTAAGTGGGGTGTAGAGCTGGCCCCACCCGGTATCTTGATCGATGAATAGCGCAGGGCCAATGACACTGAGGTATGCTGGAGTCCGAGTGCTGTTTAGAGTGAGGAGCTCTCGTGCATCAAGGCCCAGCCGGGGTAGAATCCATTCGGAGAAATCCTGCTCATCGGAGAAACCTATCGATCGGCCGGATTCTGCTTCCGTTACTGTTGCGCTGACACCGTCGCTGAAGTCTCGACGAATTTTCCACCGTTCACCATCTGTCTGCGCGATCTCGATCTCGACGGCTTCGCTCTTCGAGATGATCAACGGAGTCAACTCAACTGGGTACCCCAGTCCGAGCTGAAGAGCCCTCATCAATGGCGTCTTTCCAGCACCGTTCGGCCCCAACACTAACGTCACAGCTTTGCCGAATCGCAAGTCAGGCGAGCTCCACCCCGTATTGCCTCGAGGAATTAAGCGCATGGACTCAAGGCGCGCTCTCATAGGACGAAGGCCCCCGTCTGTTCGACCGCCCTGTAGGCGCGCTCAAGCTGACGAACAAGGACTCCTGCCTCATCCGCGCGGTTGGTGAGCTTGCGAACGAATGCACGCCCCTGAACAGTGATGTGTAGCGTGCGGCGCGGAGCTTCTTGAATCCCTACTAACTCGGCGTTTTCAAGAAAGACTAGCGCGTCCGCACACCTTCGCCGGAGGGGGACCGACCATTGCAGGCGCGTTCGGGATAAGTTCAAGTAATCGAAGTGTCTGGTGAGCGTGGCTAGCGTCCAAGTCGCGACGTCTGCGGTTGGAATGTCCTCTCTGCGTCGCCACACGATCGTCATTATTGTCAAAGCGAGAAGAGGAGTGTGGAACAAGCCATCAATGACCGTCGATGTTGCGCGTGACAGTGCATCGGGATCCACCTGCAGGCGGGCATCCGATCGTGACGCTTCTGCAACGAACTGCTCGAATGACCTCACCGGGCCGCCTCCGTCGCGACTGATAGTATGAGGCCGAACACAAGTTCGCCCGTCAGCGGCTCCGAGGATGTGAGGCTTCCCCGAAACGTAGCAGCTAGCTGCTTGGCTTGTTCAGACAGGCCTTCCAACGTCAGCGGTCCATTAGCACCATGCAGTAACAGAGCGTCACCGCATTCCTTTTTCAGCGCCAGGAAACTAAGCTGATCGATCCGGTGGCGTTCGGCAACCCACCACGCTTCCCACAAAGCCTTCATTCTGCACATGTCGGGTATCAGGTGTTCGGGGATGTCACTCCTCTGGCAAAGTCGATGTAGGCGAGAGAGTGTCACCACCGATGCTCTGCCGTGCTGTTTCAACTCGCGATATCCCTCGCGGGAAAGACTCAGAATGTCGAGCACGTCGTCCAGCACAAGCCCCTTCTCGCGTCGCAGTTGCTCGTTGGTTTTGGGAGGTGAGTCCAGAACCGTGTGAGAGCGGTCCCGGACCAACGAAACCAGGTTTGACCCGATCTTACGCGCCTCTGGTATGGACAGCTCCACTTCGGAAAGATCAACAATACGACCTCCCAACAAGGTTCGGTTGTTCCTGGTGTCGCCCACTTTTCCCACCCCATCCCTCACGTCGAAGCGGTGGAGAAAGTTGAAGAACTGTTCGGGGGACGGCACCGGCGATAGACTTGTGAACTTCTTTAGCAGCGATTCGAAGAGCTTGTGCGACGTATCCGGTAGATTGGCAGGCTCGGATGTGGACCGCGCGTCCTTCACCAGTTTCTCGAAGTCGGGTTTGATTCCCGCATCCGTCACGAACACAAAGGCGTCGCATCTATCACCGAAGTTGATCAGGTGAGTATACATCTTCGCGAAGATCGAATCGGGGCTCGCTGTCTTCTTCTTGCCCGTGCCAAAGAACGCTCCGACAGTCCACGGGCCTTTTGAGGCAGTCCGGGTCTTCACCTGATGAAATCGGTAGGCGACGAGGTTGGCTCCCTCTAAGACATAGTCGTCGTGCCATTCGCAGTACACGCAGATCACGTTGGTGTCATCCAGCACCTCCAGCGCATCGACTGCTGCTTGCTCGTACTGGTACTCATAGCGGTCGCCCGTCTGGGCGCCGGCCTGCTCTCGCGGAGCTACCGTGTGCAGGCTGTGTTGCGAACCTCCTGCCAACTTGTCACTCACTTCCCCTCCACTGTCCTTCCTGGCGGGGTGCCCGATCTCACGTCCGGTGCCAAGGCAGAAGTACGAGGAGCGACTCACCCCCACGGGTTTGAACCTCCCCCGATTTCCAAGACAGCCCTAAAGGAGGGTATCCTTGGAATCGGACAGCATGACTGCACGCAACAAGTCCCGGAAGCGCCACACGCGCGAGTTCAAACTAGAGGCCGTGCGCCAGATGGAACTGCGAGGTTCCCGCACGGTAAAGGAAGTGGCGGACAGCCTCGGAGTCGCCCCAAACATGCTTCACGCCTGGCGCAAGGAGCTCGGGGACGCCGTCACACAGGTGATGGCAGACCGCGGAGAGTCGATGGAGGACGAGCTCCAGCGGCTCCGTCGCGAGAACCAGCAGCTCAAGCAGGACACCGACACGCTAAAAAAATCAATCGCCTTGTTCTTGAGGGGAAAGTGAGTTCCCCGTTCGACGTGGTCGACAAGTTCAAGGCGACGATGAGTGTCCAGCGGCTCTGCGACGCGCTCGGCGTGTCGCGCAGCAGCTACTACGCCACGCGGAAGCGTACGCCGTCAGCGCGGGCCGTCGGGGAGGCGTCGCTTCGCACCCGCGTTCGAGCGATTCATGCAGAGCACCGCGGACGCTATGGTAGCCCAAGAATCCATGCGGAACTAAAAGCGCAGGGCGTGCGCGTGGGCCGCAAGCGGGTCGAGCGAATCATGAAAGCGGAGGGAATTCGAGCCAAAACCCGCCGTCGTTTCAAGCGCACCACGGATTCAGAGCACCGCCTGCCAGTCGCTCCGAACCTTCTCGCGCAGAACTTCCTGGCGTCTGGACCCAACCAAGTCTGGGCCGGCGACATCACGTATGTCTGGTGCGCCGAGGGCTGGTGCTATGTCGCGGTCCTGCTCGACCTCTATGCCCGAAAGGTCATCGGTTGGGCTGTGGGTCGTCGCATGAACCGGGCCCTGCCGCTGCGCGCATTGCGCATGGCGGTGACGACGAGAAAGCCGCCCCGCGGGCTCATTCACCACACAGACCGGGGCTCACAGTACGCGAGTCTTGAGTACCGCACGGAATTAAGCGGCATCGGAGCACGCCAGAGCATGAGCCGCGCCGGTAACTGCTGGGATAACGCGGTCAGCGAGACCTTCTTCGCCACCCTGAAGAAGGAGTTGATCCACTTGCGCACCTTCGCGACAGCGACAGAGGTCTACGACGCGCTCGCGGACTACATCGACAACTACTACAACGCTCGACGCCGCCACTCGACCATCGGCTACGCTATCCCCAACGAACTAGACCGTCACGCCGTCGTGGAGGCGGCCTGAACTAAGACACCAACTCTGTCCGGGAAATCGGGGGAACTCCAGTGATCGACGCCACTCGATGGTCCGAAAACAAGCTTTGGCCCCCTACCCTTGGGGCCTTGCTCTCGCGGCGCACCCGCAAAGACGGTACCACAGCCAAGTGGGTCCTCAAGCACGTGGTATCAGTGCTGCCCAAGCCCGATCCTCGTGGAACCCCACCATCGGTCCGACGCCGTGCGCAGAATCGGAGCACCGGTGACGGATGAGTCGGAGACGGTTCCTATCAACCGGGAGCCAACGCAGACCCCTTCGAGTCGCTGTGTCCCGAGGCACGGTCTTCCTCCCGAAAAGTGCACGACCGTCAAGAGGTGTCGCCCTGACCGCCCGCTGGAACCACCCGTGAGCAGAGGCTTCGCGGGGCCTGGGAGCTTGATGCTCGCTTGATCGCCCCCGCAAGCGGACCAGAAAGGTGGAGTAGACTGGGCTTCTGATTCCGCAGGGTGTGTGCGACGGCTGGGTCATGGGCTGGTCCTGCAGAGCTCGACTAGCTGGTCCAGAGAGCTTGCGTTTGAGTGGGGCCTTTAACGCCAAGTCAGCGGGCCGGGCGCGCTCGACATAGACCCGCGAGATCACACGCACCGCAAACGGGCTCTTCCCACTTCGGGAGGCGCGGCAAGTCGTTCTTGCGGAGGCGTCCGCCTGCGTCGCGGATCTTGTCGCGCACGCCAGTGAGCAGCGGATCGTCGACGGGTTCCCGCTTGGTCTGACCCTTCTCGTCGAGGTTGAGCACCTCGATGAGGTCGGCGGACTCGCCGGTCAGCTCCTCGTAGCCGACTGCGTAGACGTGGAGCTGGTCGCGGGTGACATCCTCAGCCTGCGCACGCTCGCTAGACTTGAAATCGACGACGGCCACCTCTCCCGTGTCGAGGCGCCGGACGAGATCGATTCGACCGTCTACCGTGATGCCGGGGGCGACGTGGACTTGGATCTGTTTCTCGGAGAACTCGGTGTTGGCAATCTGTTTGCCGTGGGTGTCGAAGTAGCGCTCGATGGCCTTGATACCGGCCGCGCGCAGTTTCTCGCGGAGGCCCTCGTACGCGAAGGGCGTGTTGAGGTGTCGGTCGATGAGCGCCGGGGCGAGATCCTTGGTGACGAAGTCGCCGTCGAGGGCGCGCTTGTGGACTTCGGCGAGAGCGTCGTGCAGGGCCTTGCCGTAACCCAGCGCCTCGTGGATGGGCGCGTTGAACCCGTAGAGGAAGCGGAGTTTGAACTGGTAGCTGCACTCGAACAGGTACTTCAACTCGGAGAAGGAGAGTGTGACCCTCGGCGTTTCTTGGAGGGGCTGCGGTGGGAGGCGCGCGCCCAGGATCGGGGCTGATGTGGTTGACACCCACTGCTGCTTCGCGATGTGCTCGAAAAATTCGGAACGCTTCTTCTGCTGCTGGTTCTCGGCTACTGGAGCGAAGCTCGCGTAGAGGTACTTCTGAGCACGGGTGACCGCCACGTAGAGGAGGCGGGTTTCGTCTTCGACCGTGCCCCGGTACCGCTCCGGGTCGTCGAGCGCTTCGTCCGGAATCACGTGCTGGAGTTGGACCCCGCCCATGATGCGCGATGGGAAGCGGTTCCTGCGGAGTGCCGGCAGGAACACGGCCGGCCACTGCAAACCCTTGGACTGGTGCACAGTCGCGATCGAGACGGCGTCGGGGGAGGCGTAGCCCACATCGGTGTCCGCGTCAGCGTACTGCCTGGGCGCTTGGTGCTCGAGCCACTTGGCGAACCCTTTGTACTTCGCCTTGGGCTGAGTGACGAAGTGGATCTGCTCGTAATCCGAGATGACCTGGCTGAACTTTCCGAGCTGGTAAAAGACGAGCTCTGCACGGCTCGGGTCACCGGGCACGGTATCCTCTCGCAACCCCAGCGCCTCGAGGAAGTCGAGGTAAACGCGCTGAATGTTGAAGACGGAGTGCGCTTGTGCCGTCTCGAAGTCGCGCCCCCTCTCCAACACCACAAGTGCCTTCTTCCAGTCGCCGGCTGACGGGATGAGCGCTGCGTCCTTCCACTGCGTCTCTAGGTCCCCCGCCGTGATCTCTTCAACCATGAACCGGAAGATGCCAACGACAGCCTTGATCTCGGGACTCTCGAAGAGCTGGTTGAGCCCCTTCACGAGGAAGGGGATGTTGCGGCGCCGCAGCTCTGCGACAAGCGGCGCTGAGTCCTTCGCAACGGACCGGAACAGGACGGCGCAGTCCGACCACGACAAACCTCGGGTCGGCGCATCGGGCCGGCTCTTGAAGGGGACACCGCGAAGGTGCTCGATGCGATCCGTGATCCACTGGGCTTCAGCGTCAGCGTCGTCGAACGTCAGGGCAAGTAGGTCCCCACGCTCCCACTCCTGATGGCCAGCGGCGACCATCTTCTTGGGCAGGCGCTGGCCTGCGGGGATGCGTTCGGCGACAGACCGGCCCAGCTCAACGACGCCCTTGCTTGAGCGGAAGTTGTCGTCGAGCGTGACCTGCTTCACACCAGGACGACGCGTAGCGAAGCTGACGATGTTCGATACTTGACTGCCACGCCACTGGTAGATGGTCTGGTCATCGTCGCCCACGACGCACAGGTTGGCGCCGAACCGGACGAGCCCGCGCACAAGCCTCTCCTGCAAGACGTTCACGTCTTGGTACTCGTCGACAACGACGTAGCGGATGTCCTCGCGCACGTGGTCCTGTACGCGCACGAAGTCTTGGTCCTCCATCGGGTCGCCCTCAAGGTAGTCGACAGCACTGCGGATGATCTGGGTGTAGTCGAAGTGCGACTTCGCCTGGAGTAGCTCGGCGTACTTCTCGAGCGAGTGGAGAACGCCGGACGGCACAATATCCAAGTTGACGTTGTCCTCGCGCAACACGCTAACCACCTGCATGTAGAGGCGCGTGTTGACGTACTTGCGCAGCACGCCTCTACCCGCGCTCGTGGGACACGTCGTGAGGCCTGACTGCTTGCTGAACTTGTCGATGAGGAGCTG
>JBFXBK010000438.1:0-7448 GCA_050183255.1 Polyangiaceae bacterium | reverse complement strand
TCACGCCCTCCCCCACACCCACTACGACCCCCGCCAGGTCCAAGCCGAGGAGCGGGTTCTTCGGCTTCGTGAGGCCGGTGACCAAGCGGGACGCGTAGGGCAAGCCGCGCATCAGGTGCCACTCGTCCGCACCCACCGCCGCCGCAGCCACCCGCACCAGCACCTCACCGGCGCGCGGCTCCGGTACGTCGAGCGCGGCGAGCTGCAGCACCTCCGGGCCGCCATAGCTCGCTCGCGAGACCGCTCGCATCACGCGCCGCGAGGCGTGAGCTTCGCCATCCTGGCGTCGCGCCGTGGCTGATGCGTCGGCGGGCCGGATCCCCGCGGATGAGGCGATGAATTGTGCGGTCATGTTGGCGTCCTTCCTGCGGGTTGCCCCGCCCCAAACGTGCGCATTGAACTTACGCAGTAAGTCGAGTATGGCTTACGACGTAAGTTCGTCAACCCGATATGCAAACTCAGCCAGTAGACACCTGAAAATACACAGAATTTTTGAGACCGGTCGAAGGTCGGCGGCGAGTCCTTTCGCCCCGGCTCCACCCCGGATAAGGAAGCAAGAGATGCCCAAGGCCGCCAAGCCCAGTCGCGCCCGAGCAGGCCGCCGACCCACGGCGCCGACCAGGCCGAGCCGAGAACCGCTGAGTCGCGAACGCATCGTCGAAGCGGCCCTCCTTCTCGCCAATCAAGGCGGGATCGCCGGGCTCTCCATGCGCAAGCTCGGCGACGTGCTCGGCGTGGAAGCGATGTCCCTCTACAACCACGTAGCGAACAAGGACGAACTCATCGACGGCTTGATCGACCGTGTGGTGCGTGAGATTGAGCTGCCTCGGGCCGACGAGCACTGGAAGGCAGCGATGCGCAAGCGCGCGGTTTCCGCGCGCGATGTATTCAAGCGCTACCCTTGGGTGACGGCGCTCATGGAGACACGCAAGACCCCCGGCCCAGCAGCGCTGCGCTACTACGACTCAGTGATCGGCTGCATGCGCCGGGGCGGGTTCTCGATCGCCATGGCAGCACACGCCTTCGCACTCGTAGACAGCTACCTCTACGGCTTCACGCTGCAGGAGCAGAGCCTCCCCTTCGAGACGCCAGACGAGGCCAACGCCGTCGCCCAAGAAATGCTCGAAGACCTTCCCCTGAAGGAATTTCCATACCTCACGGAAATGATCGTCAACCACGCAATGAAACCCGGGTACAGCTTCGCAGCGGAGTTCGAGTTCGGGCTCGACCTGATCCTCGACGGCCTCGAGCGCGCGAAGAAGAAGCGATGAAGATCCTGGTCACCGGGAGCGCCGGACACCTCGGTGAGGCCCTGATGCGCCTGCTTCAAGCCTCGCCCCACGAGGCCGTTGGCGTCGACTTGCTCGCAAGTCCGTACACCACGCACGTGGGAGACATCGCCGAGCGGGCATTCGTCAGCGGCACGATTTCGGGGGTCGATGCGGTGCTCCACACTGCGACGCTCCACAAGCCTCACGTCGCCACCCACGCGAAGCAGGCGTTCGTCGACACCAACATCACGGGGACGTTGAACCTCTTGGAAGCGGCCCTGACCCAGGGCTGCCGGTCACTCATCTTCACATCGACCACCAGTACCTTCGGCCACGCACTGGTACCCGCCGCAGGAGAACCAGCGGCGTGGATCACCGAGGACGTGCGCCCCATCCCGAAGAACATCTATGGAGTCACCAAGACCGCGGCTGAAGACCTGTGTGAGCTGTTCCAGCGCAAGCACGGCCTCCCCGTGTTGGTGCTCAAGACATCACGCTTCTTTCCCGAGGCCGACGACAACGCCGCAACACGTGACGGCTTTGATGATCTGAACGCGAAGGTCAATGAGCTGCTCTACCGGCGCCTCGACGTCGAGGACGCGGCTCGCGCGCACCTGGTCGCCCTGGAGCGTGCGGAAGAAATCGGCTTTGGTCGCTACATCCTCAGCGCAACCTCACCCTTCACCAGAGACGACCTCGGGCTACTCCGCACGGACCCGGCGGAGGTCGTCCGCCGCCACGTCGACTTCGAGCCCGAGTACGCGAAGCGTGGCTGGCGCCTCTTTGAGTCGATCGATCGCGTCTACGACAACGCGAAAGCGCGCCACGAGCTCGGCTGGGAGCCGGTGCACACCTTCGGCCACGCCCTGGAGCGCCTGAGACGCGGAGTGTCGCCGTTCAGCGCGCTCATGCAGCAGATCGGCTGCAAGGGCTACCACCCGGGGCAGCGCTTCGAAGGCGAGCCTTTCCCCGTGGATTGACTAGACGTCGCACGCCATCAAGTACTCCTTCAGGTTGATCAAAGCAGCCTGCGTCGATTCCCAACGCGCGAGCTCACGCGCCAGGGCGATTGCCTCGCAGATCAAGCGCCGCTCTGCAGCCGACGCCGAAGCAGAGTGGCACTGATGGCGCACAACACCGGAGTCTCGCGCGATCGCGATGTCGACGCCCATTCCGTCTAGCGCCAACGCAGGCTGGGTGCTCGGAGCGAGCAATCCATCGAGCGCCGCGCGGTATGCCTCGGTGCTGGCAGCGGTCCCGGGAACCCGCTGCACCGAGAGACCAGGCGCAACCAGCGACGGGGCCATCACCTCGGCTCCGGGTCGCTGGTTGAGGTGCTGCCAAACCGAGCGCAGCGCGACGCGCACAACAACTTCGCTCTGCTCTGAGCGCTCGATGACGGAGATCGCGCACTCCGGGTGAAACGCCGGTTTGAAGACAAACTGCGCTGCGCGAGCGGCACCTAGGGACTCCTCCTCGATGCGTGCGAGGGCGAGCACTTCGATCAGGGCCTGAGCGTAGGTCTGGGACTCAGAGTATTTCCCCAGGGTCATGGCGCGCGCTTCAAGCTGCTCTTGAGGTGCGCCACGACTTTCCGCACGGCTTCTAGCTCAGTCGCCTCCCAAGCGAGCTTCGCGACCTGCCAGGAGACGGGGTGTCCCGGGTGCGTGAAGTCTTGCGTGCCGTGCGAATAGGGTTCGACTTCCTGTTCGGAGAAACACGCTTCCAGTTGGTCTCCATCGAGACACGCCACGGCGTCCACCTCCAAACCTGGCGCGACCCGCATCGCTTCGACCGCGCCCTGGTAACCCTTCAACCGAGAGAGTGGGAACCAAGCGGTCTCGCTGAAGGCCTTGGGAGGCAAGCGCGGCTTGAGGTGTTCCCCGTACGCGGGGACCTCCCGCTCCCATGCGTGGATGTCTCGCTGAGGCACGCGCACGACGACGGCAGCCATGTCACTGAACTCGATCACCGAGATGGCGGCCTCGGTGTGGAAGGACGGCAAGAAGTGAAACTGCGCCGCGCGGGTGGCACCGACAGACTCCTGAGCCAACGATGGGAGCCTCAGCACCCGCTCACGCGTCGCCGCATATCGATCCTGATGGGTCGTGTGCGTCATGGTTCGCGCAGCGTTCCACGAATGCGGGTGACTTGCCAACCGGGGTGTTCCTCACGGATCTCGATCGTCGTGTGCAAAATCGTTCATCGCTGCTCCAGGATCAGCGATGCTCGAGGCATGGACTGGGACGCCGTGCGCTACGTGCTCGCGATTGCGCGGGAAGGTTCACTGAGTGGGGCAGCGGGCGCGCTGGGTGTGACCCACACCACGGTGGGGAGGCAGCTCAAGGCACTGGAGGAGTCGCTAGGAGTCCGGCTCTTCGACCGCACTCCCGAGGGCTTCGTGGCGACGGCGGCGGGCCAAGACATCGCGGACATTGCCGCGCGGATGGAAACGGAAGTGCTCGAGCTCGAAGGGCGCGTCTTGGGTCGCGACGCGCAGCTCACGGGCAAGCTTCGGGTCGCCACCATGGACATCTTGCTCCGCGGCGCGCCCGAGCTGTTCCAGAGCTTCACCTCGCGCTACCCCAGCGTCGAGCTCACGCTGAGCACCAGTGACACCGAGGTGAGCCTGAACCGCCGCGAGGCAGACGTCGCGCTGCGCATGACGAATACGCCGCCTGCGGCATACGTCGGGCGAAAACTCGGCAAAGTCGCCTTCGCGGTCTATGCCAGTCAACGGCTGCTCGAGGGGCACGGCAAGCGCGCGCATTACCGCGACCTACCCTGGCTCCACTGGGACGAACGGCTGGGCATGACGTGGCTCGACGACTGGCTAGCAAGCCACGCGCCGGGCGCGCGCGTCGCGCTGCGCCTGGACGTGAGCTCCCTGGGCCTGCAGGAGGCCATCGCGGCAGGCCTCGGCGTGCACTTCTTGGCGTGCTTCGTCGGGGATGCGGACTCGCGCCTGGCGCGCGTTGGCCCCGTGGCGGAGGATTTCTCCCGCGACGTGTGGTTACTCACCCTCGAGGAGCTGCGACACAACGCTCGGGTGCGTGCGTTCATGGACCACGTCACCTCAGCCTGGGCGGCGACTTCCCTCACCCCCAAACCAGGAGCCAAGAGAGCCAAACGTAGCGCCAAGGCTGGTTGACACGCTTGTGCGATTTCGCACAGAGCCTGCACGAATTGCTGCAGTGCGGAAGGCGTTGCGCCCCGCCAAGCTGAGGCATGCGAATCACACAGACAGCGTACGACCCACGGCCGCTCATCGGCAGGCTGTGGGTGTTCGCAATGTTCAACTACCTGTACGCGGACGTGATCGGGCTGATGGATCGTCGACTGTTGCAGCAGTACTTGCGCGGCGAGGTGGACAGCTTGCACATCACGCCTGGATTCTTGTTCGCGGCGGCAGTGCTGATGGAGTTACCGATCGCGATGACGTTACTCACCCAGGTGCTGCCCGCACGCGCGGGCCGCTGGTCCAACATCGCTGTTGGCGGGCTGAAGACTTGCGCGGTTGCGGCAACGTTCTGCGTGGGCTCGCTCACCGCATACTACGTCTTCTTCTCGTTGATCGAGATCGCGACCACGCTGTTCATCGTGGTGCTGGCCTGGCGCTGGCGAGGGCCACGTTAGCCTGTTGCGGGAGTGTTGCTGCAACTGTTGCGGTCCAGCGACCGGGGAGCAATTCCAGCGAAAAGGCACCTGTATCCGCGCGGTATTTGGCTGGCACGCTACTCGCATTCCCCCGCAGCATGAACTCCACGATGCGTTTGGTCCTTGGAATCACCTCAGTCTGGCTGGGTACTACCGCTTGCTCCAACACGGAGGCTCCGGCTGGAGAAGCCGCTGGGAGCGTCGATTTGGCGCTGCAAGCGACCGGCCCGGACGGAGCGACCTACCGGCTGACGCCAAACACGCTGCTGTGGGTGAGCAATCAGGACCAGTCGGTGTTGGATGCGCTGTACATCGAGAGCGCGGAGACGGTGCAAACCTTCTCCCTCCCCCCGGACGACTACGAGGCGACTGTACGGACATCTCGTCCAGACGGTAGCTTCGAGCTCGAGCGTAGTGACGGCACCCAGACCGAGATTGTTTCCGCGCGATATGTCGGTGTGAACCCAACGCCGTTCCATATCACCGCCAATTCCACGACCGCGCTGACGTTGCCGTTCCGTGTGGCCGACCTCGGAGACATCACGTTCGACGTTGGACGCCTTGCGGTCGATCTCGACGTAGGCGTCGAAGCCCAGTCACCCACCGGCGGACAAATGTCCCTTCAAGCGGCACACGTCGACCAGCAGACTTTTGGCGGTGAGCTTTCCGGCGTCTCGGACTACGAGGTAGCCACGGACGCTAGCATTGACCAGAGCTGGGCCTGGCGCATCACCAGTCCCTTTCGGCTGACGACGGCGAACCGGGCCTGCGCAGCAATCGAGGTGACGTCGGCTCAGAGCAATCAGGCAGCCTGGACCGACCTCTTCAGAATCGTACCCCACAGCTTGGGTGAGCTGTGTGTTATCGACAATGACCCTTACCCTTACGACACGGTACAGCTCAGCACGCGTCAGACCGCCGACCTGACGGGGACCGGATTGACTGACTTCTTGAGCGGAAGCTCCTATGAGGTGTTCACGTACGTGGACGCGTATGTTCCGAGCAACGCGCTCGAAGGCAACACGCTGCACCTCGACCAGTTGGTCGACACCCACACTCAGTTCGAGGCCAATGCGTACTACACGCTGATCGGAGCCGGTGTGACGGAAGCGCACCTTGAGGTTCGAGGGCCAGGTCACCTGCAGAGCGGTGTCAACTGAATCCCCGGGGTAACGCTCCTGGACCAAAGCTCTCACCCAGGAGCCGCTCAGAGGCCGCCCAGAGGCGCTGAGCGAGCTCGGGGTCGAGCATCAGGGCGAACACCTTCGGTCCATACGCTCGACGTCGCGGCCAGTGACGGGGCAAGCTGCCCTTCAGATCGAAGCCTTCGAGCACCGCGTGGTGGTCGTGTCGTGCCCAAATTCGCTGCGAGTCAGCGCCGCGTATGGTACTCGCCCAGTTGCTCTGCCATGACTCGAATCGTCTCATTGCTCCCGTCGGCTACGGAGATCGTGTGCGCTCTGGGTGCCGCGAGTGAACTCGTGGGGATCTCCCATGAGTGCGACTTTCCCTTGGAGATCCGCGACCGCGCTGTGCTCACCAGCTCGCGCATCGATCCCCATGGAACGAGCAACAGCATCGATCAGGCGGTGCGTGGCGTCCTGCAAGACGCCCTCAGCTTGTACGCGATCGACGAGCAAGGGCTGTGGGACGCGCGCCCCGACGTGATCGTCACTCAAGACTTGTGCGAGGTGTGCGCCGTGTCACTGGACGACGTGCGAGCAGCTGTCGCGCGCCTCGCGCAGCGAGACGACGTACGCATCGTGAGCCTCACCCCCACGCGACTCGGGGACGTACTCGACGACGTCGGGCGGGTCGCGACGGCGATCAGCCGTGAGGGCGCGGGCGCTGAAGTGCGCCGGCGGCTTGAAGCAAGAGTCAACGCCATTCGAGGCCGCGCTGCGACTCGCGATGTTAAGCCACGGGTGGTGAGCATCGAGTGGCTCGAGCCGTTGATGCTCGGTGGCACCTGGATGCCGGAGCTGATCGAGGCTGCTGGAGGCGTCCCCGTCGGGGCAACGGCGGGCGGCCCAGCACCCACGGTCACGCTGCAGGAGCTCGCGGCGCTCGAACCGGACGTGGTCCTGGTGAAACCGTGCGGATTCACTCTGCAGCGCTCCTTGGAGGAGCTACCGCTGATTCAGCGCTTGGCGGGAGCCCTACCGCGTGGCACCCGCGTTTTCCTAAGTGACGGCAACGCGTTCTTCAATCGACCGGGGCCGCGGCTCGTCGAGTCGCTGGAGATCCTGAGTGCCTGCGTGCACCCTGGGGAGTTCGCAGATTTTGAACGCAAACACGCGGACGTAGTGTTGCCCGTGGAACGAGCACGATGACCGGAACGATTTCTGAAGCGACCCTCGAGCGCCTGCGGGCGCTGTGCCTCGCATTGCCCGAAGCCACCGAGAAGGTGGCGTGGGGGGACCCTACTTGGCGCGTGCGCGACAAGATCTTCGTGATGCAGAAGGGCAACTTCAAAAAAAACAGACCTTCGGTTTGGCTAAAGTCGACGTCCGAGGCGCG
>JBFXBK010000437.1:0-7462 GCA_050183255.1 Polyangiaceae bacterium | reverse complement strand
ATAGACAGGTGATGCTCGAGTAGTCATTCGAGATCACGATCAAGTCGGCGTGACCGTCGTTGTCGACGTCGGCGACAAGGGGGTACTCGGTCAGGGTGCCGCTGGTGTTGCACGTGCTCCAGAGCTCCGTGCCGTTCGTCCCATCGTAGATGCGCAGCGTGTGTTCATCGGCGTAGACGACCTCCGCCTTACCGTCTCCGTCGAAGTCGAACACGGAGCTACCAGTGGCAGCAGAGGAGCAGTCCTTCGTCTCCTTGAGCCAGATGTTGGTCTGATCATTGGCGACGTTGGTGTCCAGCAGTTTGGTGCCGCCGAGCACGGTGTAGCCAATGCCGGTCGCGATCGCGACGTCCGCCGTGCCGTCGCCATCGAAGTCGGCGACGGTCGGCGGTCCGCCGCCGCGGGTCGCTCCCGCCGAGCCGCTTGGGCAGTTGTTCATGAACGTTCCGTTCATGTCGATGTTTTGCCGCAGGATCTTGAAGCCACCAGGCTCCGCGGCGTCGTAGTGCCAGACGTGGACGAGGTGCGACGCCGAGTCCACCGCCACAATTTCCGGGTTGCCGTCCTTGTCGAAGTCGCCCAACGCCATGTGACCGGCGGTGAGACCGGTGTTGACGAGCTGCGTGCCGTTGTGGTCGTAGAGCGCCGTGGGAGTCACTACCTCGAGGAAACCATTGCCGGTGATGTCGGCGAAGACTCCCGTGCTCGCGCCAGCGACGGGGAACTTGGTGGTGCCATCGGCGCCGTTGAGTACCGCGCTGCCTGTCAGCACTTCTGGGGAGCCATCGTGATCGATGTCACCGATGCCCGGCATGAAGCAACCAGTGGCCGTCGACACCCAGAACTCGGAACCGTCAGCGTGCAGTGCCCGCGTGCGTCCGTCCTGGGTGCACACGATGACCTCGTTGCCCGGCTGACCGTCGATGTCGCCACCGGCTAGATGCGTGCCTGGGTTGAGGCGGTCATCGAACGGCGTGTCGGGGTGGTAGCTCCACTTCTCCACGACTTGGCCGCCTACGATGCTGATGGCGTGCAGGGTCCCGTTTTGGGAGTAGATGGCCTTGCCGTTGTCGCCAGTCGCAGGCTTCGTGTACTCGAAGGTCGTAAACAGGATCTCCGGGATGTCCTTGGCGTCCACCTTGCCGTCACAGTTGTCGTCGTCGAGCTCGATCACGATCGGCGTCATCATCACGTTGCCGCCATCCCAGTGATACTTCAGCTCGGGGTCGAAGGCGGCAGCAGGCGGACGGTACTCGCAGTTCTCGATACAAGTGATGGGCTCACCCGGGTCCTGACCTGCGGCGCACTGGGGCGGCTTCGGGAGGCAGCGCCCGGTAGCGAGAGAAACGCCGCCAGTACAGGTAGCGCCGCCCGCGCCCGCATCGGGCACTTCAGCGGGATCCCCGAGGGAATACTCACAGTAGTCACCGCCGTCGCAGTCGTCGGAGTCGACGCAAGTCTTGCCTGGCGTCACGCACTTCTGGAACGAGCACACGTCGGTGTCACCACAGCAAACGTCGCCACACGCCTTATCCGTGAGGCAACACACCCCTTGAATACAGACGCCGCCGTCGCACTCGCAATCACCGCCGTCCAAGTTGAACGTCCCACCGTTGCTCGAGCCGCCGGTGCCGCCGCTGCCGGCGCCTCCGCTGCCAGCGCCGGAGTCGAAACGGTTCCCACCTCCGACGCTGCTCCCGCTATCGGAGCCGCAGCCGTTCAAGAGGCCTGCTCCGAGCGCAATCGCTCCGAGCGAAGTCAGTCCCAGTATGCCAAGTCGCTTGGTTCCCACGGCGCAAGTGTACTGGACAAACGGCCGTTCGTCTTGGGGGGGAGGGCATCCGGGCTCAACCGTATCGCGCTTCTGGGCCGATGTGTCAGGTCGAGTCACCGTGCCCACCGACCGGCTGGCTCGGCTGCGTACCTGTGCCCGTACCTAATCGTAGGCGCCGGACGGCCTTCAACGCGCTGCGTCCTAGTCTCCCCGGCACACCCCGGGAGATGCTGTGCCAGGTGTGCTGGGTGCGGTTCCACAATCCCGCGCGGAAAATGACCAGGCGCTCGCTGAAGCTCAGCTCCGCTGGACGCCTGGCCTTTGCGAATGCCTTGCGCTCTGCGATCAGGCTGCGGGCGAAGCGACGAAAGGCCTTCTCTGCGTGAACCTGCTTCGCGAGCACGCCGGAGACGAAGCGCGCCCGCGCCTCCAGCGTCTCGAAGCGCACCGATGCGTAGCGGCTCAGCACCCGAGCGGTCTCGGCCTTCGGCAACTTGCGGATCACCCTGGCTTCCTCGATCAGCATGCCCAAGCGCAGGTCGATGCGCCCCTCGACGTAGTCGGCGTAGAGAAACGTGCGTGCGCTGGGCAGCGTGCCTTTGTACTTCGCAAAGCGAGACAGCGCGCCTTCACCCTGCTGCCCGAATGACCGATCCCAGTCGATGTTGACAGGAAAGGCGCTATCGCCAAGCAGCGCAAACTGGCCGCAGTTGGTGTCCAAGTTGTCGAGGAACCACTCCCAGGCGTGCTCCATCAGCATCACGTGGCGCTGCAGATCGGTCCACTGGGTCGTATCCGGGGGCAGCTCGCGCTCCGGGTCGTACTCGACGAACGGCTTGAGCAGGCCGGTCAGCGTCGCACCGTTGAGCGTTACCTCGCGGATTTGAGCCGGCACCGCAGGACGCTTGGCGAGGTCGCGCAGTCGATGGGCAACTACCTCCGCTTCGAGCAGCTCAGGCTCCCCGCGCTTGAAGACAAAGCGGGTTCCCTCCGCTGTCTCGAGGATGTGGAGCGGTTTTGAGCCTGAGGTGGGGGCGGCGTCGACCTCGCGCAGCGCGCCTGCCTCGACCGTAGCGAGTTGCCTCGAGCTGAGCCTGCGATGGAGTAGGCGGTTCTCGGCGCGAATTCGCCGGATCAGGCTGCGGTAGGAGCGGAACGGGGGTTGCATCGATGGCTTCGACATGACCACTGATTGGCAAACCACGGGCCACGAAGATTGCTTCCCCTTCGCGCGAAGCTTCGACGTCGCCCACGTCTCCGATCTCCACTTCGGGCGCACGGAGCCGTGCCGTGTACGGGCGCTCTCCGAGGCCTTGGTTCAGGCTCCGCCGGACCTGTTGGTCGTCACCGGCGATCTGACCCAGCGTGCTCGTACTTCGCAGTTCCGCCTCGCGCGGCGCTTTCTGGACGACATCCCGTGCCCGAAGCTGGTCGTGCCAGGAAACCACGACATCGCGCCCTTCTTCCATCCCCTGGCCCGGCTACTGTGGCCACGCCGGCGCTACCATCGATTCCTCGGGGATGTAGCGCTCGTTCAGCGAGAGGGCCTGATTGCAATTGGCATCGACAGCGTGTCGCGTTGGCGTGCGAAGGAGGGCTCGTTGACTCGGACTCAGCTGTCCGACTTGCGCCGGATCCTCGCGGACTTACCGCGCGGATTCAGGGTTCTCGCCTCCCACCATCCGTTGATTCACCCGCGGCGGGGCGTGCGACACCGAGTGCCTGGTCGCCTCGTCGATCTCCTCCAGGAACTGCAGATCGATCTGGCGCTGTCGGGGCACCTGCATGAGAGCTGGGCGGGGCCACGTTGCCATTGCTCGAGCCACGACGCCCGCCTGAGGACGCTGTTCGTGCAAGCCTCCACGGCCACCTCCACGCGCTTGCGGGGTCATCGAAACGCGTACAATCGGCTGCAGATCGCGGACGCTGGGATCACGCTCCGGGTCGAGAGCTTCGACGGCTTTGAGTTCACGACCACCGACACCCGGCGGTATGTCGCGGGTGCCGAACAGCACGAGCCCGAAGTTGCGCTCACCCGGTTTCGCAACGCGGACTGGGAAGGCTGCTACAGCGGCGCCTCTGGGGGTGCTACAAGTTGGTGAGTGACTGGCCTCCCCTCTGCCAGATTCGCGCGCGGGTTTGCTCTGTGGTGCGCAGCGCTCGCGTGCGTCGGGTGTGACGCGCTTGGGGGTAGCGAAGCAAGGGGCCACAGCGAAGCAAAGGGCCACAGCGAAGCAAAGGGCCACAGCGAAGTGGCGCCTCCCCCTCTCCCCCAACCCTCGGCGCCGCTCGAAGACACGCGGGCGACCCTGCAGCGCAGCTGTCCCCAAGGGATGCTGCCCGTGGCCTTGAAGGCGCAGCCAAGCTTCTGCGTGGACCGCTATGAAGCGAACCTGGTCGAGGCGGAGTCGGGAGCCGCGCTCGCCGCGAGCCAGCGACCTCTGGATGGTGTCAAGTACCGCGCGGTATCGGTCGGCGGCGTAGTGCCCCAGGCCTACGTGAACCGCTTCGAGGCTGCGGCCGCTTGCGAAGCATCAGGCAAGCGCCTGTGCAAGGCGCGTGAGTGGTACGCGGCTTGTTCCGGCTCGGAGCACACGAAGTATCCGTACGGTAACAAGTTCGAGAAGCGCCGCTGCAATGTCGACAAGGGGCACTTGCTGCACAAGCTGTTCGGCAACGTCACTTACACCTACGACGCGCACTACAACAACCCGAAGTTGAATCTGCAGCCTGGCTTCCTGGCCAAGACAGGTGAGTACGCCGAGTGCACGAGTGAAGCTGGCGCGAACGACCTGATGGGCAACCTCCACGAGTGGGTCGCCGACGACGTGAGCGCGAAGCTCCGAGAGGAGTTGCCCCTCGAGAAGGGCGATCAGTGGCTAGGCAAGCGTGGCATGGGGGTGTTCATGGGTGGCTACTTCAGCTCCCATGGTGAACACGGCACGGGTTGCCTGTACGTCACCGCGACCCACGCCCCGGACTACCACGACTACTCGACCGGCTTCCGCTGCTGCGTTGAGTTGTAGCGCTAGAACGGCTTCTGACCTGCGTCGTAGTATTCCGCGAGGAATTCTTGGACGCGATCGCGCTCTTCGGGGTTCAGGCTGTCCTGAAGGTGCGCGAGAGCCTCCCGAGGCTCGTGCATCACCTTGCGGTTCTCGTAGCCGGCCTCCCGCACGATGCGTTGCAGCTGCAGGTAGAGCGTCGCGTTGGTGTGCGAGACCAAGATCGCGATGCGATCGAGGCGTGTGTTCATGTTCTGGAACAACTCAGTGAGTCGATCCGCCGCTGGCTGCGGGTAGATGCGCACCGGTCGGTGGTCGGCGCACAGGATGGGCTGCATCGTCGCCGGTGTTCGGAGCACCTCGGCGGCCAAGGCCTTCGAGTAAATGTCCGCGTCCTCCCGGGTTTTCAAGGCGAACACTCGCGCTTCGATCACTCGGCCAACTCGGCGCTGCATCGTGAAGGGTTCCGACACGCTGGGCATCTAGCATGGCGTTCGACCCTTGGAGGGCGCAAGAGCCCAGATCTCCCACACCGTCGCCAAACCGCGGGTTTGGCCATGCACCAGCGTACCTCGCTGAGTGAGGTCGCGCCTCGCTACTCTTCGAAACCTGCGCGTTGCAGGCCGTCCACAACGCGATCGGCCACGTCGGTCTGTCCGCGCGGAATCATCGCGTGAATGCCTGAGAGACGAAAGCTCGGATGATAGCTCTGGAGCCGCGTCCGCTCCTGATGTGCCTCGGCGGTGCGTTCTGCCATACCCAGGGAAGCACACAGCAGCGCGTGTCCGAACGCGTACTGTGGTCGCGTGACGAGGGCGTCGCGACAAGCGGTGACCGCGTTCTCGTAGTCGTTCGCGATGAAGTGCGCGAAGCCCAAGCCCGCCGCATACGCTCGCGGACTCAGCCGCGCCGCGAGGCGCATGCTGCTGAAACCGCTCTGATCCCCGCGCGCGAGCTTGACGTGCCCCAGCGCTGCGTGCGCGGACGCGAAGCTCGGGTTGATGTCGGTCGACGCCTGAAACAGGCGGTCGGAGTCGTAGTTGCCTTGCGACATCTCGGAACGGCCCTTCAGGTACCACCCGATGGCGTCCTTCGGATCGGTCTCGAGAGCTCGCTCTGCCGTTGCGCGCAGCGCATCGTGGCTCTGGGTCACGTCGGGGACCCACTGGTTGATGATGTTCTGGTACAGCGCATGGCCCCGTCCGTAAAGCGCAAGCATGAACTTGCCGTCACGGCTCAGGGCTCGTTCAAAAAAATCAAGGGCCCTTTCATTGCCATCGCGCGACCGGTCGTCGGTGCCTAGCAACCCTTGATGGGTCAGCTCCCAGGCGTTCAGATTTTCTGTGGGGAAACCAATGCTGCGTTCGCCTTCAGCGCGCATCAGCTCGGGGTAAGCCTTGCCCACGATGTTCCGCGCGAGCTCGTCTTGCAGCTCGAACAAGAGGCCCATGCTGACATCGAAGTTCTCGGACCAGAGCGTGTGGCCCTTGCTTACCGCGTCGAGGCGTACGGTGATGCGCAGGCTCTCCCCGGCGCGCCGGACGCTACCGGTGACGAGGTACTCGGCGCCGACGGCTTCACCCAGCTGCTGAGTTGGGTGATCGCTGCCTCCGATGTGGATGCTCGTGCTGCGCGCGATGACGGGGAACCAGCGCCACTTGCTGAGCAGGGTGATCAGGTCGTCCACCAGGCCCGCAGCAAAGCTGGCTTCCACTGGGTCGTCGCCGTAGCAGTCAAAGCGCAGCACCGCGACCGCGGGCCGCTGCTCGAATGGCGCAGCAGAAATCAGCCGCGTGTGGCTCCCACTGTCGTGGGTTGCGATGTCTCCCAAGCTGCGGGCGATGGCGGCCGCTTCCGTGCGGTTACTCGCACCGAGGGCCTTCAGCAAGTTCTCCACGTGAGTCTTCACCGTGGAGACGGAGAGCTGAAGTTGCCCTGCGATCTCTCGGTTTGGATAGCCCTGCGCCAGCAGGTCCAGTACGTCCCGCTGGCGCCTTGTGAGGCTATTCAGGCCTTGAGTGGCCCTTGGTTGCGATGGATGGGTCTTTGGAGTCACGGTTCGTACCTCCGCGCACGACTGCTGGGCGGTTCAATGAGCAAGCGATCGAGAACTGCAGTGTCGTCGCCGCTTGGTGGCAGCGCTTGAACAATACCGTCGCTTGCTCGCTCCTGAATGTCTACGGACCTGATGACAAACTATCCCCGGATGTGGGCGGAAAGGCGATGTCAGTGCCTGATATCGAGATCGGCTTCAGCACCGCGTGTGTGTTTCAACACGTATTCAGAGAGTCCGCCTAGCGCTGGTCTTGAAAGCCTTTTGAGCATGAGAAATGGCTCGTCGCCGACTTCTGTCGTCCTCGGGCGGCGCGCGCGGATCGGTGACACTTGGAGGTGCCGACAGCGACCGATCGAAATTTTTCGATCGATTGATCGACAGGGTTTTATACGTATTTTTTGGGGGAGAGGCGCGGCGGTTGGCCACGCACCCAGGTGCACGACGGCGGGCGTTCCGGGGATGAGCTATGGTCCGCGCCCCGGCGAGGAGGGGATCAAGAGCGGGTGTCAACCACCGGGCGCGAGATCTCCACGGAGTCGTTCGATGGCTGATGCACTACAAATTACCGCGCGGATAATCATTCCGGCTTCTGAGTTGAGCTGGTCGGCGGTGCGCGCGTCGGGGCCC
>JBFXBK010000436.1:0-7466 GCA_050183255.1 Polyangiaceae bacterium | reverse complement strand
TGAGCTTTGTTTCCTTGTTCCCTGCGGAATCGCACTGCATGACCGCCTGGCCGTCGCACCGCGTCTGTCCAGGCAGGCAGTTCATGCAGGTCAAGGTATTCGGATTGCAGACTTGTCCTTGACCTGGGCAGTCTTCTTGAGTCTGCCACTCGGGGCCGCTGGACGTCTGCTCACAGCGCTCGAGGACGCTGTTGCAGCGCTGGGAATCGAGGGTGCAGCGCACCGCGGGCGAGCTCTGCTCGGTGAGCCAGCGATCCGCCGTGTCGAAGCTGCAGCTCGCTGCGAGCGGAAGGGAGAGCAGCGCGAACGCTCCCAGCGCCCGCAGAGTTGACCGCGCGAGGCTCATGGAGCCGCCAAGTGCAGCTGAAACACGTCGGTGGCGTAGGCGTTCCAGCCGCGGGTGCCGAGCTGGCGGTAAACCAGCGAGCCGTAGTCAAAGTCCTGAATGCTGGCGAGGGACACGCCGATCGTGATCGGGCCGGGTTTGATGCCGAGATCGCTCAGAGTGCGCAGATCGGGCAGCTGAACCGACTTTTGGCTGCCCGGCACCGCGATCGTCCACTGCACGAGCCCGCCGTTGCCGAGGATTTCGATCACCACCAGATCGACGTTGCTGCCACCTATTGGCCAGTCCCAGCTGAGTGATGTCCCATCCCAGCTCTGGTTCTGTTGCGGCGCTTCGAGCCGCGGCACCTCGACGAAACCCGTGAGGCTGATGGGCAATGCGCTCGACGTCTGACCCCGCAGCGCGAGCACCGAACGTGGCGTGGTGTCCGCTGCGCCCGTGAAGGCGCGGGCGCCTGAGACGTAGCTCGAACCGAGCAACGCGCCGCCGAGCGCTGGCATGCCCACGAAGCTGAGATCGCCGCTGAGCGGGAGCAGCGAGGTGCGCGTGCCAACTGGGAGCAACGCGTAGCCTTCATTGCCCACCCGGATGGCGATGCTGGTACGCACCCGATCGGGTCCCTTGTTGGTCGGCGTCGGCCCCTGGATCTGTACCGTGAGCGCATGATCGAGGGGTATATCCATGGGGATATACACGTCCTTGACCGTCTGTCCGGGCTCTGCGTTGATGCCCTTCACGATACCCATCGCGTAGGCTGTGAAGACCGGCGGAGTCAGCTTGCGGTTCTCGATGCCTGCGAGCGCATAGAAGCTCAGGTTGCCCGCCGAAGTGCTGGACGAGAACTCGTAGCCTTGCTTGCCGGGTGAGTCGGGCTGAACTCGCGAGCCTTCACCTGGCAGCGTGAATTCTCGCGTCGCGTCGCTGGTGAAGCGAAACAGATACGCAGCCTGACGCTCGTCCGCGCCCTTGGGATTGGGGACGTTGGTCCACGTCGCCTTCTCGAACTCGCGGCCACCGCTCCACACCAGCTCGCCCTGAACATTGACGCCGTAGCTGCCCTGTCCGCCCGTCGCTGGCGGGTCGCCGTCGTCGATGCAATCCACGCTGAGCACCGGAGATAGGTACGCGGTGACCGTATCCACCGGGACGTCAGCGAAGGTGATGGGCTGGTAGCACTTGCTCGCGATGGTGACGCTGCGCTTCGGACCCAGACTCGCCTGGGAAAACACGACGACGCCTTGGCTATTCGTGGTTCCGGCGTTCGCGACGTCGTCGCCCAGGATGACCTTCGCGTTGGGGATCGCGTTGCCACTGTAGTCGTCGAGCACGATCACTCGCAGCTCCGAGCCGAGGGTGTTGCCGCTCAAGCCGCCGCGGAAGCCGTTGCTGGTATCGCCGTAGACGAAGGCATCGAGCACATCGACGCTGACGGTGTCTGGCGTGGTGACGCGGATGGGTTTCGTGCCCTGAGTCGTCGCTGGCACGCTGCACTCCAGCGCGTCGGTCGCCTTCACGACCACGTTGGTGCAAGGCTTCAAATCAACCAGCACCTGGGTCCCGTCGCTCCAGTTCGTGCCTTTGCCCCGCAGCGTGACGCGCGTGCCTCCAGAGGTCGGTCCAGTGTCAGGCTCGGCGTAAAACAGGTCGTAGCTGTAGCCGCCGAGGAGCGCCCCGTGGGTGCTCGCGTCGTCGGCGTTCTGCACTTCCACCGTCTGCGCGCCCGGGTTTCCCGGAGGAACCGTCACCTGGAGGCGAGTCGGATCGATTGCGAGCACATCGCTCGCTGGCACCTCTAGCCCACCGATCCAAACGCGGGCGGCGCTGCTGAACCCGTTGCCGCGGATCGTGACCAGGTCACCCCCAATCCAAGGACCGTGGGGCGGGTCCACTCCGAGCACGGCGTGAGGCGCGGCATCGGGAAGGTCGAAGCTCGAGTCCTTGCCACCCCCTCCGTCGAGGATCGGCGGACCTCCGGCATCGTCGTCGGTTTGGCGCGTGAGCGGGTTCTCGCCGCGCGCCACGCACGCGCCGAGCGCCAGGAGCGGCACCCACCAACGCGCAAACCTGAGCTGTCGAGCGGCGATCACGAGCCACAGGAGGGTAGACCGAGGACCGGGCAGCGGCCAGACGCTGCGCGGATTGTGAGCACCTGAAACGCGCTTTTTTGTTGCTGCAACGTGGAGCTAGGCAGAAACGGCGTGGCGCGGCGCGCTCGCCGAACGCGCCTCGGGGCTCGGGCCGAGGGACAAGCCGAAGCTTCGGCACAGGCTCAGGGCCACCAGCTTGCGACCGCCGTCGAGCTCGCTGGGCCCGACGCAGCTCGGGCAACCACCTGGACAGGAGCAGCTCGCGATCAGCTCATACGCGCGCGTGATCAGCTCGGGTGCCCGCTCGTAGATCCGCTCAGCGAGGCCGACGCCGTTTGGCACCGCGTCGAACAGGAACAACGTCGGATCGAAGCCGCCCGTATGGGAACCCGGGACGCGCGCTGGAGCACGCGTGGCGGGCTTGCCGTTTGCAGCGCGGGAAGCAGCAGCGTCGGTCAGCTGCTCCTCGCCGTCCCCCAGGGACTGTCCGATGTCGCTTGGCTCACACATCAGCGCAAGCGTGGCCACGGTCTCCAGGGCGCGACCCAGGCCGCGCAGTCCGTCGATCGCTACCGCGCGGGAGCTGGCGACGTGAGTGATGATCGCCTCGGGAACCGTGAGCCAGAAGCCGGTGGTATGCATCTGCATCTCCGGCAAGTGCACGTCGCCGTAGCCCGCGTTCTCGTGGGTGAAGAATTTGATCTTCTTGTAGCCGGTGACTCGCTCGACGACCTTGATCTCACCCCAGCCCGAAGGGAGCTGAGCGAGCTGGCGCTCAGCGCTCTTATCGAGCACGGCGATGGTGCGGTAGGTCAGCGCTGTGGTGAAGTAGTCTGGCTCCACCTTGCGCACGAACGCCTTGTGGTTCTCGTAGTCCAGTCGCTCCACTTGATACTGCTCGGCGTCGTGCTGGTAGATCGCCTGCTCGTGGAGCATGGTGTGCGTCGCGCGCCAGTCGAGTTCCGCCAGGGTTTTCCCTGTGGCAATGTCGATGATAACGAAGTTGTCCCAGCCGATGTTGCGCAGGCTAACGGAAGAAGCGGGAAAGGCGTCTCCCGCCCAGTGGTAGCGGTTGCCCGCAGCGTGGACCAATCCGCCAGACTCGAGGTAGTCCAAGGCGTCACGGGTCTCGGAGACGCCAAGGGGACCGTAGCTCTCTCCAGAGGCGGGCGTCGGGCGTGTCACCGAGTCGCCCGGGGGCGTGACCTCGAAAGGCAGCTCGAAGGCCGCGCACTTCAGGTGTTGGACCAAGACCTCGACGTTGGTCGGATCGATGCGTGCCTCTTCTGCCCCTGCCGCCAGCAAAAACTCCGGATTCCGCCCCAGGTACTGATCGAGCGCGCCGCTCTGCAGGACCATCAACGCGATGCTGGTGTCGTCGCTGCCTGCTGCGCGGCGCCCCGCACGGCCGAAGCGTTGCCACGTCGCCGCGATGCTGCCGGGGTAGCCAACCGTTACGACGGCTGACAGATCGCCGATATCGATGCCAAGCTCGAGGGCGTTGGTGGAGACGACGCACAGGATGTTCCCGTCGCGTAGACCCTGCTCCACCTTTCTGCGTGTTTCCGGGAGGTAACCGCCGCGGTAGGCCATGATGGCCTCGGGGCCCGCGACGTCGCTTGCCCGGTCGCGCAGGTACTTGAGCATCACCTCCACGCTGTTTCGCGACTGACCGAAGACGATCGTCGGTATTTTCGCGCGGATCAGGTCTTCAGTCATGAACACCGCGTGCTTGAGCGCGCTGGCGCGCACGCCGAGCTCCTCGTTTACGATCGGCGGGTTGTAGACGTAGAGCTGACGACTCGTCGTTGGCGCGCCGGAGCGGTCCACCAACTCGATCTCCTGTGGATCAAGGCCGAGCAAGCGCGCTGCGTGCTCGCGCGGGTTGCCGATAGTTGCCGTCGCGCAGATGAACGTCGGGTTCGAGCCGTGGAACGCGGCGACGCGCTTCAGCCGCGCGATCACGTGCGCCATGTGGGAGCCAAACACGCCGCGATAGGTGTGGAGCTCGTCGAGCACGACGTAGCGCAGCCCTTGAAACGCTGCGGCCCAGCGGGTGTGAGAGGGCAGGATCCCGCTGTGCAACATGTCCGGGTTCGAGAGAATGATGCGCGCGTGATCTCGCGCCGCCCGGCGAGCGTCTCCCGGAGTGTCCCCGTCGTAGACCATCGCGCCGACCTCGAGCTCCGCGGCATGAGCCAGCTCGCGCACGCCGTGCTCTTGATCGCGGCTGAGCGCTTTGGTGGGGTAGAGGTAGAGCGCGCGAGCGCTAGGGTCCCGCGCCAGCTCTTCCAGCACCGGCAGGTGAAAACACAGGCTCTTGCCACTCGCAGTGGGGGTCGCAATGACCACGTGACGACCCCGGCGGGCGGCGTCGATGGCTTGCGCCTGATGAGAGTAGAGCTGTTTGACCCGGTGTTGCTCCAGGGCATGGATCAATGCATCTGGTAGCGGACGCTCGAGCCCCCCGAAACCGACGTGATGGGCGTTGCTCCGCTCGATCAGCCGCTCGACGGCCAGACAGCGCTGCACTTTGCCTGAGTCGCGCCAGTTCTGGACGACTTGGGCGACCCCTCGAGGGTGAGTCCACGGCGCAGGCTTCTCGGACATGGGGCGGATACTAAACGCATGTGCGGGAGTGCTCAAGGTGACGGGACGCAAAACATGAACGCCTGCCCAGGTCCAGGCTCCGAGCACTGCTCCATGCGAAAGATGGGCCGCAGTCTGGCTCTGACGTGCGGGATGTCGTAGACCGCCAAGACTCATGAGCGAGGCGATCGAACCTTTGGCGTCCAATGGACCCAGCAGCACGGGAGTTGGTGAAACCAGCCCGGAGCGCGCACAGACCGAGCCTTCCGGACCCGATGCTGCGCACGGCTATCGGCCGAGCTTCCTCTTCTTCGGCGTCGTGGCGTCGGTGTCGCTGGTGCTCGACGTCGCCTCCAAGGCCTGGGCTGCGCTGACACTAGAGAATCGCCTCGAACCCGTGGTGGTGATCGACAATCACCTGACCTTCACCTGGGCGCTGAATCGGGGCGGTGCGTGGGGGATCCTGCAGAACGCCGGCGAGCTGGTGCGCAAGCCGTTCTTCTTCGTCGTCAGCATCCTCGCCATCGCGTTCATCGTTTCGCTGTATAGCCGCCTGCATCCCAACCAGCGCGCCCTTAAGTGGGGCCTGCCGCTGGTGCTTGGGGGTGCGCTGGGTAACCTCGCGGATCGCATCGTGCGCGGCAGCGTGATCGATTTCATCGATTACCGTGGGGATTGGGTGCTCGCCCTCAACACTTGGGTCAAGCGCTACTCCGAGGGCTGGAGCGTCACGGACCACTGGCCCACGTTCAACGTGGCAGACATCTCGATTTGCGTCGGGGTGCTGCTGATGGCGGTGGACATGATCGCGTCGCGGCGGCGCCCGAAGGCCGACGCGGAGGAATCCAAGAGCGGTGACGTGGTCCAGCTAGTTTCCACGCCGGAAACCACAACGTTGGATGCGGCGCCCACCGCCGCGCCGGTTGCCGCTGGCGTCGAGGCCGCTGCAGCAGATAGCGTGGGTCCAGACAGTGCTGGTCCGGACAGTGCTGGTCCGGACGGCGTAGTAGCTCCGGAAGCGGCGTTGGTTCCCGACGCGTCTAACCCCCAATAGCGGCAGCCAAAGAGGCGAGGGAATGCAAGGCCGGCTGTTCACACTGTTCGAGGGGACCGGCTGGGCTACACCGGTCCCGAGCTACTTCCTGCTCTTGGTGACGGGGTTCATCTTCGCGACCGCGATGGGTGCGATTTGGGCCAAACGCATCGGCCAGGATCCCGACGTCATCATCAACCTCGGCCTCGCGATGTTGCTCGCGGGGGTCGCCGGCGCACGCATCCTGCACGTGCTGGCCGACGGGTATTTCTGGGACTACGTGCATCTCTGCACCGACCCCTCGAAGGTTGGCTGGCAGATCACCCAGGCCGAGTGCAGCGGATTGGGTGAAGGCAGCGCGTGGGACGCGGCCGCCAACGTTTGTCGCCCCACGGAAACAAACTGTTTTGCTTGGGCCGAGTTCTACAAGGGTGGTCTGACGTACTACGGTGGCTTCATCGGCGCGGCGGGCGTTGGCTACTGGTTGCTCAAGCAAGATCGCTTTCCGTTCTGGCGAGCGGCGGACATGGCCGGCTTGGTGATCCCGGTCGGTCTGTGCTTTGGGCGCATGGGATGCTTGCTGGCTGGCTGCTGCTTCGGCGTCCAAACCGGCGGGCCGATGGGCCTGATCTTTCCGCCTCACTCGCCGGCCAGCGAGCAGCAGTGGAAGGCCCACGAGCTAGCGACCTCGTTCGCGCCGTCGCTGCCGGTCCACCCCACGCAGATTTACGAGTCGGCGGGGTCCCTCGCGCTGGCGGCGTTCCTGATCCTTTGGCTGCACGCGCGCAAGCGCTACGACGGTCAGGTATTCCTGGGCTTTGTGGCGGGCTACGCTGTGCTGCGCTTCATCCTCGAGTTCTGGCGCAACGACGACCGCGGGGGCCTGCTCTTCCTGAGCACCTCGCAGTGGATCGGCGTGGTGCTGGTCGGCGTGGTGCTCGTCTTGCACCGGGCGCTCACCACGCGTTTGGCTCCCAACACGCAGCCGGCGTAGACTTGCCGTCTATGGAGCGGGGTTTCGGCAAGACGCAGTGGATGGCGGTGCTGCTCGCCGGCTGGATGTTTGCGTGTGGTAACGCCGATCGGGACCGCTCGGCTTATACCGACGGTTCGTGCGACACACCCGGCTGCAACGGCACCAGCACCGGAAACGGTGGTTCCGGCAACGGTGGCAGCGCGGGCACCGCGGGCACTGCTGGTGTCGGTGATACGCTGAGCGGTGATAGCTTCGTCCTCGACGAGACCATCACGGGTACCCAAGGCTACTCCGGTGTCGTTCAGGTGACGGCGGAGGCTGATGGCGGCGGCTATGTCCAAACCGACAGCGATGAGCTGGGTCACTACGAGCTGTCCGGAGTGTCTCATCTACCCGGTTGGATGGCGGCCCAGGCCACCGACCAACCGGAGTTGT
>JBFXBK010000435.1:0-7479 GCA_050183255.1 Polyangiaceae bacterium | reverse complement strand
TCGTGTGCTCTTCCGATCTATGCACGTGCATCTTGTAGGTGCGCGTCTCGAGCCAGCGGAACCATCCTAGTACCCCAGGGAAATGACCACGCTTCCAGTCACCATCACCCTCAAGCACCAGGCGCTGCTGTTCCTTGCTGAGCTTGCTCCACGGCTTGTCCCACGGCACGCCCACGCGCTCGCAATACTTCTTGAGCTCGCGCCGTTCCCAGGTGGTGGACTTGCCTCGTGCCCAGGGACGGATCACGCCCTTCGACAGCGGCAAGTCGGGGTTCGGGATCACCTTGTCCGGGTCGACTCCGATCACGCGACCGAAGCCTCGGCACTCAGCACAAGCACCGAGCGGCGACTCGTAGGAGAACAGCCCCGGCCGTGGCGCCTCCAAGCGCCGGGGCTTGCCGGCGTCTTCGCACAGCGCGCAGCTGTAACCCGAACTCAAGAATCGCTCGCTGCCATCGGGCAGGCCAATCCACGCACTGCCATTGCCGCGTTGAAACGCGAGCTCGATGCCTTCGGCGATACGTGAGAGTTCCTTGAGCGTCGGCTTGATGCGGTCGATGACGATGGCGAGCCGCTGCTTGGAGGCTTCGCTTGGCTTGACGTCATCCAGCTTGCGCAGCTCCCCTTTCAAGAACAATCGCCGCAATCCCGCCTCGGCCAGCGCCTCCCGCAGCTCCAGGTAGTGTTCCCGCGAGGCAACGTTGACAACGTAGCCGAGCAAGATGGGCTCAGCGCCCTGCAGGCTCTCATCCTCCGCGAGCACGCGCGCCGCGGCCGCGGCGTCCAGGAGTCGACCGATGCTTCCGTGCTCCGGACACACCGGCAGCGACTCCCGAGTGAACAGCGCCGAGAGGTACGGCTCGAGGTCGGCCATCGTCGCTACCGATGAGCGCGAGCTCTTCACTGGCGCGCTGCGGTCGACCGCGACGGCGGCAGGCACGGGCTCGAGGGAGTCCATCGGGGGTCGCTCGAGGCGCTCGAGGAACTGGCGAGCGTAGGGGCTGAAGCTCTCGACGAAGCGACGCTGACCTTCCGCGTAGAGCGTATCCAGGGCCAGGCTGCTCTTGCCGGCGCCGGATACTCCGGTGAGCACCACGATTTCCCCGGGGACCAAGCTCAGGTCGACGGACTTGAGATTGTGGGTACGAGCGCCCCGTAGCTCAGTGGTCAGCATGCGGCGGGTGATATGCGCCTCCAGGGTGGCTGGGTAAAGGGCCAAGCTGGGACTTGCGGTGCTCTGTGGCGCGTGCATAGTGCCCTCCCCGCGGCGGCGCAGATGCGCCCCGGTAGCCGCGGCGAATCAGCAAATGGCTGCGGGAAAAGACAAGGCTCTGTTCGGCGATCGCGTGGTCGCCCTGAATCGGCGGGCGCGCCACGAGTACGACCTCGGGGACGCCTACGAAGCCGGCATGCAGCTGATCGGCAGTGAGGTGCGCGCGCTGCGCGTCCACGGCGGCGACCTCAGCGACGCCTGGGTCGATATCACCCGCGACGGCCAAGCCGTGGTCAAAGGCATGCGCATCCCCACGCTGGACCACGCCGCGTTCGGCCACGACGAGACCAGGCCGAGGAAGCTCCTGCTCCACGCCTACGAGATCGAGCGCCTGCGCGCGACGGTGGAGCGCGAGCGCATGACCATCGTCGCCACCAAGTGCTACTTCAAGAACGGCCGTGCGAAGCTCGAGATCGCCCTCGCCCGCGGCAAGAAACAGTACGACAAGCGCCAGTCTCTCAAGGAGCGCGACGCCAAGCGCGAGGCCTACGACGCGATCCGTGAAGGCAAGACCCGCGGAGGCGACCGATGAGCGCGCTGGAGCTAAGCTGGCTCAAAGGCGGCGAAGGCAAGCTGGTCGAGAGCGACGGCAACTTCGCCAAGATCAGCAGCAGCATTCCGTCTCCTCCGGGATCCACCCTCGAGGGTAACGTCGACGGCACCCACGGGGTCTTCGCCGTCAAGGTGAAGAACTGCAAGAAGCAACCGGACGGGCGCTTCCTGCTCGACGGCAAGTGGGTGAATTTGACGCGGGAGCAGCGGGCGCGGATCCTCGATACATAATTTCCCTGAGGAATTTAGCCTAGCGACCACGCCGACGGCAGAAGAGGGGAGCCGGGCCGCGCGAAATGGCCCGAGACTTGCCGCTCCGACCGCATTTCCGCGAATGGTTCCTAGCGATATTCCACTTTCAGCTGAATTACCGCGAGTTCCGGCCTCGTAGGGCACCGCAGCCGAGGGCGGCGAGCACGGATTTAATAGATCGGCCGGACGGCTGAAGGTTATCCTGGCGTGTGGCCCGCACAGCACCCGTCCCGAACATTCCCGCCCCCCCGGGCATGAACCCTGGAGCCTTCGTCGCCGGTGGTGGTGGCGATGGAGGGGGTGGCGGCGGCAAGGGAAGCAAGAACGGCAACGGTGAGGAGGGAGCCGGCACAGGGGACGGCGACGAAGACGCAAGTGGCGACGGAAACGACGGCGGCGAGGGTTGCGGTGACCCCGTATGCCCGATCACGGGTCGCGTCTTTCTCGACGTCACGGACTTTGCGTTCAATGCGCCCGATCCACTGCGCTGGGTAAGAGCATACAGCAGCCGCACCTCCAGCGAATCTGGCGAGCTCGGGCACGGATGGAGTCACGAATTCGCCTGGTTACTCAAACTGAAACGAAGGAAGGTTGAGATCCGAGACGGCCGGGCACGACTCCAGCGCTTCAAGCGGGCGGACGCGCCGACGCGCAACAAGCTCGGATGGCTGCTCTCCAGCACCGCAGAGGGCTACGAGCTCGTTACCCCACGGAGTCGCCAGCGGTACCTCTTCT
The DNA here is from genome assembly GCA_050183255.1 of Polyangiaceae bacterium. Taxonomy (GTDB): domain Bacteria; phylum Myxococcota_A; class Polyangia; order Polyangiales; family Polyangiaceae; genus JAHBVY01. The sequence goes on along the minus strand of JBFXBK010000435.1, from coordinate 4,667 downwards.
CCCAGGTGCTGAACACTCCGGATTCCTTTGCGCTGTCCGGAGTCGTCGATCGCAATGGCAATCGCACCACGATCCAGCGAGGCCCAGATGGCGAGATCACCGGATTCGTGGACTCGGCCGGACGCCCTTACCGGGTGAAGACCGACACGCTGCAGCGCATCACGGAGATTTCAGTCGCGTCCAACCCCGACGCCAGCGCCTGGATGCGCATCATCAGCTATGCGTACGACTCCCAGGGAGACCTGGTCCGGGCTACCGACGCTGAGGGGTACAGCTTCGAATATCGGTATCAGAACCATCTCCTGGTCGAGCAGCGCACTCCTATCGGGCTGACCTATTGCTATCGCTACGATTCGAAGAAGCAATCAGCACGCTGCGTCGAGACGTGGGGTGAGTACATCGGGTCTACGGATCCGGCGTTGAAAGAACCGCTGCCCCCCCGACCGCAGGGAGCAGACAAGCGCGAAGTCAAGGGAATCAACAGCGTCCGCTTCACCTACGCACCCGAGGACCGATATTGCGAGGCGGAAAACGGGCGAGGAGCGCTGACTCGCTACTTTGGTGACGCACTCGGGCGGGTGCTGCGGAAGATCCTGCCTAACGGCGGTGTCTACGAGTACTACTACGGCGACGACGGAACCCTGACTGCGGTGTCCGACCCCAGTGGAATCACGACCAACGTCGCGCGCGACGCAGAGCACAACCCACTAGGGTTCACCGACGCGAACGGCGAGGGCCTCCGAATCCACACGGAACCAGACGGCACTGTGGTCGAAATCGACTGGCGGAACGGTCGTGTGACCCGTCGGCGCTACGACAATCGGGAAAACCCGACGTTCGTGGGTCACGCAGACGGAACCTGGGAGGAGTACGAATACAACTCGCAAGGTCTGTTGCGCTCGAGCGTCGACCGAGCGGGAAACCGCACGCTCTTCGAGTATGACCAGATGGCCAACCTGCTGCGCAAGACGTACCAGGACGGCGCGACAGAGACGGCAGAGTTCGATTACCTCGGCAGGCGACTGGTCCACGTGTCCGCGGAGGGGCACCGCACGGAGTGGCGCTGGAACCGGCTCAACGAGGTCACCTGGAAGCGGAACGCCGACGGCACCGAGACGTCGGTAGTGTACAACCCGCTGATGAAGCCGCTCCAGATCACGGAAGGCGCTTCGACCTGGCGATATGAGTACGGCGGACTCAACTGGCCGATCCGAATCCTGAATCCTCGCGGCAACGCGACTGAGTATCGCTACGACGTCGAGGGCAACCTGGTGCTGGTGCGCAACGCTCGCGGGCAAGAGTTTCACCAGGTGTTCGATCTGGAAAACCGGCCGATTGCCGCAAAGACGTTCGAAGATATCGACCTACGCGGCACACGAAACCTCAGCGGTCAGCTCTCTAGCACCGAGTCCCCCGACGGGATTACGGAGTTGAGCTACGACGCGGCAGGTCAGCTATCGGAAGTCGCTTTCGCGGACGGGGAGCAGGTTGCACTGACTCATCTCCAGGGCAGCGGAGTAACCAGTGTCGACAATGGCAACGTCTTGGTCGAGACGTGGTTCGACGGCGTGGGTCAACCCGTCCGGGAGGTGCAGGGCGACTACGAGATGGGAATCGGGTGGACCGGCGGGCGAGTGAGCGCGTTGACACCGTCGAAGGGGCCTCCGTTGGCGATCTCCGACAAGACCGACTTCGACACGCGCTATCAGGTGGGCAACAGTCTCTTCCGACTGAATGAGCAGGTGGGCCCGTCGCTCGTCACCTCCCTAGGAGCCCTCAAGTACCAGCGCTGGTTCGGCAGCAACGGCAAGCTCGTGGCTCACTCGGTGAGTACTGGGGACATTTCGGGCGACTCGGTCAGGTCAGGCAGCCACTGGTGGATCCGCTACCAGTACGCCGAGGCACAGCGTCTGCGCTCGAGCTCGAGGCATGACGGTGCCTTCGAGGAATTCGAGCACGATGCGTTTGGCCAGGTCGTCAAGCGAACCGTGGACCGCGGGTCGACTCGAACCGAGGAGATCATCCGCTACGACGCCGCGGGATCACCGCTCCTCGCGGCCGTAGGTTTCGATGCGCTCATGCGCCCCACGCGGGTGAACGGAGAAACTTGGTCCTACGACGCTGAAGGACGGCTCGTATCGAGGAAAACAGCAGAAGGCGAGTGGAAGTATCGCTGGAGCACGAGCACCACCTTGCTGGAGGTGGAGAGCCCCTCGCACCGCGTGTTGCTCTCGTACGATGGTCGAGGGCGACTGATGCGCAAGCGGGTGTATCGAAACGGCGAACTCGTCAGCTCAATTGACTACCTCTGGACCAACCAAGTGATGTTCGCCGAGCTCGATCAGATCTCTGGCACTACGCGCACCTACGTTCGCATCGCAGACGAGTGGGACATCTACGGCCACGTGGACTCCGGGGTCGACGGTGAGCGAGCCTACGTCTACGCGCGAGACCCATCCGGTGCCGTAATCGCAGCATTCGCGGACGACGGGCGGCAGGTCTTTGCAGCGGAGCGAACCGTGTTCGGTCAGTACACCTGTACCATGGATGAGATCCATATTACCGCGCGGTTATTGAATCAATTCGAGGACTCGGACGTTGGGCTGACATACAATCGCTTCCGCTGGTACGCCCCTGAAGTCGGCATGTACGCCAGCCGCGACCCACGGGAACTCGACGGAACCTTGAACCCTCGCGACTACGTTCGCGATCCATATCGCTGGGTCGATCCAACCGGTTTGGCGATGTCGCAGACCAGCTCTCGACGTCGATCTGCCGCGCACGGCCACCCTGCAAGGCCAGACCGTCCCGACCCGTCCAGCATGACGTCGGACGAGACGCACGCGTACCTCACCGGGCCAGGGTACAATGCCACGAACGGCACCGAAGCAGTTCCTGGCTACGTCGTCGCTGACGCGACTGAGCGCACCGGGCGCGGTTTCCGCTCTTCCACGACGGACACGATAGACGCCGCAGGTGATCGCTACGGCTGTCACTCCTGTGGCCGAAACCGCGAGGAAGTAGAAGCGGAAGACGGAGAGTTCGGACACTGGCGCAAAGATCATCAGCCTCCGCTGAGCCACGTACGGGCCGGAGACCGCGAACGTCGACGACGGGGAGAACCCGTGGGGACCGTCCGCATCTATCCGCACTGTCCCCGCTGCTCGAATACCCAAGGTGGTGGCCTCGCCAGCCGTCCTCCCACCGCCGCGGAAGCGCGGCGTGCCGCCGATATGATGGCTCCCCGTGCGAGCGACGCCACGCGTCGCGGGCCGCCCCGTCGGTCGCGCTGAGACCCTTGATATTTGCAGTCAGCGGGCGGAGAGTTCGGGCGTGGCAAAGGTCAGCAAGCTCGACAAGCTCATCACTGAGAACCGCAACATCTTCACCGGCTTCGGCGAGGAGCCGGACATCGAGGAGACGGTCGACGGGGATCGCTACTCGTACACCTTCAAGGGCCAGCTGTTCACGACGATGGAGATCAAGGGCGATCGCTTCCACTTCGAGCTCTTGGTCACCGATGGCGACAAGGCGGAGATCATCGACGAGTTCAAGAGCTCACGCATGGCCTTCAAACCGATCAAGCGCAAGAGCCCCAAGGGCACCAGCTGGTTCGCGATCGATGTGAAGGCCGACACCAAAGACCTGCTGGAATCGCAGATCAGCGACCTGAACGGCTCGTTGATCTACGCGCTTTCGAAATAGTGCCTCACGGGGAGGCCACGTCCACCGCAATATCTATCCAGCGCTGGATGTCCGACTCGGGAGCTCCCCACTTCAGATCGAGCTGATGCGTGAAGTACGCCTCCGGGCTGACTTCACCAAGCGCTGCGTTGATCTCACAGTAGCTCTCGAACGCCGCGCGCATCGCCGCGCGTTCAGCCTCGGGATCGCCCTTACATGCCTTCATCTGCGCCGGCAGGTCCTTGAACAGCTGTTTCAGCTGCTTCCTCAGCTCGGCGGGTTTTGGGGGTGAGGGCAAGGCTTCGCCCCGCATCACGCGGCGTATGTTCTCCGCCACCGCCTTGGTGTGTGACCAAGTATCCAGCACCGGCAGTCCCTCGTGCTCCACCCAATCCTTGTGCTGCTCGAGCCAAAGCACGGCCTCCGCGGACACCGAGCGGCTCGTCAACAGCGCCTCAATGATGCGCAACGTACCCGGCGCACGGATCGCACCTAGCTCTGCCAGGTACCGCTGTTGTTGCCACTTCGGGCTCAACCGCAACCCCGTCACGTTTGCTTCCCGGAGGAAATCCGATCCCAGCGCATAGACCCGCTGCGGCTCGTCCCAAGTCTTGGGCCAGCGCTCCAGTTGCACGCGCAAAGGCGTGGGATCGCGGCGCTGGCAAGCGGCGTCGATAGAGTACCAGTCAGGCTGGGGCGAAAAGGGCGCCGTGTCGTCGCAGATGACGCGCAGCGACTGAGTGAACTTGGGCAGCTTCGGGTGGCCTTTGAGCAGTGGCTGCGTGAGCTTCTTCCAGCGATCCGCGGGGAAACGTAGCCGTAGCCAACCAAACGCTAGCAGGGAACGGCGGAAGTTCGCGTTCTCGTGGTCTTGGTCGAACGCGGTCTTGCCCCAGTTGTCGGGTTCGAGCGCAGCGGTGAGGAGCTCGACCATCGCCTCCACCACCGTCTCGGTGCCAAGGAACGCTTCGAACAGGAACAGG
>JBFXBK010000434.1:0-7482 GCA_050183255.1 Polyangiaceae bacterium | reverse complement strand
GCTTCGTCCTCTCGATCCCGCGCCGGCCAAGGCCGTCGCGTCGAGGTCAGAGAGTCCTGAATCTCTGGTGGTGATTCATCACCACAATAGTGGGTCATGAAGGACTTGAAACCGAGGCAGACTGCCCGAGCTACGCTCGGGCTGCCGAGGTCAGAGAGTCCTGAATCTCTGGTGACGCTGAACAGCGTCACAATAGTGGGTCATGAAGGACTTGAACCTTCAGCCAATGGATTAAGAGTCCACTGCTCTACCAATTGAGCTAATGACCCGTTGGGACCGCGGCTTGTATCATCCCTGCAGACCCTGTCAAGCGCGGTTGGAGCGCAAGCGCAGGCCAGGCGCACCTCACCCCCAAAATCAGCTGAAAAACGGCTGATTGGGGTGGGCGTGTGGGCGTCGAAAAAGAGCTCGGGGTGCTGAAACGGAACTCAAATGGGGGCGCCCCGGGAGTGGCCTGGCACCACCCCCGGGGCGTCTCGATCCGACTACTTGTTTGGGATTTGCTGCTTGATGGGCTCCTCTGCTCAGTACGCCTCGAGCTCGTTGACTCGGACGTACGTGCTCTGGTTCGCGGGACCGAGGGTGCCGTAGAGACGGATCTTGTCGGTCGCGATCAGGTTGAACGAGTGAACGTTGTGCACGTTGGTGTTGCCAGTGACCCCGGAGGCGCTTTGCCATGCGGAACCATCCCAGTACTGGATGTCGTAGTCCCTCGCGACGTAGCCAGCGGTGCCGAAGAACTCCACGCGGTCCACCTGGCGGCACTCGCCGAAGTCGAACTCGATCCACGCCGGCAGGCTGCCCACGTTGGTCCAGCCGTCGTTCAAGGCGGTGCCTCGACTGCGGTCGTGCGCCTTGGCGACGCTGTAGCCAGAGTAGGTCGACGATGCGCTGCCGGTCGCGTCCAATGCCTGGTTGTCGTACACCTCGATTTCGTTGATGCGAGCGTAGCCGGGCTGCGAAGTGGAGCCCTTGAGCACGTAGATGCGCATGCGCTGAGCCGTTACCGCGGGGAACGTGGACGTCGCGATCAAGCTCGCGTTGCCCGCTACGTCCGTGATGGTGATCCATGAGGTCCCGTTGTAGTACTGGACCTCGTAGTCCTGGAGGATGTAGCCAGTGGTCGCATAGACATCGACCCGGCCGAAGCGTTTCGGGGCTCCGAAGTCGAGTTCGACCCAAGACGGCACGCTGCCAGTGTTCGACCAGCTAGTTGAACCGCCGAGGTTGTGGCTGCGATTGCCATCGTTGACCCGGGCCGCGCTGTAGCCGCTGAAGGTCGAGCTCGCGGTTGCGGTTGCGCCGCGCGCGAGGTTCGTGCGCGTGCTGCCTGCAATCGTGCACCCGCCCGTGCCTCCAGTCCCGCCCGTTCCACCGGTGCCACCCGCGCCTGCCGTGCCGCCAGTGCCACCCATGCCACCGGTGCCACCCGTGGTTCCACCCGTGCCACCGGTGCCCATGCCGGCAGAGCCACCAGTCGACATCCCTGCGGAACCGCCCGTGGCCATGCCACCGGTGCCGCCGCTCATCGCGCCGCCGGTTCCTCCCGTGGCTCCGCCAGTACCGCCCGTGGCTCCGCCAGTACCGCCAGCAGCTCCACCGGTCCCGCCGCTCGTCATCCCTGCAGTACCTCCGGCACCGCCAGCAGCTCCGCCGGTCCCACCAACTGCGCCGGTCCCACCCACTGCGCCGGTGCCACCCGTTGCGGCTCCGCCGCTGCCTCCAACTGCGCCCGTTCCGGCGTCACCGCCCGAACCACCCATCGCACCGGTTGCGCCAGTGCCGCCGGAACCAGCGTTGCCGCTTCCAGCATCGCCGCCGCTACCACCCATGGCTCCACTGCCGCTGGAGCCAGCACTGCCGCTGGAGCCAGCACTGCCGCTAGAACCAGCACTGCCGCTGGAGCCAGCACTGCCGCTAGAACCACCAGCACTGTCTCCGCCTGAGCCGCCGCTGGCAGTCGTTGTGGTGCCGTCGCTGCCTCCGCAAGCGACGAGGGCAAGGCTCGCGCTGAGCGCGCAGACGAGCCGTCGCGAACGTGCGAAGCGATGCCGTGAGGAAATAATAGGCTGACTATCGGTAAGTATTTCAGGACGAAGTTTCATTGACCCTCCAAACAGAAGAAGCACGTCCGCAACTCGTTCGCGTGGAACGATGCATTCGAGCAAATCGAGCCTCCGAGCAAATCGACGTCGCGCCAGCGCGGACCGCCAGCGCGAACCACCAAACGCAGACCGCCGCCGCTCGACGGACCGCCGCCGCTCGACGGAAGCGTGTCTCGGTTAGGAGAGAGGTGCCCTCACCGCTTGGAGACGGCTCACCCAACAGCCGAAAAACGGATGAAATTTATTTGACGCGGAGGCCGCTGTCGGTCCTCGAAAATTCAGGCTGAGTGAGCTACGTTTGAAGGTTTGTTTTGTTTTTTGGGGGAGGGTGCTGCGTGGGGGCACTCGTACGTCGCACCGCGCCCTGGGGGCGCGCTTCGGTGGTATACCCACCAGTGTCTATTGCCGCGAGGCAATGACTAGGGGTCGGGCCACTTCCAGGTGAAGTCACTGGCGTCCGTCGGATCGCCGCCGAAGAACACCGTACCTACTTGGGCCCACGAACTGCCCGTGAAGCGCCACAGCTCGGCGTTCTGCGCGTCGATGTTCTTGATGCCGTAACTCTCACGCCCGCGCTTTGAAGCATCACCCGCGTTGTAGTTGAGTGGGGAGCAGTCGCCGCTCACGATGTTGGCGTTGAGCAGGTCGAAGTCGTAACCCCAGTCGCAGGTCGGACAGCCCGAGGTGAAGCTCACGTTCCTGACATCGACGTTTAGCTGGCAGGTGTTCGTGCCATCACTCCAGATCTCTGTTTCGAGACCATTCAGCACTGCCCCCGGCTGACCGAGTGACAAGATGAGTCCGCCACCCAGCACGCTCAGCTGGTGGCCAGCGAGTCCGCCGCTGCCACCCAAGCCCGCTGCGCCTCCGCTGCCCGCTGCGCCTCCGCTGCCCGCTGCTCCGCCGCCGCCAGCCGTTCCGCCGGTGCCTGCCGCTGCTCCACTGCCAGCCGCGCCACCTGCCCCAGCGGTGCCTGCATTCCCAGCGCTTCCGCTGGCTCCCGCGGTACCTCCAGCGCTGCCCCCAAATCCACTCCCCGCGGAACCGGATGAGCCTCCGCTGCCGCCGCCACCGGTGCCACCAGCTCCCGCGGCTCCAGCTGCTGCGCCGGCGGCGCCAGCGTTTGATGTCGCCCCGCTGCCTCCGCTGCCGAGCTTCGTCAGTGGGACGAGGTTCGTGTCCTGGCAAGCGACCAACGTGAGCACCACCGTAACACCAACTGCGACGGGCCTACGCAGCTCAGTCAAGGCGCACCTCGATCCCCGCGGATAAGAGCACCAACGGTCGACCCCACTCGGCGACCTCCCTCGAGTCGAAGCGCACCCTGACTCGGCTCGCTGTCGCGCCGACTCGACCGTCCAGCGCTGCTCGCAACGTGTCACTCAGTTGCCAACCCAGGCCAGCGCGCAACACTCCCATGGGAACCAGGCTCGCGTCTGACTGGGCCTGGAAGCCGGCGGCAGCATCACCGCTCGTGATCAACCAGGCAACGCCAGCGCCGGCGCCAAGCACCGGCTCGAGGCGCGCACCGCCGGTCCAAGCGAGCTCGAGCAATCCGAGGCTCATGTGCACCGCCGCTGAACCCTCACTCCCGCTGAGCTCGCTGAAGATGCTCGGCGTGAGCAAGAGGCCGGATGCCGCGAGGTGCTGCGAAAAATCTAGCGTCAGACCGAGCGCGAGGTGGCCGTCGGCGGGCACTCCACCGGGGCTCGCGCTGCCAGCGACCGCGCCCACGAGCCGAAGTTCGCTGCCGTCGCTCAGCGGTAGAGGTTGCCGCGAGGAATCATTCGGTGTCGCTGGCACGGTGCGCTGGGTTGCGGTCGGGGTCGGAGTCGCGCGAGGCGGCGGTGCCGGCGCTGCGGCGTCACTGGCGTCAGCGCTTGATCCCGCATCCGCGCCCGCGTCTGCAGCTTCGGGGGGCGGCGGCTCCGGGGGCGCGGGCTGCGGCATCTCCAGGTGGATCTCGAGGAAGCTGGCTCGGAGGAGCTCCACCGCGCGGGTGGCGATCACTGCGTCGTCCGCGCCGCCCTTCTTCGGTCGCTCCTGGGTGATGACCACTTCCTTCAACACGGAAGCGTCGCCTTCGGGATCCGCTACCCAAATTTCGACAGCCTTGCGCGAGCGGGGGACGCGAATCGCGGCGTTGGCGCCGACACGCCCGGCTCGCTCGGCGAGGCTCGTCCCGCCCTGTTGTTCCGCGCGGACATTGAAGCCCAGCTGTTCGAGCTCGGCCTGCAGACGGCGAAACAACGCGCCCGGCTCACCCTCGACCACCAGCAGGATGCGAGGCGCAATCTTCGGAGCATCGGCGGCGTCGGGCGCCGCCAGTGCGTCGAGCCCCGGCAGCACGAGCGCGCAGCACAGGCTGACCAGGCTCAGCAGTCCGACGATGGTGCGCACGCCCCTCACGCTGGTAGAACCTACTACTACTCACCCGCCGAGGGTGCAGGAGCTGCGGCTCCGCTGCTTGCGGGCGCTGGCGCAGGCTTTTCGCTGCCCGCATCTGCGAGCGCCGCGGCGCGATTCACGACGGCGCGGGCCAGCGGAGCGTGAGGGCCTGAAGGATACTGGGCCAGGTAGCGACGCGCGGTACTCAGCGCTGCGGCATCGGCGCCGCCCGAGTTCTGCAGCTCCAAGATGCGGCCGAGCGCTTCCTTGGCGAGCGCTCCGGATGGCTGTTCCGTGAGGTAACGTTGGAACCAACTGAGCGCATCGCCGCCCCCGAACCGACCCAAGGAGAACGCCGCCATCGCGGCGGCCGACGTGCCGGGAAAGCGCCGCCGAGCGGTGAGGTAGGCTTGGCGCGCTAGGTTCGCGCGCCCGGCGTAGCGAGCTGAGTCTCCCAGCAGGAGCAGGTCACCGCCGGACGCGGAGTTCAGCACCGTGTCGATGCCGTCCCGCTCCGCGGTCTGCACGGCGAGCTTGTATTCACCTTGGCGCGCGAGCGCCTGCCAAGTCAGGTTCGGGCCAGCGTCGGCCGCTGACTTCACGCTGCCCGGTTTGGTAGCGGAGCCAGCGGGCGCGGCGTCTTTGCTCGCTGCTCCGGCGTCCAACTGCTCCTTCTCCGCGGCGGGCGGCACGCTGCGGTTCAACGCGGCGCTGCCCTCGGGAGAGAGTTTGGTGTTGCCGTTGAGATCGATCTCGAGGCGCTGGCCCGCTACCACGGTGCGACCATCACCCAGCGTGGGTCCAGTCACCAGCACGCTGCCGTCTTGCATCAGGAGCAAGAACCGCCGCTCGGAGTCGTGCCATTCCAGGTCAAAGCGAGTGCCCGTGACTTCCACCTCGAATGGGCCCGCAGCGAAGGACCAGTGCGCGCCCGTCTGATGGCTCACGCTGACCACGGCTCGGCCATCTTGCAGCGTGACGTCGGCGCCGTGCTGATTCATGGCCTTCAGCTGGGCTCGAGCGCCGGGTTCGAGCAACACAGTGGTGCCTTCGCTGAAGCGGAGGGGCGTTTGACTGCTGGCCTGGAGCCATTCGCCGACCTGACACGCCCTTCCCGCGCTCACGATTTCACAGCTGAGCTGCTTTTCCGGGCTGCGCAGGAAGAAGAAAAGCGCGCCGAGCGTAAAGGCTGCAGCGGCCAACAACAGCAGGCGGGGAGGACGTCGAGACGGAGCTTGAGTTTCCTTCAGGAAATTTTCGCGAGCGCGCTCGAGATCTGCGTTGACCAGCTCCGGACGACCAGCGCCGACTGCATCTTGCTGGCGCGCGACTGCTTCGCCGAGGCGACGGAGTGCTGTCACTTTTGCCTCCCTTCGCTCTTGGCGATGCGCTCTTGCAGCGCAGGATCAGTTTTTGCGCGCTCTCTGAAGTAGCTCTCGGCGCGCGCCAGGCGGCGCTTGATAGTGGCTAGCGAGACATCGCAGGCGGCTGCGACCTCCTTGAGCTCCATCCCCTCGATGAAGCGCAACGCGAAGGCGATGCGCTCGTCGGCCTGCATTGCCCCGAGGATGCGGTAGACGGCGACGAGCTCTTCGCTGCCGTTCTCGTCGTGACCGTCCACGGGCACGGCACTCAGCTCTTCGGGCGGCGTCGGTCGGAGCCAGCGCCAGCGAGTGCGCTTGCGAATCGTGCGCCGCGCAAGATTCACGGCGATCGCGTTGAGCCAGCCGCCAAGGGCGTTCGGATCACTCAGCTTGGGCAGGTCGCGCAAGGCGTGAACGAACACCTCTTGCAGCAAGTCAGCGATATCAGGGTCGCTGCCGAGCACCCGCACCAGCACGCGCCGCACCCGCGGAGCGTGGCGATCGAAGAGCTCTCCGGCTGCTGCGCGATCGCCGCGTTGAATAGCGCCGACGAGTGCTGCGTCATCTAGTCGTTCAGCCAGTGCACGCACCCGCGCGCCACCCTGGTGGCTTGCGCTCGCGCTTGGCTTGAGTTGAACGACGGTCATCGCTTGGTAGTTCCCGCAACGGCCACTTCCGGCTCAGGCATCGCACCCTCTCCCCCAAATAAGCCGTGGTGGCGGGTTGAGCGGCAAGGCACCCTCGGAAACCAGAAAAACTACGAGACCTACTACCTGGGCTCAAGACGAGCGCCTTGGCGCCGTTCTAGCGCGGTATGGCAATGGCCCTGTCTCAGCCTCCGGGCAGCATCGGAGCGCACACCGTGGTGGATCTCAACAAGGCGCGTCTGGAGAGCGGGTTACTGCACGCGGCGTTGGAGCAGCTCCCCGACTCCGTGGTGGTTTGCGATGCCGCAGGTGCGCTGGTGTATGCAAACCAGGCGGCACGGCGCCTCTACATGTTGTCGTCCAGCCAGGCTCCCTCGAACTGGTTCGCGAGCTTTGAGTTGGTACGTCCCGGCACCGAGGAGACGGTGGCACCTTTGGATACACCGCTCCAGCACGCTTTGCGGGGCACCCGGGTCGATGGCGCCGAGCTCGTGCTGCGCACCCCCGTTGAAGCCGGCAGCTACGTGGTGGTCGATTGCTTCCCGCTGCGCTCGGAGACCGGAGAGGTCAGCGGTGCCGTACAGATGACTCGAGACATTACCGAGAGGAAATGGATCGAGGAGGAGCTTCGCAACAACAACGCGGAGCTGCAGAGCAGCATCGCTGCGATGGAGGAGCGGGCCGAGGAAGAGGCACTGATCACCGAGATGGGCGATCTGCTCCAGAGCTGCGTGACCACCGATGAGTTCTACTTCGTCGTGAGCGGCTACTGCCGGCGCATTTTTCGCCGCGAGCCGGGCGCGGTCTATGTCATGGCGACTGACCGCAGCCAGGTTCAGCTCGTTTCGCACTGGGGGGATGAGCCTGGCCTCGCCGAGCAGTTCAGTAGCGACGGTTGCTGGGCGCTGCGTCGAAGTCGCAGTCACCGCTACGGCGGGTCCCGCCTGGCGCCTGCCTGCAATCATGCAGACTTGCACA
>JBFXBK010000433.1:0-7488 GCA_050183255.1 Polyangiaceae bacterium | reverse complement strand
TCGCGACCCCGCTGTGGGGTATGGACAACGGCCTGATGGATCTGATCCGCGACAACAGCGCGCCCTGTCGCTTCATGGACACCAACAAGATCCACCCCGGCATGCCGCGCTTGAGCGACAAGATCCTCCCGACCATTGCCGCACGGAAGGGTTGGGCAAAGGTAGTCGTCGAGTGGCTACAGAACGAGCGTGAGCCGACGCCCGCTCAGGTGTGGCACCTGAAGGGCACTCCGGTTGGGGCGGAGCCAGAACCGGAGGCCGCGAAGTGACCTTTCAGTCTTTGAGCTTCAGGTGGATCTCCGTCTCGAGCTGATCGGGTGGCGTGTCCCGGGCACTGTTCAGGTAGGTCTCGAACAACGGCGCCTCCCCGGGCTCCTGTCCCGAGCTCGGTAGCCAGACAGAGAAAAGCTCGTCGTAGGCCTCGGACAGCCCACTGTAGGGCCCCTTGTGGAGCATCACGGCGTAGCGCCCTCCAGGCAAATTCAGCTCTTCTAGGGGCGCTTCGACGGGGAACTGAGCATCCACGATCACGCCGCAGTGGCTCCTGAGCTCCGGGCTCTGCACGGCATCTGGATCGTCGTGGAAGACGCACGCCATGCCTTGGCTCTGTTCCATCAGGTTCCGTGCGGCAAGCGTTCCGAACAGTTGATTGATGGCCAGCGTCAGCTCTTGGTAGGGGCCGCGATGCAGGATGCCGGCGAGGCGGCGTGCGGGTTCTTGACGGATTTCGACGGGGCGAGTCATGATTCTTGCTCCTTGACGTAGGTTCAATAGTTGCGATCGATGGGTGCCGCGCTCGCGATACGCTCCGGTGGCAGCCCGTACATCTCGCTGAAGGCGCGGGTGAAGCTCGCGACGTTGGGGTAGCCGACGGTCTGTGCGATCTCCGCGATCGGCAGCGTGCCGAACGTGAGCAGTGTGGCTGCGCGTTCCATGCGCACTCGGCGCACCATGTGAGCCAGCGTTTCCCCGGTGATCCCGCGAAACACACGATGAAAGTGGTAGGGGCTCAGCGCAGCCACGCGCGCCAGGCGATCGAGGTTCAGATCTTCTGCCGGGTGATCGTGCACGTGGTCGATCACCCGCATCAGCCGGCGTTCAAAGTCCGTCGTCATGAGCTGCGGGCACTGTGGCACGCAGCGGCTTTGCAAGTCTTGCTGAGTTGCGGTCGCGATCGTCGAACGGTCTAAGCCTCGACTTTCGCCCGGGTCCACCACGGCCCAGCAAAGAGCAGCACGCAGCACACGGTGCGCACGATCCAGTCCACGGTGCTGGCGCCCCACACGCCGAACGTGCCCCAGCTCAGGTCGATGCCGAGCCAAATCACCAGCGGCAGGCGTACGCCCACGATGCCCAGTATCGTCACACCCACCGGCAAGCGCGTGGCTCCTGCGCCTCGCAAGGCGTCAGACAGAACAGCCGCGTAGGCCATGAACGGCTGAGACAGGGCGAGCAGCGGTGCCGCCTTGAGTCCCTCCTCGATGAGCCCGGCGGAGCTACCCTCTGCAGGCGTAAACAGCTGCAGGGTGAGGGGAGCCGAGAGCCAGATCAAGAGGCCAAACGCGCTGAGGAAGCCGGCGGCCAACATTGCCCCGAGGAAACCCGCACGGCGGGCGCGCGGGACGTCGCCACGCCCCATCGACTGGCCCACCAGCGCTGCCGTCGCGACTCCAAAGCCCTGCGCGGACAGGAAGCACACCGACTCGAGGGTCACCAGGGCCTGATTGCTCGCCATCACCAGCGGCCCGAGGCGAGTGATCACGCTGACATACGCCAGAAACCCCAGGTGAAAGATCACGCGTTCGACGACGACCGGCAGCGAGAGGCGCACGATCTCGCGGCGCGCGTTGGTGTCCGTTTCCTCGGGGATCTTCCAGAAGCCCGTGGCGCTCACCGGGCAGTCGGCCTTGAGTAGGCTCCTCAAGATCAAGAGCGCCTGCACGCTGAAGGCGATGCTCGAGGCGATTGCAGCGCCACGCACGCCGAGGCTCGGAACACCGAGTGGCGCGTAGCCAAAGATCAACAGCTGGTTCAGCGCGATGTTGAGCACGTTGCTGACAACGGCCGCTCTGAGCGGCGTCTTCGTGTCGCCGCTCGCGCCGAGCACCATCGACGCACCAGTCGCGATGAAGAGCGCGGGAAAGCCGAGCAGTGCCGCGCGTAGGTAGCTCACGGACAGCGCCTGAATCGTGGGCGAAGCAGGGCCGATCGCGGCGGCAAGCTGCGGCGTGAGGAGCCAGCCAACGACTGCCACACTCACCCCCGCAAACCCCGCCAAACGCACCACGCTGCGACTCGCTGCCTGAGCCCGCGCAACGCGTTCGGCACCGATATTCCGCGCGACAACGCTCACGCCGCCCACGCACAGCGCCATGAACACGCTGAACAGCGACCAGACCACCGGTCCCTGCACCTGCATGCTGGCCAGAGCGTCCCGAGAATAACGGCCAAGCATCACGCGATCCGCAAGGAACACGAGGGTCTCGAGCAAGCTGGTCGAGGCCGCCGGGATCGCCAACGCGAGCAGCTGCTTGCCAAGGCTCGCCGACGTCGTCGTGCTCGAAGGAGCCAGTTCGTTTGGGGGTGAGGAAGCCACGGGAGTCGCCGCCCGTCGCCATAGCTCAACCCTCAGCTTGCTGGCGAGTGTAGACTCAGCGCGTGGACCAAGTGGAGCGCAGCTGGACGTTGGGCGAGACGCTGCTCTTCACCTTCGTAGCGGTGCTAGTCTTAGTGCTGCTCATCATCCCGCCGTTCGTCGCGCCGGCCTTCGTTGGCATGTACAAGGACTTTTCTGGCCATGGATCGCCAGACACCTCCAAGTACTTCTCACTCCGATTCGCCACTTCCTGGTGGGGGCCCTTCGGAGCCGCGCTGGCTTGCGCTGGCTGCATGCTGAGAGGCGCACTCGGACGGGGCGCAAGCCGCGGCGCGAGCTTTGCCCTCGGCGCCTTGCTCGGCCTGTTCGCGATTGGATTCTGCATGTACGGCTTCTACATGCCGATCTTCGACCTGGCCGGCAACCTCTAACGTTAGAAGTCGAAGCGGCCGCCGAGGGTCGGCAGGAAGGTGAAGAAGGTGGTGAAGCCGTGTTCCTCTGGCAGGTGTGCGAGGCCTAGGCGCGAGTTGCCGTTCACCTCCGGGATCACGATGGCGCGATCGCCACGGCTGACCGCTGTGCGTCCGGTGCGGGTCGTGTTTGCCGCGAACGCGATCAGGAAGGCGACGCCGAGATCCATGCTAAATTGCTTGGAGAAGCGGTAGCCGAAGCGCACCTCAGGTCCAAACAGCGGGATCCACATCTGCTTCGTCTCCTCGGGGATCGACAGGTCCACCTCGAAGTCTTGATTCGTCGGCGGTGTGCCGAAGGCCGCGTTGCCGCTGAACGTGCCCGAGTTGGAGAAGCTCGCGTTCCCGCGCATGACGCCCGCCCAGATCCTGAACAGCAGAGGCGTTTCCTCAAGGAACTGATAGCTAGCACTAGCACCAAACGCCATCCCGCTAAGCGTGGTCTCGTCCTGGTAGTCGTCGGACTGCAACGTCAGCCCAGCCTCACCGGTCGCGCGTTGCGTGCGCGTCGTTTTCTCGTGGAGCCGGAGGTATGCGAAGAACACCTCCACGCCGAGGCCGCTCGTGACTTGGTAGCCGCCACGCGCGCCACCCATCAGGCCCCATGGACGTGTGCGGTCCGAGCAGTCTCCGCGGGAACACGCCGTGTCTGCCGAGCCACGAAACGACGGGCTCCACGCGCCGCCGACAAACAGCTCCGCGTACGGATGCGGCTGAAACACCGAGGCCTTCCACATCGGGTTGGTCGGATCGCGCTCGAGGCGCACCCGCATGACTTCGGCCGCGCCGCGCTTGATGGTCTTGTCCTGGCGGTAGGCGAGGAAGCCTTCTTCAGCCACTTCGATGCGATGGCTGCCCGCCTTGAGCTTGCCCTCCCAGACGCCGTTGCCAACGGGCACGCCGTCGATATCCACGCGCGCGCTCGAGGGCGTTGGCTCGACACGTAGACGCGCATCGAGGCGGGCGGCTTCCAGGCTCAAGCTCGTGAGCTGGTTTGCGACGACGGACGCTGACGACGGCGGCGTGCCCATGTCCTCAGCGCCGCGCAGGAACACCGTATGTTTCCCTACGGATAATGAACCCTTCCAGGGCGTCTTGCCCACGACGACCCCATCCACCACGACGTCGAGCGCCTTTCCGGACGCCTCGCTCACCCGCAGCTCGCCGGCGCTCTCCAGCGCCTCGAGGCTGGCTTTGACCTGTTTCTCCTGCTTGGCCGCGACGACGACCGTAGCGTCGTGGGCGCTGTAGCCTTGCTTGAACACACGCACCACGTGAGTCCCCGCGTCCACGACGATCGGGCCTTTGAGCGGTGCCACGCCGCGCTCGCGGCCGTCCACGACGATGCTGGCGCCGGGCGCCGAGCTCGTGATCACGATGGATCCCGTGTTCTGGCGCAGGCGCTCGATGGCATCCGCGGTGGCCATGCGTTCCTCGCTCGGCAGCGAGTCGCCGAAGGTGTCCAGCAGCTGCTGTAAGCTGTCCATCGCCTCGGCGTAGCGTCGGAGCTGCTCCAGACACTGCGCCGCGTTCTTTAGCGCGACCCGCGTTGGGAACAGCTCCGCAGATGCCAGGAACTCCGCGAGCGCTGCGTCCCAGCTCGAGGTTCGAGCCAGCGCGAGGCCGCGCTTGAAGCGCTCTTCGGCTTGCTTCTTCGCTTCTGCTTGCGGATCCGCAGCCTGGGCGGGGGAGTCAGCAGGCTCCTCGGCGACTGGCGCTGCGGGCTCTTCGCCCGCCAGGGCGAAGCCACTCCACAAGGCACTCGATAGGTGAAGCAGCGTACAGATGCCAACGAGCTCAGCCGTCAGCCGCCTGCGCCTCGAAGAGAAAGCCATCATCGCAAGATATCAGTTCGCCTTTGCGCGAGCGCGAAGCTTCGCGCGTCGGCGTGCGCGGACCAACGCAAAGCCGAGGCCAAACAGCAGCCAGCGGGCAGGTCCTTGAGTCGGTGCACCGGGCAACCTGCAACCGCAGCCCGAGTCGTCAGCCGACGCGCCCGCGCCGCTCGCCGCGATGCACGCCTTGATCGCGGTGTCGCAGACGAAGCCGCTAACACACTCGCTCGAGGTGGAGCACAGCTGAAGGCAGTTGCCACTGCCTGGATCGCACAAGAATGGGGCGCAGGTTCGCTCGCCGCTCACGCCGTTGCTCGTGGTGAGATCATCGCTGCAGGTGGCGCCAGGCACACACGTGCCTTGATCCGAGCAGGTGTAACCGGATGCGCAGTCGCCCGCGGTAGCGCACGTCGTCTTGCACTTGGTGTCGCCGCACGCGTAGGCGCCGCACGGCTGATCGTCGTCCGCGACGCACACACCCTTCGCGTTACAGAACGACGAATGCGCGATCCCGCTCTCACAGCTGGGTGTTCCGCATCGGATCTCAGAGCCGGGATAGCTACACGCAGCGCGGTCGACTCCGTCGCAGCTGCCAGCGCAATCTGTGTCGGAAGTATTGCACTGAGTGCGGGTACCAACTGGGGCGCCATTCACCGGCACGCAAGCGCCGAGGTTTGGCGCCACGTTGCACGCCTCACACTGACCGTTGCAGGCCGAGTCGCAGCAGACTCCGTCGACGCAGAAGTTGCTCTCACACTCCTGACCCGTCGTGCATGCGGAACCTGCGGCAAGCTTCTTTTCGCAGGTGTTGAGGGAAGTGCAGAACGCGTCGGCCGTGCAGTCGTTGTTGGTCTGGCAAGCGCTTTGGCAGGTGCCTTGATCGCACTTGTAAGGGTCGCAATAGGCCACGGCTTGACCGCAAGTGCCGGCTCCATTGCACAGCAGCCCTACGGCGCTGTTGCCGGTGCACTGAGTATCACCGCAGGCAACGGTTTGCTTCGCGAACTGGCGACACGCTCCTTGTCCGTCGCACTGACCATCCGCGAGGCAAGATGTGGGGTAGTTGGGCCCCTCGGCGCACTCATTGTCGGGATCCGAGTCCGCCGCGATGGGACCGCATTGGCCGTCAACGCCGGTGCCTTTCTTCGCTGCGAGGCACGCCATGCACTGACCGTTGCAGGCTTGATCGCAGCACACCCCGTCGGCGCAGAAGCCGGATTCACAGTCGCTCCCCAGCGTGCAGGGGCGCGGGGAACACCCGGCGTTGGTGGAGTAGGAGCGACAGGCACCAGCGCCGTCGCAGGTTCCGTCGAGCCCGCAGTTAGGCGACCCAGAGTCCTTGCAGTTGTTCTTTGGGTCCGTACCCGCGGTGACCGGACCGCAAGAGCCGGAGCCTGAGCAGATGGAGCACGATCCGCACTCCTTGTCCGGGTCGGTCTGCGCAGCGATGGCGCCGCAGACGCCGTTCGCTCCAGAGCCCTTGATCGCCGCGCTGCACGAAGAGCAGGTGCCGGTGCACGCCGTGTCGCAGCAGTAACCGTCGACGCAGTGATCGGTCGCGCACTCGTTGTCGAGCGTGCAGGTGCCGCCCTGGGCCACGATACCGTAGACCTCCGCGGTGTTCAGGATATTGCCGCCGCCAGTGATCAGCCAACGACCGTCGTTGAGCCGCGTTGCCGTGTGGTTATCCCTCGGCCAGATCATGGGAGTAGTCGACGTCCAGCCGTTCGCCTCGGTAAAGAACTGAACGGCGTTGGTAGTCGGCCCCGAGATCCAGCCGCCGAACAATGCGACCTTGCCGTCGTCCATCAGGGCAAGACGATAGGAAGCCACTCGGTTCGCGATGTTCCCCACGTCAGTCCAGGTGTCTGCCTGAGGGTCATAGATCTCCGCAGAGTTAAGCACCGCTGGCACCTGGGCGTCGTCTCTGCCGCCCGCGACCAGTACCTTTCCCGACGGCAACAGGATCGCGGAAAACTCGGCACGCGCATGGTTCATCGACTTGACCTGCGCCCAGGTGTTGAAGAAGGGGTTGTAGACCTCGGCGGTGGCCGTAGCGCTTGACGCCTGGAAACGATAGCCACCGGCAACTAGCACACGACCGTTCGACAACTTGACGACAGCGTTGAGGTAGCGCCCTTCGGTAAGCGTACCTGCGGCAGACCACTGATTCGTGGTCGGGTCGTAGGTCTCCGCGTTGAAGTGATCGTTGGGGTAGAAGCCACCCGCGAGGAGCACCTTGCCGCTATCCAGCAACACCGGCGTGACGTTGCCTCGCGCAGACACGAGACTGCCGGTCAGCGTCCAGTTTCCCGTCAGTTCGTCGTATGTCTCCCCCGTGCTCGCCGTGTGGGTGGTCCCTGCGACGAGCAGCTTGTCGTTGGACAGCCTGGTGAATACGGGACTGCCACCACGGGCGACGTTAAAGGTTCCGGTAAGCGCCCAGGTGCCCGTCGTCGGGTCCCAAATCTCCGAGGACAGCGACGGTTCGGTCTGGGTGCCACCGCCGACGAGCACCTTGCCAGATGGCAACAGTCCGGCGCCGTGATGGGTGCGGGCGTAGGTCATGGTAGCCGTGGCGGTCCAC
>JBFXBK010000432.1:0-7499 GCA_050183255.1 Polyangiaceae bacterium | reverse complement strand
GCAGCCGGGTACGTAGTCCGCGAGCTCACCGCCGTTCGGTGCCCAGAGCGCGATGGCCTTGGCGGCGTCGAGCACCGAGCCTCCGCCTACTGGCACGACCGCCGCGTCGCCGAACTCACGCGCGGCGTCTCGCCCGAGGGTCACATCTTCGGTCGTGGGGTTCGGGCGCACCTCCGAGAAGACGCGGGCTTCGATGCCTTCGGCACTCAGCGCCTCCTCGACTTGGGTGACCACGCCCGCCTTCACCAAGCCGGGGTCGGTGACAATCAGCGCACGCTGCTTGCCCACGCTCTTCACGTGCTTCCCTAGCTTGCTGATACTTCCAACTCCGAACTGGGCTCGGTTCACTGGTTGGACTTGAAACCCGGCTTCAGACAGCATCCGCGCACCATACAGCGAGCCACCGAGCGGTCAAAGCCGCGCTGGACAGGCGCTGCTGTGAAGAAACCGAACTCCAGCCCCGGCATACGTTCCTCAGGGTCCGGGCTGCGCGACATTTGGAAACGCGGCCTGGATACGCTTAGGATCCAACTCGGAGGTTGCATGAAGAGTAAACAAGGTGAGTCATCAAGCGCGGGCATGAGCCGCAAGCAGTTCATTCGCGGCGCGCTGTGGGCGGCCGGCGCCGTCATGGTGCTCCCGGGCTGCGGCTCGGACGACGACGGCGGCGGTTCGGGCGGCTCGGGTAACGGTGGCTCCGGCAACGGCGGGTCAGGGGGCAGCAACGGCGGCTCCGGAGGCTCCGGCAACGGCGGTGCTGGCGGCACCAATGGCGGCTCCGGAGGGACGACCGGCGGCAGCGCAGGCGCGACCGGCGGCAGCGGTGGCACCGGCATGACCGGCTGCGGCGCGACCATCATGGCCAATCACGGTCACGTGCTGATGGTGTCTCAGGCCGACGTGGATGCCGCGGCGGACAAGACCTACGACATCATGGGCAGCTCGGCGCACACGCACTCCGTCACCGTTACCGCGGCGGATTTCACGACGCTCGCGGGGGGTGGCAGCATCACCGTCACCAGCACGACGAGTTTGTCACACATGCACACGATCACCGTCATGTGCGGGTGATGTCCTAGGTCAGACAAAACACAAGCGGCGTTACCCTCGGGTAACGCCGCTTGCGATTTTGCTCGAGTTGCCGCACTGGGCGGGTCACTCGTCGTTCAGTCGATCAGCTCGCCGCGATTCCGATTACCACCTGGGCGATGATGGCCAGGATGTTCAGCACGAGCGCGATCACCCAGAGGATCAGGAAGATCTTCACGGTGCCGAGCTTGCTCTCGGCGGTCGCGATGTCGCCCTTCGCAACGGCTTCCTTCGCCTGGTTGGCGAAGATGATCGGAATGATCGCGAACAGACCGCAGCCGCACAGGGTGCAGATCGAGAGAATAAAGTACTTCTGGGCCTTCGCTGCGAGTTCAGCGTTTCCGCCTCCCATCCCGCCACCAGGCATACCACCGGGCATCATTCCGCCGCCGGGGGGGGCCATCGGCGCGCCTCCAGGCGGGGGAGCTCCATAGCCACCGGGGGCGCCCATTCCGCCGCCGGGCGGCATACCGCCGGGAGGGGGACCGTAACCGCCACCCGCTGCTTGGATGCTCTCAGGCTGGTGATTCATCATCTTCTAGTGCTCCTCTTCCGCTTGCTTTCAGCTCAGTTGATACGCCCTCGTGGATTCGGCTCGGCCACAGACGAGGTACTTTATCCCTCGTCGGCAGTCTCGAAGGCGACGCGTGAGTCCCCACGCTCCCTCCAGGCCGCCTCACCACCCAAGCCGAGGTTAATACTCCACTTGGCTGGCGTTGCTAAGGCATTTTTCGCGCAGACTGGGGCGAGTCGGTGCAAAAAGCTCCACGCGTTCCCATCACGTATCCACCGCTCCGGCTAGCTGTTTCCGGCTCTCGCTGTGGATGCGCGACTCGTATGACTTGGGTTTGCGCTTTTCCGCGCGAACCACTCGCCCACGTGTGTCCCTGGCCTCGACCTCACCGAGCCTCGTTGTACGCTGCTTCCCCCCCATGCTGCCCTCGATGAGTCGATTGGCTAGACTCCGCTACGCGGGCGTCTGGGTCGCCGTCTGCTGCGCCGTTTCGCTCCAGGGCTGTCGGTGTAGCGAGCCGCCCGAAGAGAAGGAGGGGCCCGCGCTGGCGCCGCCCACCGTTCAGCGGGGAGATGCCGTGTTGGTTGAACCAAACGCTGGGGAGTTCTTCGAGGCGAGGGTGCTGGCGCTCGACAACACGGGCCCCACCCCAAGCTTGAAGCTTCAACGAAGCGACGGGGAGATCACGAACGCCGACACCGCCGACGTGTACCCGCTACCTGCAGAATCGGCGCCGACTACGGCGTCAAACCAGCTCGTCTGGGCGCCCGGGCGCTTCGGGATCTGCGAAGTCGCCGCCCAGCGTTGGGTTGGCTGCCGCATCAAGGCGCCCTTGGACGCTGGCTACGAAGTCGAGGATTTCGGGGGGGAGGAGCACCGGATTTCCCCGAAGAAAATCCTGGTACCCAGCGAGCTCACTCGCATGAACCTCGAGCAGCGGTTCAAGGTTGGCGAGCGGCGGCGAGCCTTCGAGCGTGACGCGGCACGCGCGGGCCAACCCGCAGCTCCTCCGGGCTTTTCCCCCGGCTTCAAGGAGCGCGTGATCGCCAAGCGCGGCGACGCGTGGTTCTCGGCCCACGTCGTGCGCTTTCACGATGACGGGGCGTTCCGCGTGCGCTGGATGGCCGACGAGCGCGAGAACGACGTCGCCAAGGCGGAGGTGATTCCAGAGCCACCGTACCCAAAGCCGCCGAAGCGCGGAGGCTTCGTGTTGGTCAAGCCAAATGTCCAGAGCTTGCCCTGGTCGCGCTGGCGAGTCGTTTCCGTGCGGCCTGAGTTCGTGGTGGAGAACGCCGCGGGTGACCACGTCTCGAGCAGCGTACGCGAAGTGGTCCCCCTCGATCCCGACGTCGCGGAGCCCGCCCCGGACGAGGCCCCCTGAGCTGCTGAGGGAGGCTGCTCAAGGAGCGGGGGAGAGTACCTGCCAGCCCAGCACGGCAGCGCCGTTTCCGCCGCGCGATGTCAGCTCCACTTCCAAGCGCAACGGGCCGTGACCGTCGAGATTGCATTGGCGGGTTGCTACGGCCCTTGGGCCACGATCCAGCGTGAGCAGTCCAGGAACGACGCTCTCCTCTGCGCCGTGACCCCGCACCGTCAGCTCCACCGAGCCGATATCCGGACCCGCTCCCACACCGATGTCCAAGCAGCGACCCGGGGGCACATCGAGCTTTTCTCTCAGGAGCTTGGTCTCGCTGAGCTGGACCGGCTTCACCCCGCCCAGCTGCTTGCCCCGTGTGACGCCGCGACTCGTCAAGAGGCCGAGCAGGCGGCCAGCGGCGAGCGGCGCCGCGCGCAGCGCTGGAGGTGCTTTCGCATCGGGGCTTTTGAAGAGCGCGAAGGGCCCGGGTCTCACTTCTGCTTCGACGTCCAGGCGAAACTTCCCCGCTTCGCCGCACGCGAAGAGGCGCGCGCTGGGGTCGCCCGATGACTCGGCGATCAACTCGCCGGCGGCGCTCCACAGCCGGGCGGTGACGCCGCGCGCCGGCTTTCCCAGCACCAGGTCGAGGCGGGTGCAGCCAGCTTGCAGATCCACGTCCACGCTCACACTCCGGCCTACGGGCGCCGAACCTTCGCGCAGCTTGGTACCCAGTGGCAGGCCCAGGCGTTGGCTCAGCGCCGAAGCGCTCTTGATCGCTTCAGGAAGCAGCTCATTCGTTTCCGTGCGGTATCGAATTGTTTGCTTGCTGGGGCTGAGTTCGCTGGCTTTCCCCTGGGAGATGAGCAGCGCGACCAGGCCACGCCCCAGGTGAGGTCGGATCTCCAAGGTGAGCTCCGCAGGCTTGCCGGCGCACACCTGAAGGTTCCGGTTACGGCCCTGGCTCGTGCCTCTGCCGAGGGTGCGTCCCTCGCCGTCGAGCAGCGCGAGATCCAAATGGGACACGTCAGAAGAGGGGGCGACGAAGACGTCCGCGCACTGGCCTTCATCCAGGCTCAGGCTGCTCAGTGTGGGGGCGCTGATCTCAACGGGGAGCGCCGCCCGTCGCAGATCCTGCCAGGCGCTGCCGAGCTCTTCGCGGTGGGTTTGGAGCTCGCCCTCGAAGTAGCTCCACACGCTGGCTTCGCTGGCTGGCGGCTGGTGCCCGACGGCTTTCGCTGCCCTGTCGGCTTTCTCTGGCGCCACGAGCTGTCCGCCAACCGCGACCAAGCCGTGACCCGAAGCGACCCGTGCCACGACGTAGATCCGCTTGGGGTGCGGTGGACACACCAGAAGGCTCGGCTCCTTGTCGGGGCGCTCGTCGCTCCCGAGCACCTCGCCAGCGTCGGAGTACGCGAAGAGATCGACGTCATCGATGCTGTCGCTGACTCGGGCGAGCAACAGAACGCAGCGATTCTGCGGGACGATCAGCGTGCCGCTGACGCGGTCTCCAGGCGTCGCGGCCTCGACGGCGATCACGCGGGTCTGTTCCGCGCCTTCGGCGGAAGCGCGCGCAGCGTCCACCGCGAGCAGCGGTTTGCCGTCTGGCGGCGCTCCGCGCTCCAAGCCGGCAGCGGGCGGGCGCGGCGCGGGATTGGCTCCACAGGCCACCAGCATCAGCGCGAGCAAGGCTGCGTACTGAGTCCTGCGTCCGCTCATTCGCCACCCGCGGGCAGGCTGCCGGTGCGATACGCGATCATGCGCCAGATCAGCGCGCCGCCTTGGGCCTCCACCTCGAGCCGTGTTCGCCCGCTTTGCTTCGCGCAAAACTGCACGAAGGTTGGTTGCCCTGGCGCGTTGCTCTGATTTTCCACGTGGATGTGTTTCTGCCGCGCTACCAAGGCGAATCCGCCAGGAATGCCCGAGTGCGCCGCCACCACGACGGTGTAACACGCGCCTGCCTGGGTCTGGAGCGCAGCGCGCGTCACCCCCGCGACCCCGAGCCACTCGCGTCGACGGCCGGAGTCCGCGAACGTGCCCGAGCCAAGGCGCTTTTCATGCAGCAGCAGGGCGAGCTGATTCTTGGTCGAATCGCTCCAGTGCTGGGGAAAATCCCCAGGAAGCGCGAAGCGGCTCAGCAGGCCGAGCAGCGGGACGTGGGGAAAACCACCGGAGTAGCTGAGGCGCACCGCCCCGGGGCTCGCCGTACACAGCTCCACGTGCGCATCCAGTGCCTCGCCTCGATCGCTGACCACGAGCGCCCCGTCGGGCACGCGACGCACGTCGAGGTCCACATCGGCGCTGCTGTGCCAGCCTTCGGGCGCCTGTGCGGAGAGCACATCGATGCGGTAGCAGCCAGCGGACAACTCCACGGTTTGACCGCCCGCCCCGCGTCCGTCCGCCGTGAGGCCGAGCCGGCGTTGTTCCAGCGCGCCTGCACGGAAGGCGGCGTCCCGGATAGCGCCCACTCGCACTGGGAGGGTTTCGGCTCGCGCCGGCGGACCGATGGGATGCGCTTCGTCGACGGGCCCCGGATCCCGCGCTTTGAGCAGGCGCCGCGCGGCAGGAAGTGGCGCGTCAGCGGCCGCAAATACCGTCTCGAAGACACCTCGGGGGGAGCGCATTTCGAGTAGCAGACGACCCAGCTGGGACCGACGCTCGCCACAGCGGACGAGCTGCACCAGACCCGCAACGCTGGCCTCTGGAGCCTCAGGCGTTTCCCCGCGGTTCGGGACGATGCGCACCACGAAGCTCACGTTCGGC
This sequence comes from Polyangiaceae bacterium, assembly GCA_050183255.1. Lineage (GTDB taxonomy): Bacteria > Myxococcota_A > Polyangia > Polyangiales > Polyangiaceae > JAHBVY01. Next base: position 1,779 of record JBFXBK010000432.1, on the reverse strand, counting down.
GCGCTGAGCACCACCACGCTGGTGCACTCCTCGGCGTTCGTCAGGTAGCGCTGGGGGATGCCGATGGGCACCTGGTCTCCGCGCTCCACCAAGCGCGGTGGCAACGATGCGTGAGCTTTCGTCTTCGACCAGCTCGCTTTCAGCGCTGAAACATCGTCGACCAGCTCCGCGCGCGCGGTGCCTGCGCACAGTGAGAGCGCAAGCAGACCGAGGCAGGGAAGGAGCCGACTAACCCTCATCGATGCTGAACGGGGCTTCCACGAAGCTCTTGCTCGCGTCCTCCCAAATGAACAAGCGATGTGCCGTGACCTCGCCTTTATCGACCGCGGTCACCAAGTAGGCGAGCTCGTGGGTTGGTGCTTCTCCTGCGCCCATCGTCATGCTGGCGGCGTCCTCCTCGGAGAAGTATGCGCCGCAATCGAGGTGAGAGTGAAAGAACACTTTCACAGGCCGCCCTGCGGCGCGGCCCGCGTCGATGGCCCGCTCGAACTTGAGCGCGTTGATCTTGAAGTACTCCCGGCCCGTGCGAGGGTGATTCTCCGGGTCTACCTGGTGATACTTGTTCGCGAGATTCTCCAGCTCAACCGCCTCATCGGCGTGGCGAGGTCGCTCCACGGGCCCCGCGAGGTAGCCGCATGCCTCCTCGTCGCGGGCGTAGGCTTCGCGCGCCGCTTGCTCGACACGGGCGATAATCCCACGGGTAAAGCTCAGATCTCCTTGGGTCCACTCGGGTTTCGTCATGTTGCCTCAGTAGCTTGGGCGAATAATTACCGTGCGGAAGCACGCTACCAGACGTAGCGCTTCTCCCACTTCATCGGGGCGAAATAGCGGTCGCTGCGATCGCACGCGATGGTGACGACGCATCCGCCGCCTTGGCTCGCCTGAAGCTGCTCAGCGATCTTGACGGCGGCAAAAATGTTCGCGCCCGTCGAGTGACCAATGAAGAGGCCTTCTTCGGCGGCCACGCGCTCCGCCATGTCCCAGCCGTCCTCCGTGCCGACGGGCATGATCTCGTCAGGCAGCGTCGGATCGTAGATGTTGGGTACGATGCTGCTGGCCATGTGTTTCAGGCCTTCCAGGCCGTGCAGTGCCTCCGCCGGCTCCACCGCGACGCAGCGGATGTTGCGCCCGCCGGGCTCTTTGGCGAAGTCCTTCAAGCGCCGCGTGGTCCCCATCGCCGTTCCGCTGGTGCCGAGGGCGGTCACGAACGCGCTCAGTCGGTCGCCCAGCACCTCGAGGATTTCGCTTCCGGTGCCGTGGTAGTGGGCCAGCGGGTTCGAGGGATTCGAGTACTGATCGGGATAGAAATACTTGTCCGGGTGCTTCTCCACCAGCTCACGCACGAGGCGGATCGCGCCGTCGGAGCCTTCCATGGGTGACGAGTGGATGAGCTCCGCGCCGTAGGCTTGGGTGATGTCCTTGCGCGCCTTCGAGACGTTCCTCGGCATCACCAAGTTGACGCGGAAGCCGAGCGCGGCACCCATCAGTGCGTACGCGACACCGGTGTTGCCGCTGGTCGCGTCGATCAGGATCTTGTCGTCGGTCAGTCTGCCGTCAGCGATGGCGTCTTCGACCATGCGCTTCGCGGGTCGGTCTTTGACGGAGCCTCCGGGGTTACAGAACTCCAGCTTGACGAACACCTCGACGTCGGGCGCGCTGCTCGCGACCTGCTTGAGACGCAACAGGGGTGTATTCCCCACGGCATCGATCACGTTGTGGAGGCGCCTTGAGCGTACGAAGCGATTGGGTTTCACGGGGGTCTCTGAGTTCTGTATTTTT
>JBFXBK010000431.1:0-7516 GCA_050183255.1 Polyangiaceae bacterium | reverse complement strand
TTCGATATTACCGCGCGTCGCGTTGGAGTAGGGGCAGACTTCGTGAGCAGTGGCGACCAGCGCCTCGGCTTGCTCACGGGGGAGATCGGGCAGGCTGACGTTCAGGGCTACAGCCAGACCGAAGCCTTTGCCAACGGGGCCGATGGTGACCTCGGCGGTGACGCTGACCTGACCGGGATCTGTCTTCTGCAGCCGAGCTACATGGGCCAGGGCGCTGCCAAAGCAGGCGGCGTAGCCCGTCGCGAAGAGCTGCTCCGGGTTCGTGCCTCCTTCGCCTTTTCCGCCGAGGGACTTTGGCGGCACGAGCGTGACGTCGAGCACGCCGTCGTCGGTCTTGGCGGTGCCTTCGCGACCTCCAATGGCGGTCGCACGGGCAGTGTAGAGGCGCTTCTCGAGGATGGCGGGCTGAGACATGAGGATTCTCCTTGGACTTTCTGGGAATGGGAGCGTGGGGCCAAACGAGACGGCCCCGTCGCTGACTCCACACACTCTAGGACCAGACTAGTCGTGAGCAAGTATATCGTGCACGATTTAACTGTGACGAATTGGTACGCACGCCTTGCATGAACTCGAACTGGGGCTGCCAGGAGGGTGCAGTTGACGCCTTTTGTAGGAACTGTGAGCCCGGCGAGAGCGCTTGATCAGCAAGGTTCGGAGTGTGGGGTGAGGTGGTCGTCGAACGCGCCATGCTGGCTGTCGGGCGTCTGCGGATGTCGGGCTTTCTGTTAGCCTTCGGGGTCGATGCCTACCTCATTTGATTCCTTGTTTGCGCCCCGTCGGGGGCGCTGGTTCCTGGTCCTGTGCGTGGCGGGGGTGCTCGCTGCGGCGTGCTCCGACGATGACACGAACAAGAAGCGGGGTGCGGATGACGCCGGCACTGGCGACGGATCTGCCAACGGTGGAGACGGCGGTTCCGCGGGGAATTCGTCTGCGGGGACCGGTGCGAGCGGAGGCAGCGCTGGCATGGCTGGTAGCGGCGCTGCCGGTGCAGGCGGCAGTGCGACTGGTGGTGCCGGCGGAGCAAGCGGCGGAACCGCGGGGAGCGCTGGTGCTGCGGGTGCAGCAACTGGCGGTGCTGCGGGGACGTCAGGCGGCAGCGCGGGTGCGGCTGGAGCTGGCGGTACCGGTCCCATGCTCTTCTGCGGCGACGGGTTGGTGGACCTCTCCAAGGAGGAGTGCGACGGAAACGCCGAAGGGCGCGCCGGCGACACCGTGACCTGCGACACCAACTGCAAGCTCAAGAGCTGGTGCAACATCACCCCGACGCCGGCTACGGGTGCGCCTGGCATCGGTTGCATCTTCCCGCCAGCGGGGCGCGCTTCTGGCGGGACGTACGCGACGATCTCCGGTGTCGGTTTTGACGCGAATACCGTCGTGCGCATCGGGGGCGTCGCCGCCACGATGATCTTCAGGAGCGCCACGGAGATCACGTTCTTTGCTCCCTCCGGGACGGTGAACACGTGGGCTGACGTGGAGGTGGAAAACGCAAGCGGTCAGACGGCTACCCGCACCCGCGCGTTTGCATTCCATCCGGATGCGAACGTCGCGATGAACGCGAACGATAGTGGAACCGACTCGTTGCGAGCGAAGATTGCCGCGGCGTCACCCGGCGACTTCGTGACCCTCGATCGCTTCGTCGCTGGCCAGACGATCCAGCTCGCCTCACAGATCTCTTGCTTGAAGGCGTTGACCATCGTGGGCTTGGGGGCCGATCTCAGCGTGCTCGATGGTGGGGGCGCGACGCGCGTGATGCTGACGGGAGGAAGCGGGAATATCGAAATCCATGGGCTGACGCTGACCAACGGCTCGTCGTCTAGCCTTGGGGCGGGGCTCTTCAATCAGGGGGCGAAGCTGACGATCACCGAGTGCGCCATCACGTCGAACGTCTCCACGAATGAGGGCGGCGGGATCGCGACGCAAAACTCAGGCACCCTCACCCTGCTGCGATCGACCGTCTCGGGTAACACGGGCAACGCCGGTGGCGGTATCCGCACGATAGGCCCGACGGTCTCCGTGACCATCATCAACAGCACCATCTCTGATAATACTGGTGACGGTGTGTTCAATGACGTCCCGCTCAGCGTCGAGGCGTCCACGATCGTCGGCAACAGTGGGGCTGGTATCAACGCGCGCCTCGGCACCTGCACGCTCACCGGGAGCCTCGTCGCCAAGAACGGTACGGACGTCACCGGCTCGTTCGTCAGCGGCGGGCACAACCTGCTCGGCGTTGCCAGCGTTGGCGGCCCCTGGGGATCATCGGATCGATTCGGGACCAGCGGGAGCCCGCTGGATCCGCTGATCAGCGTCCTCGGATTGAACTTCGGTCGCACTCAGACTCATCGCTTGCTCACGGGTAGCCCCGCCATCGATGGTGGCGATCCGGTCTCGACGCTGACCGAAGATCAGGCACGCATGCCGCGACCTTCAGGCGGTGTGGTCGACATTGGGTCCGTCGAGCTGCAGCAGTGAAGCGACTCAGCGCCGGCCCTGAAGCAGCAACTTCAGGGCTACGGCGTTATTGCGCGCTTCGTCCTTCGCGGCGTAGAGCAACGTGACAGGGCCCTGGGTCAGCAGACGCTCGAGCTCTGCCAGCGCCGCTTGGGCACTGTCGGCGTTCAGTTCCTGACGGTATTCCTCGAGGAAACTCTCCCAGCTGTCCTCAGGCGCCGCGTGGACCTTGCGCCGCAGGGCGTCGCTGGGTGAGGCGTCACGCAACCAGGCCGTTAGCTCAGCCTTCGCCTTGCTGATCCCTCGGGGCCAGAGCCGGTCGACCAGCACGCGCTGGCCGTCATCCGGGTTCGGAGCTTCGTAGATCCGCTTCAGGCGCAAGGCCCCCCAGTTGGCTTTAGACGCAGTGCGACCCTTCCCCATAGCGGAGGCTATAGAGCGCCAAGCCTCGCAGGGAAAGCTCACCGGCGACGAAAAGATTGACCGCGATGCCTGCCTACGCCGACTTAGGTCAAGCGATCTGGCAGACCGAAACGGGGGAACAACGTCACGGTGTCGAGGAAGGCGTTGTTCGCGCTGATGCGGTCGCCGTCGAACTCGAGCACGATCAACGCCCACGGCGACCAACCACCGTTTGGATCCACGCGATATTGGCCAAACGCGGGCAGCCCGTTCGCGCCCGTGGGCACCAGCCGAGAGCCCTTGCAGCCGATGCCGGGCCCCAGGAACCAGTCCTTGATGCCATTCGTGCCTTGGAGCCAGAGCGCAAAGGGCGGCATGGAAAGCGTCGCGTCCTCGCGCATCAAGGCGGTCAGCGCGTCCACATCATAGCGCTCGAAGGCGTCGACGTAGCGTTGGAGGAGCTCCTGTTTGGTCTCTGCGAGGGGCGCGCTGTGGCTGCTGAAGTCACGACTTGCAAGCGTCGCGCGTGCTCGCTGGAGCGCGCTGTTGGTCGCTGCGACCGATAGATCGAGCGCCTCCGCCGCCTCTGCTGCGGAGAGCCCCACCACTTCCGTGAGGAGAAGCACGGCGCGCTGCTTGGCCGGAAGTTCCTGGAGCGCTGCGACGAACGCCAAGCGCACGCTCTCCCGCAAATTGAAGAGCTGCGATGGATCTGCATCGTCGGGCAGGACCAGGGCGTCTGGGACCGGCTCGAGCCAGTGCGTGCGCGGGTGCTCCGTCAGTTCGCTGTGTAGATCACCGGCTGGACCTAGCTCCACTGGGCGGTGTCGGCGCCCTCGCTTGGCGATGGCATCGAGGCACACATTGGTCGCGATGCGATAAAGCCAGGTGCGCTCCGATGCGCGACCCTCGAAGGTCGACTGGTGACGCCATGCGCGCACGAGCGTCTCTTGCACGGCGTCGTCGGCATCAGCAGAGGAACCGAGCATGCGGTAGCAGTGGCCCATCAAGCCGCGACGGTGCTGCTCGAAGTCGACGATCGTCGTGTTCATGGCAAGGCGGAGTCTAGATTCGCACCGCGGCCTGCACCAGTCCCGAGGGAGTAGCGACTAGGGCGTTGTCTGTCGCGTCGGGAAGTACAGTGCGTCTTCGTGGCGGACCAGCAGCACGAAATCGCCAGCGCCGTCGATCTCCAGCGCATCGAGCTCGGGGCACGGCCAGAGCGCTATTTCGCCTGGGTCGTTTCCGGGGTCCGCTGTCAGTTGAGTACCCAAGTCGCGATCGCAGATGCCTCCAACCACCAAGCTGTCGGTGAACGCGTAGCGGCTGGTTTGTTTCTCATCCGGGAGGGAGAGCTTGGGGCTGCCGTCTGGCGTGAGCAGCGCCGTGTAGCACAGATAGTCCGTGCTGCTCAGTCCCCAGGGGTCGACGTCGCTGCCACAGTAGCGCAGCGCCGTGCCGCGACCGCGGTCTGAGAAGTCGAGGCTGGTGATGTAGTCGTCCATGCTGATTCCGCACGCAAACGAACTGCCGAAGCTGGTGTCACTCGGACCGAGCTTCTGACACCTGGGTCGTTCCATGTCGTCGAGCAGCGTCCCGCTGTCCACCGAGTGGGCGAGCCACAGGGTGCCGTCGCTGGTGGCGCCTGCGGCGTGGTCCGGCGCGCTGGGATCCGGGTCGGCGATGGGGCCCTTGTCGATGCTCCACACTCCAGCACTCGGCCGCGCCCGGCTCCACTGGTCATTTTCTGAGAACCACACCACGGCGCCGCTCGCACCGCCCGCCAGCACGAAATCTTCGCTGACGGTCACTCCAGTGGCGTTCGCCACCAATCCACCGTTGCCATCGGGGTCGAGCTGCAGGATTTCAGGGGGGGAGGTGTCACTGAGGGCAAAGCCTACGACCTCGAGTGTTTCCCCGAGGTACAGACGTAGGGTCTCCTTCCTGTAGCCAGTCACAGCGATGCTCGCGTCCGAGTGCGCGCCAGGGCTGAAGCGACTGAGTGTCGGGGGTGTGGTGTCGATCACCACCGCGAGCTCACCGCTGCCAGTCGCCACGCTGCTGACGACGCTTGCCCCGGGCGCGATGGGGTAGGCTTCTCCAGGGGACCAGCTGGGCTGAAAGTCGCCAGCCAACGCCGCGCCTTCAGGTGTCTCGATGGCGACCGCGCCCTCCGCAGGGAACGCAAAGCGGAAGCTCACTTGATCCTCCGTCCAGCTTTGGACGAAGTCTGAGTCACTGGGGCTGATCACCACCTCGCCGCCGCCCCCCAGGACGAGCTGGACGTCATTTCGCGCACTGCTGCCCAGGTTGCTGCCGCTGATGGTCACCACGCTGCCGTACTCCCCCGCAGTGGGTGACAGGCTGCTCACCGTCGGTGGCCCGAAGCTGGTGTTACCGCTTCCTCCATTTCCGCCACCGCCGTTGCCTCCGCGTGCGCCTTCGCCGAAGTGCACCTGCGTCGACTGTCCTTGGTCGTCGCCAGCGCTGACGCACGCCTGAACGCACAGCGCAGCGGTCAGCAACCCTAGAGCATTTGTACGCTTCATTCTGAGCACCCCGAGTTGATCAAGACCTCGAAGCTTTGACCGTTCTGCGCGACGACGTCGAGGCTCTCCGCGTAGCCGGATTCGAGCTCCTCGGCGCTCACCACACGCCGTTGCGCGTCGGCGTTTTGAATGCCCTGGAAGCTGATCTCCACGTCCTTCGAGCTAGCGAACACCCGCGCGCCGAATTGTCCGTCGAAGTCGATGTCGTTCAATTCGTGGCTGCCGCGCAGGATGGGCAACGTCGTGCACTTGCCTTGGGTGCTCTCGCCCGAAGCGTTGGTCGCGCTGAGCGTCACGCTGGTGTAGCCCAATCCCGTGGCTTCCGTGGTGCACGCTGAACCGAGGGTGCAGGCAGCGATCAGCAGCGCGCGAAGGCAGGTGCCCAGAGAAACTCCATGCAAACGGTTCATGGTCGCACCACCATGCGAAAGCCAACGGTGATCCAGGTGTGCCACGCGGGATCGTCGACGGGCCCTGAGTGTACTTCGCTGCCGTTGATCTCGGTCGTCGTTTTCTCGAAGCGCGAAGCGACCACCTCGACGACGGGACCAAAGCCCACACTGGCTCGGTAGTCTGCGCCGAAGCTCAACTTGGCGTAGGTCGTGCCGGTGCTGCTGTTCGTCTCCTCGCGGTTATGGGGGCGATCATCGATGGTCTGGATGACACTCTCGATCCCCAATCCGTAGCCGATCCACGGGTTCCAACGTGCCTCTGGCTCGAACGAGTAGACCCCTTCGACTCCGACCCGAATAGTGAGCACGGAACAGGACACGTCGTTCTCGAGGTTGGTGTCCTTGTCGTCACAGGCGTCTTCGACCCCCGGGTCGCTCCCTTCGCTACCAAAGCCGAACTGCAGGTAGCCTCCGAGGTACCACTCCTCGGCCAACTTCGCGCCCAATCCGAAAAGGAGCGGCAACTGCCAGGCGTAGCGCGCTCCCAAGCTGTCGCCCGGATCTTCAGTTGCATCTCCGTACGGAAAACTGAGCCCGAGACCAAAGGAGGCTTGGAAGCCCGTCGACGCTGGCGGCGCATCGAAGCTGTACCTCCTGCGCGGCGGCGGCTCTGGGGGTGGGGGCTCTGCGACACGTACTTCGCCGGGAGGTGGCGGTGGCGGGGGCGTACCTTGAACCACCGGTGCCGGTGCACCCGGCGTCGCTCCCGGCGCCTGCTGTGGATCATTGCCGGGCGGAACTTCCACTGCCAGCGCGAGCGCTGGAGTCAGTAGTACGACGACCCCCGCCGTCCAAGGCAAAGCCTGCATGGGCCGCAGTCTCTCATCTCTCGCTCCGCGACGAAAATGTTCCTTGTCGACGACCCTGTCGTTCTTCGGCTCACCCATGCTACCTCCTTCGCGGGTCTCGACCCTTGCAACACGCGTTCCCGAAAGTGTTGCCTTGCAGAAACGCCTTGCCGATGGATGTGCGTTCAGCCCCCACAGCGCGAAGTCAGGCATATCCGCGAGTCAATGTGGGCCGAGCTGCGAAGCTGGGTACCTCGACTGCGAACGCTGGTTTGCCGTGAGCCTTTCGACGTCCTCGTCGAGGTTCACACACTGTCGCCCCAGACGCACGCGCTGTTCCCGCGAGGCCGATCACGCGTCAGGCTTGCGCCGGTCGGTTGCTGTCGCCATACTCGGCCTGTCCGATGAAGTACTGAGCTGTCCGCTTTATGGTTCCGGAACGCTGAACGCCTGTGCGCGTCCAGGTTTCGTGTGTTGACCAAGCTGCGGCACGCCAGCTCCCGGCCCGAGTTGCCCCCACGGGTGACAGCGGGACCTCTTCAGGTACCGTCGACTGGTTGAGTGAACGTGACGCCGCATTGTCGCGTGGAAAGCGTGGTTCGCGCTCCACGCGGGAGAACGCGCGTATGTTACGTCTGAAGAACGTCGGTTTTGGTTTCGCTGGGGGCGAGCTCCTGTTTGGCGGAGTCGACCTCGAGCTCTCGTCGGGTATTTGGGGCGTGGTAGGGCCGAACGGTGCCGGGAAGTCGACCCTCATGCGCTTGTTGGCGGGGCAGCTCGCGCCCAGTGTTGGCGTGCGCCAGGGCCCAGCGCTCAGCGATGTGGCGTTGTGTGCCCAAGGTGTGGACGCGCCTGGAGATGACGTCGGAGCATTCGC